>NZ_JAWJTI010000039.1:0-37394 GCF_032911525.1 Stenotrophomonas veracruzanensis
GTCCGCGGCATGGATGCCGCGGCCAAGCCCCCAAGGACGGGTTCACGGCGTCCCCCGCGACCGGACCCACCCCGCCATCCCCAGTAGATTCGCAATTGACGTTGACGTTGACGTTGACGTTGCCTCTGCGGGTGCCGGGCGCAGCCCGGCCGAAACCCGCACTTTTGCCGCATAATCAGCACATGACCGACGACCGCATCATCGGCGCCGGCGCCACCCGCGAGGATGACGCCGCCGACGCCAGCATCCGCCCCAAGCGCCTTGCCGACTACCTCGGCCAGGTGCCGGTGCGCGAGCAGATGGAAATCTACATCCAGGCGGCCAAGGGGCGTGGCGACGCGCTCGACCACGTGCTGATCTTCGGGCCGCCCGGCCTGGGCAAGACCACCCTCAGCCATGTCATCGCCAACGAACTGGGCGTGGCCCTGCGGGTCACCTCCGGCCCGGTGATCGAGAAAGCCGGCGACCTCGCTGCGCTGCTTACCAACCTGCAGCCGCACGATGTGCTGTTCATCGACGAAATCCATCGCCTGTCGCCGGTGGTCGAGGAAGTGCTGTACCCGGCGATGGAAGATTTCCAGATCGACATCATGATCGGCGAGGGCCCCGCCGCCCGCTCGATCAAGATCGACCTGCCACCGTTCACCCTGATTGGCGCCACCACCCGTGCCGGCCTGCTGACCGCGCCGCTGCGCGACCGCTTCGGCATCGTCCAGCGCCTGGAGTTCTACAGCGTCGAGGAGCTGACCCGGATCGTGCGCCGCTCGGCGGCCATTCTGGCCATCGACTGCACCGCCGATGGGGCAGGGGAGATCGCGCGCCGCGCGCGTGGCACCCCGCGTATCGCCAACCGCCTGCTGCGCCGCGTGCGCGACTACGCGCAGGTCAAGGCCGGCGGCCACATCGACGAGGCCGTGGCACAGGCTGCCATGCAGATGCTGAAGGTCGACCCGGAGGGCTTCGACGAGCTTGACCGCCGCCTGCTCAAGACCATGGTCGACTACTTCGATGGCGGCCCGGTCGGCATCGAATCGCTGGCCGCAGCACTGTCCGAAGAGCGCGGCACGCTGGAAGACGTGGTCGAGCCGTACCTGATCCAGCAGGGCTTCCTGGTGCGTACCGCGCGCGGCCGCATGGCGACTCACAAGGCCTACCGGCACATGGGCCTGAAGCCGAAGAATCCGCCGCAGGACCTGTTCGCGGAGGTTCCCGATGTCGGTTGAGCCACTATTCAGTTGGCCGACACGCATTTACTGGGAAGATACCGACGCAGGTGGCGTGGTCTACCACGCCCGCTACGTTGCCTTCATGGAACGGGCCCGGACCGAATGGATGCGTGCGCTGGGCTACGGCCAGGAGCGCATGCGCGCCGAGCATGGGATGGTCTTCGCGGTGCGCTCGATGCAGATGGATTTCATCAAGCCGGCACGGCTGGATGACACCCTGCAGGTGAGCGCACGCCTGGTCCAGCTGAAGAAGGCCAGCATGGTCTTCGACCAGCAGATCCTGCGCGACGGCGAGCTGCTGCTGTCGGCGCAGGTCCGCATCGCCGCACTGGAAGCGGCCAGTTTCCGCCCGCGCGGCATGGACGAGGCCGTCCTTGCCGTGCTGCAACCCCACCTCCACCCCGAATCCGAACATTGAGGAACAACGGATGATCGCAACGCTCCTGGCCCTGCAGGCCACGGTCACCGAGGCACTGCCGGCCGACGTCAGCAACGCCGCGACCCAGACCCTTGCCCAGGCCACCACCGGCGGCGGCATCAACTACCTCGAACTGATGGCCAAGGCCAGCCTGCCGGTGAAGATCATCGTGCTGCTGCTGCTGGTCGGCTCGTTCGTCAGCTGGGTGATCATTTTCCGCAAGGCCCGCGTGTTCAAGCAGGCCACCCGCGAAGCCGACGAGTTCGAGAACCGCTTCTGGTCCGGCGCCGATCTGGGCAAGCTGTACAGCTCGGCCACCGACCGCAGCCGCAATGTCGGCGGCCTGGAAGCGATCTTCGAAGCCGGTTTCCGCGAATACACCCGCCTGCGTGACAAGCGCCGTCTGGATGGCCGTGCGCAGCTGGAAGGCGCGCAGCGTGCCATGCGCACTACCTATACCCGCGAAGTGGACCAGCTTGAGCGCAACCTGGAACTGCTGGCCAACATCGGCTCGACCGCCCCGTACGTGGGCCTGGTCGGTACCGTGTTCGGCATCATGGTGACCATGCACGACATGATCAGCAGCGGTGCGCAGGCCGGCATCGCCGCCGTCGCCCCGGGCATCTCCGAAGCCCTGTTCGCCACCGCCATCGGCCTGTTCGTAGCGATCCCGGCGGTGTGGGCCTACAACCGCTTCACCACGCGCGTGGAGCGTATGTCGGTGCGGTTCGAGACCTTCGCCGAAGAGTTCAGCTCCATCCTGCAGCGCCAGAGCGCTGGCGACGAGTAAGCGCCTGACCCGGGAGTCCAAGCCATGTCCGCTGCCATCGGTCGCCGCAAGCGCCGCAAGCTGAAATCGGAAATCAACGTCGTTCCCTACATCGACGTCATGCTGGTGCTGCTGATCATCTTCATGGTCACCGCACCGCTGCTCACGCTGAGCTTCGACGTCGACCTGCCGCAGTCCAACGCCAAGGCGCTGGAGAGCAAGCAGGACCCGGTGATCGTCTCGGTGCGCCAGGACGGCCAGCTCAGCCTGAAGCTGCCCGACGCCAAGGAGCCGACCGCCGTGTCTGCCGAGGAACTGGAAGGCCGCCTGGCCGGCATCGCCGCCCAGGACAAGGGCGTGCGCGTGATCGTCGCCGCCGACCGCGCCGTGGCCTATGAAAAGGTCATCGCCGCGATGGACGTGATCAAGCGCGCCAAGGTAGACAAGGTAGGCCTGGCCACCGATGCACGCTGACGCCCTGCCACCCCCGCATCAGCGCGAACCCGGCTGGGGCCTGCCCCTGGCGCTGGCGTTGCTGGTGCACCTGCTGGTCGCGCTGGTCTTCATCGTGGCCTGGCTGTGGTCGCCCCAGCGCAACACCGATGCCGCCGCCGGCGACCCCTCGGTCGAGGCCAGCCTCGCGCTGTCCGCGTCCGAGGCCTCCGCCGCGCGCCAGGCCCTGCGCCAGTCGGAAAAGCTGGAGGACCTGCCGCCGCCGGTCGCCGAGCCGATCCCGGTGCCGGAAGACACCATTCCGCCGCCGCAGCCGATTCCCGAGCCGCGCCCGCAGGATGCCCCCACGCCCCAGCAGCAACAGGCGCAGGAGCGTGTCGCACAGCCGGATACCAAGGACCAGGAAGCGGTGAGTGCGCTGGCCATCTCCCAGGAGAAGGCCAAGCAGGAACAGGAGGCCAAACGCCGCCAGGAGCAGATCGACCTCACCGAACGCAAACGCCAGGAAGAAGCGGAGCAGAAGCTGCGCCTGGCCAAGCAGCAGGAAGCGGACGAGAAGAAGAAGCAGGCCGAGCAGGAGCGCGTGGCCGCTGACAAGGCCGAGGCCGAGAAGCAGAAGAAGATCGCCGAGATCCGTGCCCGCCGCGAGCAGGCCGAGAAGGAAGCCAAGCTGGCCGAGCAGAAGCTGCGCCAGGTGGCCGCCGCGCGCAATGCTGCCGGCAGTGCCGCCGCCGGCGCCAGCGGTGCCTCCCAGCCCGCCGCCGGTGGTGGTGGCAACAGCGACGATCTTTCGGCCAAATATGCTGCAGCGATCCAGGCCAAGGTGCTGTCGCAGTGGGTGCGCCCGGATACGGTGCCGCTGGGCCAGCGCTGCCAGATCACCATCACCCAGATTCCGGGTGGCACGGTGATGCAGGCCAAGGTCAGCCCGAACTGCCCGTACGACGAGGCCGGCAAGCGTTCGATCGAGGCCGCCGTGCTCAATGCGCAGCCACTGCCCTACCGCGGCTTCGAGTCGGTGTTCGCGCGCACGCTCAACTTCACCTTTACCGCCCAGGATCGCTGAGGCGGGCAGGGCAGGGTGGCTCCCGGCTACCCGCGCCCACGGATGTCGCACTTGCCTCTGGCAGGCCCGGTCTCGACCGGGCAGGCTGTGGGCTGCTGTCGAACACCGTCCTGTGGGGCGGTGTGACCTGGGCAGACGGTGCGATGTTAGCCACGACGTTAACGGTGCGTGAGAGGACGGGCTGGAACTGACCCGGAATTCACGTACCCTTGGTTCATGATTGCGAAGCGGTTCACTTCCGCTTTGCTATCCCTCGTTCCGGTTTCCCCCTATTGAGCGCTCCATGAAAAAGATGCCTCGCTGGCTTGCCGTGTTTGCGGCCCTGTTGCTGCCCTTTGCTGCCGTCGCGCAGCAGAAGGGGCTGGATATCGACATCATCGGCGGCAATGCTTCCGCTCTGCCGATCACCATCGTGCCGATGCCCTACCAGGGTTCGGCGGCTGCACCGCAGACCGACGTCGCCGGCGTGGTCCGCGCCGACCTCGAGCGCTCGGGCCAGTTCCGCACGCTGCCGGAAGCGCAGATCGTCGAAAAGCCCGTGCGTGGCGGCGACATCCAGTTCGCCACCTGGCGCGCGCTGAAGCAGAACTACATCGTGGTCGGCCGCGTGCTCGACGCGGGTGCCGGCGCCTACCGCGTCGAATACGAACTGTTCGACGTGCCCAAGGGCGAGCGCCTGCTGGGCCTGGCGATGACCGCCCGTGGCAATGCCATGCGCGATGTTGCCCACCAGATGGCCGACGCCATCTACGAGAAGATCACCGGCATCCGTGGCGCCTTCTGGACCCGCATCGCCTACGTGACCGCCAGCGGCAAGGGCGACGCCATGCGCTATGCGCTGATGGTGGCCGACTCCGACGGCTACAACCCGCAGACCATCGTGCGTTCGGCCGAGCCGCTGCTGTCGCCGTCGTGGAGCCCGGATGGCAGCAAGCTGGCCTACGTCAGCTTCGAGCGTGGCAATTCGGCCATCTACATCCAGAACATCGGCACCGGTGCGCGTGAGCTGGTCACCAGCTTCCGCGGCATCAACAGCGCCCCGGCGTTCTCCCCGGACGGCCGCAAGCTGGCCCTGACCCTGTCGCGTTCGGGCAATCCGGAAATCTACGTGATGGACCTGGGCAGCAAGCAGCTGACCCAGCTGACCAACCACTTCGCCATCGATACCGAGCCGACCTGGGCACCGGACGGCAGCGCGGTGTACTTCACCTCCGACCGTGGTGGCCGTCCGCAGGTCTACAAGGTCGGCGCGGGCGGTGGCAGCGCCGAGCGCGTGACCTTCCAGGGCAACTACAATGCCAAGCCCTCGGTCTCCTACGACGGCAAGAAGATCGCCGTCGCCCAGGGCTCGGGCAACAGCTACAAGATCGCGATGATGGACAGCTCGCTGGGTTCGCCGCGCTGGAGCACGCTGTCCCCGGGTTCGCTGGATGAATCGCCGAGCTTTGCGCCCAACGCAAGCATGGTGTTGTATGCCGCCCGCGAAGGTGGCCGTGGTGTTTTGTATGCCGTCTCGGCCGATGCGCGGGTCCGCCAGCGCCTGGTCCTGGCCGATGGTGATGTGCGCGAACCGGCATGGTCCCCATACCGTACCCAGCGCTAAAAGAGTGTTAATATTTTCGTTGTCTTGAACCCCTCATCGGCCTAGGAGCCACAAAGGTATCGCCATGAACAAGTCCACCCGCGTTCTGCTTGTTTCCCTGCTGTCTGTGGCCGTCCTGGCCGGTTGCTCGAAGAAGGTGAAGGAAGAGCCGGCAGCCCCGGTTGACACCGGCACCTCGACCACCACCCCGACCGGTCCGTCGACCTCGGGCCTGTACGGCCCGGGCGACCTGGACACCGACGCTTGCCTGCGCCAGCGCGTTGTCTACTTCGACCTGGACAAGGAAGACGTGAAGCCGGAATTCCAGGCCATCATGGCTTGCCACGCCAAGTACCTGCGTGACCGTCCGTCCTCGCGCATCACCCTGCAGGGCCACACCGACGAGCGCGGTTCGCGCGCGTACAACCAGGCCCTGGGTGAGCGTCGTGGCAACGGCGTCAACTCGGCCCTGCAGGCCAACGGTGGCTCGGCTTCGCAGCTGACCGTCGTTTCCTACGGTGAAGAGCGTCCGGTCTGCACCGAGTCGAACGAGTCCTGCTGGTCGCAGAACCGTCGCGTCGAAATCGTCTACACCGCGCAGTAATCCATGCGCATTGGCATCAAATTGATGCTGGTCGTTGCGGCAGCCCTCGTGGCTGCCGCGCCGGCGCATGCACAGCGACAGAGCTTGGCTGACCGTGTCGGCGCGCTCGAGCAGCAGATGTACAACAACAGTGCCAACCAGGACCTGTTGAACCAGATCAACCAGCTGCGGCAGCAGGTCACCAGCCTGCAGGCCTCGATCGAGCAGTTGCAGCACGACAATGCCCAGCTCAAGCAGTCCGCCCAGGATCAGTACCTGGATCTGGACAGCCGCCTGAACCGGTTGGAAGGGGGCAATGCCGCCCCGGCCCTGCCGCCCGTTCCGGCGAGCGCGCCGAAGGCCGCTCCGGCCCCGGCAAAACCCGCAGCGGCGGCCACTTCCGAGCGGCCGCCTTCCGTCCATGGTGATGCCGGCAGTCTTGCCGCCACCGGCGATGAGCGGACCTCCTACAATGTCGCCTTCGATTCGCTGAAGGCCGGCAAGTACGATGATTCAGCGCAGCTGTTCCTGAGCTTCCTGCAGCTGTACCCGAACGGCGTCTACGCGCCGAACGCACTGTACTGGCTGGGCGAGAGCTACTACGCCACCCGCAATTTCCCGATGGCCGAGACCCAGTTCCGCGAACTGCTGTCGCGCTATCCAACCCACGACAAGGCCGCTGGCGGCCTGCTCAAGGTCGGCCTCTCGCAGTATGGCGAGGGCAAGGTCGACCAGGCCCAGCAGACGCTGGAGACCGTCGTGGCGCAGTACCCGGGCTCGGACGCCGCGCGCACCGCGCAGGACCGTCTGCAGTCCATCCGCCTCGGCAAGCAGATCCGCTGATCCGCTGACCGGGCGTACAATGCGTACCGTGGCGCTGGGCTGATTTCCGGCAGCCTCCTGTAGAGCCGAGCCCATGCTCGGCTGCTTTCGTTTCCGGCGCCGATAAATCGGTCGCCCGTCCCATGAAGAATTGTTTGCCATGACCGCCGTTACTCCGTCCAACGCCGTCGCCACCCCCAGCGACATCGTGCAGTCGCCACTGCCGCGCCTGAAGATCACCGAGATCTTCACCTCGCTGCAGGGCGAAGCCGATACCGCCGGCTGGCCGACCGTGTTCGTACGCCTGACCGGCTGCCCGCTGCGCTGCCAGTACTGCGATACCGCCTATGCCTTCCATGGCGGCACCTGGTGGGACATCGACGACATCGTGGCCGAGGTGCTGGCCCAAGGCGTGCGCCACGTCTGCGTGACGGGCGGCGAGCCGCTGGCGCAGAAGCGCTGCCTGGTGTTGCTGCAGAAGCTGTGCGATGCCGGCATGGATGTCTCGCTGGAAACCTCCGGTGCGCTGGACGTCAGCGCGGTAGACCCACGCGTATCGCGGGTGGTCGACATCAAGACCCCGGGTTCGGCCGAAGCGGCGCGCAACCGCTGGGAAAACCTGCCGCTGCTGACCGCACGCGACCAGATCAAGTTCGTCATCTGCAGCCGCGAGGACTACGACTGGGCCAAGGCCCTTCTGGTCGAGCACGATCTGGTCAAGCGCTGCACCGTGTTCTTCTCGCCCAGCAAGGGCGAGATCACCGCGCGGCAGCTGGCCGACTGGATCGTCGAAGACCGGCTGCCGGTGCGCTTCCAGATGCAGTTGCATAAAATCCTGTGGAACGACGAGCCGGGCCGATGAGCCCAGGCAACGTTCCCTGATGTAGCTCCGGCGCGGGACAGCGTGCTGGCTTTCCCCTCCCAACCGGATGTTTTTCCCATGAAGAAGGCAGTCGTGCTTCTCTCCGGCGGCATGGATTCAGCCGCCGTCATCGCCATGGCCCAGGAACAGGGCTTCGCCGTGCATGCGCTGAGCGTGCGGTATGGCCAGCGCCATACCTCCGAACTGGATGCCGCCGCCCGCGTGGCCAAGGCCCAGGGCGTGGTCGCGCACAAGACCGTGGACGTGGACCTGCGCAGCATCGGCGGCTCGGCACTGACCGACGACATCGACGTGCCCGAGGCCGGCGGTGCCGGCATCCCGGTCACCTACGTGCCTGCGCGCAACACCATCATGCTGTCGCTGGCGTTGGGCTGGGCCGAAGTGCTCGGTGCCAACGACATCTTCTGCGGCGTCAACGCCGTGGATTATTCCGGCTATCCGGACTGCCGCCCCGAGTTCGTGGCCGCGTTCCAGGCGCTGGCCAACCTGGCCACCAAGTCCGGCGTGGAGGGGGCGGGCATCAAGGTGCATGCGCCGCTGCAGTTCCTCAGCAAGGGCCAGATCGTCAGCGAAGGCGTGCGCCTGGGCGTGGACTTTGGCTTGACCGTGTCCTGTTACAACGCTGACACCAACGGCGCCGCCTGCGGCCACTGCGACGCCTGCCGCCTGCGCGCGCAGGGCTTCGCCGAAGCCGGCGTGCCGGACCCGACGCTGTACGCCTGACCGCGCAGTCACTGCCTCGGTGGGTGCGAACCGCTGGTTCGCACTCCTTGGTCTACCGGGCCTGCAACCACCCCGACGCTTCAATAAACGCCCGCACCGCACTCGGATCGGCATAGTCCAGCTCGATCATCCGCGCGATGCCGGCTCTCTCGTCGGCCTGCTGGCGCATGTAGTCCTGGGCGATACGGTAGCCGGCGTAGTAGCCCAGATCACTCACCCCGAACGCATTGCGGGCGCTGTTGTACAGCCAGTTGTCCAGGTTGTTCCCGTCCATCTCGGCAATGAAGCGCGTGCGGATTTCCGCTTCGTGCGCCGGCCCGTAGCTGTACAGAGGCAACGCCGGCCGACGCCCGCTCAGACGTTCGGCCACATACTCCGCCACCCCTTCGCGCACCGCGTACTGCGCCAGGCTGCCGGTGGTCTCGCGCTGCTGGGTATGCACGTACTCATGCAGGTTGTTCTGCGCGTTGTTTGCGCCCGGCCGGCTGTCGTAGAAGATCCGCAGGCGATCGCGCATGTTCGCCGGCAATTCGCTCACGTCCACGCGCTCATCGCCCAGCGCCATCTCGGCTCCGATCAGCACCTTGTCACCCAGCGTGGTGCCGCCGGTGCGCAGCACGCCCACGGCATAGGTGATGGTGGCCGGGCGCAGGGCGGGGTAGAGCGTGCGGAAGGCGGCCAGGTCCCGTTCCAGTGTGGCGCTGGCCTCCTGCGCATCGGCGGTGAGCGGTCGCACCGAAGCCCAGAAGCGCGGCCAGGCCCGCATGGCTGCGGCGTATTCGCGGGCAGTGTAGTTGCGCACCTGCATCAGTGCATGCAGGCCGGGGCTGCCCGGATCGATGTAGCGCTCCTGCACGAGTGCGACCTGGCGCTCGACGTCGGACTCGGCGCGCACAGCGTCATAGGTGGCCCAGAAGCGGCCGATGTCGTCGGTGACTACGTGGGACGGGGCGGACAGTGCCGTGCAGGGCAGCAGAAGGGCGGCAATGAGGCAGAAGGGCAGGCGCATCCACAGCTCCGGGGGAAGGATCGCAGATGAGATGCAGCCTTGGTCCGAAAGGTTTAGGTCGGCCGCCCAGATCGGGTAGTGCCGGCCGCTGGCCGGCAACCTCGACGCACCAGGGTTTCACCCGGCCCGGCAAAGTAGGGTAGAATGCCCACCCCGCCGAAAGGCTGGGGCAGTGCAATGGGCCGTTAGCTCAGTCGGTAGAGCAGAAGACTTTTAATCTTTTGGTCGAAGGTTCGAATCCTTCACGGCCCACCAATTGCATCAACGACTTAGGCGCCCTTGCGGCGCCTTTTTCATATTTCCGGAAAAATTAAGTGGTTCCACGCTCAAGTGCGTTCCTCCTTCCGGGCGGTTGAACCACCGGCAGTTCATCGTCACCTTCGGCGATCCCGTGGAACGGACAGTGCATCTTCATTTCCCGTCTGAAGAATCAAAATTCTGCCGACATTGGCGGAATTCCTCCGCATGAGCCACTACCCATGTCCACATGGGAATCATCAGTACAAGAAGGTCCTTGCCCAGCGCTGTGATGCTGTACTCCACATGTGGCGGTACTTCGTGGAAATCCTCCCGGCTGATCAACCCGTCACGCTCCAATTGCCGGAGGGTGCGCGTAAGCATGCGCTGGGTGATCCCCTTCATCCGTCGTGCGACCTCGGCATGACGCAGCGTTCCATACACGCCAAGCGCATGGATGATGCCCAGGGACCAGCGGCTACCAGCGTGCGCTAAAACCTCCCGGCGCAGTCCATCTTCGTCCTCGCTCATCCCGTCGCATATGGCTTGAGAGTGCCTTAGCAGTTCTTCCGGACTCATGAACGGTGCGGTCGGTATCATCGATGTGCCTTCTTACGTGTGGGCCAGTAGGCGAGCAGAATCGCCGCCATCGTACACACACAGGGCGATTTCCATGTCATCTCATATCAGCACTACCCCCTCTCGGTCGATCCTGGTGCTCGGCGCAGGCGAGCTTGGAATGCCTGTCATCCGGAACCTTGCACGTTTGGCCGTAAGTCATCCAGGCACACAGATCAGTGTGATGCTACGGGCGACGTCGATCGACTCAGGACGGCCGGAGAAGCAGCGGGTGGTTGATGAAATCCGCTCCTTGGGGGTGAATATCGTTGCTGGCGATCTGGTAACTGAATCAGTAGAAGCGTTGGCGGCCACCTTCGCGCAGTTCGACACAGTGATTGGATGCACCGGCTATGCCGCAGGCCGCGATACGCCAATGAAGGTCGCGCGTGCGGCGGTGAAGTCTGGTATTCCCCGCTACTTCCCTTGGCAGTTCGGTGTCGATTTCGATGCCATTGGGCGCGGTGGCCCCCAGGATCTGTTCGACGCCCAGCTGGACGTGCGCGAGTATCTGCGTTCGCAGACTGCGATGGATTGGGTGATCATCTCTACTGGAATGTTCACCAGTTACCTCTTCGAGCCCGACTTCGGCGTGGTCGACCTGATTGGGCATAAAGTGAACGCCCTGGGCTCGGCGAGCAACGCTGTCACCTTGACCACGCCGGATGATATCGGCGCAATGACAGCGCGCATCGTGTTCCACACACCTGCGATCCGCAACGAGATCGTGTATCTGGCAGGTGACACCATCCGCTACGGCGACCTTCCGGATATTCTGCAGAAGGCGTTCGGCGAACCTTTCGAGCTGACGATCTGGGGTGTACCCCAGCTCATGCAGGAACTGGCTAACGACCCGGGCAACATGATAAAGAAGTATCGCGCGGCCTTTGCCCAAGGGAGGGGCGTTGCGTGGGATGTGGAGCGAACCTTCAATGCGAAGATCGGGGCCGAGCTGCAGGGCGTGCAGGCGTGGCTGGATTCCAACGTGCAGCGCTCCTGATTTGCCGCTGGATTGTGAGGAGGCGCCTGGGCGCCTTTCTCATTGCCGTTCCCGACCGCACGCTCACGATGGTTGTACGTCGCGGCACACCAGTTCGCCAACGGCTCGGCAACCCACGTCAAACGGTGGAGTCTAGGTCGTGGATCCCGTGCATATCGCTTGAGACGCCGGAAAAATTGTCGAGTGAGCTTAGGACCTGCAATGGTTCCACGCTCGATGGGCGGAAAAATAGAGCGGCGCAACCGGTTGTTTTCAAAGGAAGCGCCAGCTTTCTTTTAATCTTTTGGTCGAAGGTTCGAATCCTTCACGGCCCACCATTGCATCCCATGACCCAGGTCATTCAGAAAGGCACCGCAATGCGGTGCCTTTTTTGTGGCGCTCGTCCAGGGCAACTACTTCGTCCGCGCAGTCTTCGCTTTAGCGGCCGCCGCGTCAGCAGCCTCCTGTGCGGCCGTTGCTGCCGCATTCGCGGAACGTGCCGCCTCCGCTCTTGCCGCCTCGAAATTGGTGAGCCGCTGCAGACTGGTCCTGCGTTCCAGCTCCATTGCTGCCGCGAAGCTCTCCGGATGCTTTGCAGCACACGCCTCCTGCACCAGTTGCACGGCACGATCAGACAGCCCGGGCTGGATGTTGCCGAGCAGGCAATCGGCATACGGTACGGGCGCGGCCGGACTGGCGGCCAGCGCGCCGATGAGCACGGCACTCAACATGCAAACCTCCTTGTAGGTTTCGAAGGGGCTGGCAACCAGCCCGTCCCAAGTATGGACCGGTTCTGGATGCAACGGCGACTACGCCGGCCGGATATCCCGGCACACCAGTTCCGCCAGCCCGCGGCAGGCGGGAACAACCGATCGATTAGCCCCTCATCCGGATGGCGGTCGGGCGTGGCCATCGACCGGTAGCGTTCGGCGGCGTCCAGCATTTCCACCACGGTCAGCATGCGAATGGCGGCACGCTCCGCGTGTGCCAGCGCGAGTTCCCGCGCGGGCGGCAGATCGGTTTCCGGCCAGGGCAGGCCGTCGGCGCCGTCGCCATCGCGGATGCGCTTGAGGCATCCCCAGAATGCGCATCCACGCATGGCGTGGATCTACTTTCGCCTGAGAACAATCGCTGCGATGACGGCTGCGATGCCGACCGGGATCAGGACGACCGCCAGGAGAATGATCCAGTGCCAAATGCTGAAGCCCCCCATATCCCAACTCCTTGTAGGAAACGATGAATGTTAGCAAACGCGATTGCAGTCATTTCCCGATACAGTTCAAGCATCGCGCAGCGCTGTAGCGTACGTGCAGGCATGCCGAATCGGCCGACGCCTTGGCCTTGGCGTTATGCTCGGCACTTTCCCAGGATGGGCCGCCCCATGCGCTTGATCGTGCTGTCGCTGTTGTTGTCCGCTGTCTCCGCCGCGCCGCTGATGGCCGCCGAAACCGCGTCGCCTGCTGCCGCCTCGCCACTGGTCATCGGCGAGACCTTCACCATCGAGTCAAAGGCGCTGGGCGAAACCCGCCGCATCAATGTCTACCGCCCGCAGCCCTGGGGCCTGGACCCGAAGGCGCCGTTGCCGGTGCTGTACATGCCCGACGGTGGCATCGGCGAGGACTTGCTGCATGTGGCCGGGCTGGTGCAGGTGCTGAGCGGCAACGGCAGCATGCGTCCGTTCCTGCTGGTCGGCATCGAGAACACCGAGCGCCGTCGCGACATGACTGGGCCCAGCAACGACCCGCAGGACCAGAAGATCGCACCGCGTATTGGTGGATCGGCGGCCTACCGCCGCTTCCTGCGCGAAGAGCTGATGCCGCAGGTGCGCCAGCGCTACCCGACCACCGACGAGCGCGCGCTGATCGGTGAATCGCTGGCCGGCCTGTTCGTGGTCGAAACGCTGCTGCAGGAGCCGACGCTGTTCAACAGCTACATCGCACTGGATCCCAGCCTGTGGTGGAACCGAGGCACGATGCTGGCCGGCGCAGCCAAGCAGCTGCCGGCGGTGACGCGCGCGCAGCCGCGCGTGTTCCTGGCCAGCAGTGGTCAGCCGGAGCTGGCTGCCTCCGCCGCGCAGCTGGCCACGCTGCTGCAGCGGGCCTCGCCGTCACCGCTGGTGAAGTACCTGCCGCTGCCGGAGGAAACCCACGCCACCATCTATCATCCGGCCGCGTTGCAGGCGCTGCGCACGCTGTTCCCGGCACCGCCGCCGGCCTCGCCCTGACCTGGCGTGGCGCCACGCCGCACGGCGTGTGAGGATGCGGTAGCGGCGCCACCGGGCGCGCCGCCCGCAACAGGAGGGCGCTGATGCAGCGTGTGCGTGGATGGAGTGTGGTGGCCTGCCTGACCCTGGCGGGATGCGCGATGTCGGTGGCGCCACCGGCAATGCAGAGTGACGCGAAGGAAAGCGCGGCAACGGCCGTGCCGGGCGTGGTGCTGCCGGATACGGAAGCGCTGCGCGTACATGACCCCGTTGGGCGTGATTACCCGATATGGGTGGCACTGCCGGCCGACTATGCCGCGCACCCTGAAAAGCACTATCCGGTGCTGTACGTGACCGATGCGCTGTACAGCTTCCCGCTGGTGCGCAGCGTGCGCAATCTGGTGGGGCAGCAGGGCATCAACATCGAGAACTTCATCCTGGTCGGTTTGCCGCCGCAGGAGGGTCTGACTTCGAAGCAGAGCCGCTCGCGCGATTACACGCCCAGCGACCCGGCGCGTACCGCCGGGGGGTACTACAGTGATGACGTCACCTACGGTGGTGCCGCGCACTATCGCGATTTCCTGGCGGCGCACGTGCTGCCGATGGTCGATGCGCGCTACCGCACAGACCCGGCACGGCGCGTATTCGCCGGCCACTCCTATGGCGCTCTGTTCGGCGCCTATGTGCTAACCACCCAGCCGGACATGTTCAGCACCTACATCCTGTCCAGTCCTTCGCTGTGGTTCGATCAGCTGCGGCTGCCGCGCATGCAGGATGCCGCCGCCATCCCGGCGCAGCCGACGCGCGTGCTGCTGTCGGTAGGCAGCTACGAGACGGACAAGCCAGGGGCGCGTTACTCAACCGGGAACGACATGCTGCGGCAGACTGCCGACTTTGCCGCCCAGCTTGGGCGGAATGGCCGCAAGTTGCAGGTGGAGAATGTGGTGATCGACGGTGAGGACCATCTCACGGTGTACCCGCGGGTAATCACCCGCGCATTGCTGGAGGTGATACCAGGCGAAGGGCCGTATACCGGCGGTTGATGCCTTGTTCAATCCACGCCATGCGTGGATCAATGGCTCACGCCGCCTGTGCATCTGGCCCGACCAACACGCCCACATCCGCGTGCCGGAAGCACAGCCGGATGGCATCGAGCAGTTCGCTCATGTTGTAGGGCTTGGGCAGGAAATGGATGCCGTCGCGCAGTTGCGGCAGCACCTGGTGCTGGTCCATGCCCGAGGTGACCAGGATCGGCAGGTGTGGGTAGAGACTGCGAACCCGGTTGGCGGCTTCAATGCCACTGATCAGGCCCAGATTGACGTCGGTGAACAGCAGATCGAAACGCTCCCCGGCGGCCAGCAGACCCAGTGCCGCTTCGGCGGAGCTCACGCCCACCACGTGGCAGGCCTGGCTTTCCAGCGCCAGCCGGCTCAGTTCGCGGGTTTCCTCCGCGTCCTCGATCAGCAGGACGCGGGGTTCGACGTGGCGCTTGGACAGCAACATGACGCGGCAACTCCGGACAGCAACGGTGAAAAGGCGCGCAAGTATGCGCAAGCCGGTGGTGATCCCGGCGTGCACGGCAAGCTAAGCGGGCGTTACAGGTCTCTCTGGCGCCGGAGCCGAACGTGCCAGGCCAGCACCGCGACCGCGAGCAGGGCGGTGCCGATGCGCAGGCCGGTAGCCTGCCAGCCCAGTGCAACGGCGTCATCAAGGCTGAACGCATTCCAGGCCAGGTTCATCGAAACGTGTAGGACCAGGCCGCACCACAGAGTGTCACCGTCGAGGTGGTCGAGCCAGGCGAAGATGAAGCCGCCCAGAGCGATCACCGCGCCGACGAACAGGGCGGTGCCACCTCCCTCGAAACCGCCGAAGCCCAGCCAGTGGACCATGCCGAACAACAGCGCCTGCGGCAGTGCGAGCCACGGCCAGGGGCCGCGAACGATCTTCACCAGCAAGACGAATCCGAGGCCACGGAACAGCACTTCCTCGGCCACCGGGAACAGCACTGCGAGCATCGTGGCGTCCAATGCGGTCAGTGCCTTGTTTGATGTGCCGAGCAGTGCCAGGCCCAGCCAGCACGGCAGGGTGGCCAGCAGCACCCACATCGGGCCGCCCCAGCCATTCCCGCGCAGCCCGAGGCTGGCCAGCAGGCTTGTTCCACGGGGGCGCAGCAGCGCGGCCAGCAGGAGTGCTACCAGCGCCGCCAGCGCGTTGTCCACCAGGCTGCCGCCATAGGGGATGGGCAGTGCGGGAATCGGTGTGCCGATGGCCGCGGCGATATCGCGCAGGTTCAGGCCGAGGCCAACGCCCAGCAGTACCAGCCCCATGCGCACGGCGTTGGGTAGGCGGGACAACCTGGTCATGTACGCACTCCTTGCGGAACAGGGGCCCAGTGTGTGCGACTGCCGTGGCATGGGCACGCGTCGGAAGTCCCCGTGCCATCGGTCATGGGTTGCCGCACAGTCATCACAGGGCAGGTAGAGTCATTGCCAGACCGACAGGAGCAATGCCGATGCTGTGCCCCGTATGCACGACCCAGACCCTGCAGATGGCCGAACGCCACGGCATCGAGATCGACTATTGCCCGGGCTGCCGTGGTGTCTGGCTTGATCGTGGCGAGCTGGACAAGATCATCGAACGTGCTGGTGCAGGTGCGGCCGTACCGCCGCCAGCGCCCGTGCAGGCTCAGCCGGCGTCCGCGCCGCCACCAGTGATGCACCGTGATACCCGCCACCTCGGCCAGCGCTACGAGGACAACCGTGGCCACGGCTACAAGAAAAAGAAGAAGGAGAGCTTCCTGTCGGAGTTGTTCGATTTCTAGGCGCTTCGCTCCTTGTAGCGTCGGGCCATGCTCGACTGGCTGTTGCCGCCAATAGTCGAGCATGGCTCGACTCTACAAGGGCCGGAAAGGAAAGCAGTCGAGCATGGCTCGACTTTACAGGGCGCGCATGATCACGGCCGCCGAAGGATGAACTCACGGTCGTGGGTGTCGCCCACGATGAAGTCGTACTCGCCAACCTTGCTGCAGCCATAGCGCGCATAGAAGCGCTGAGCACCGAAGTTTTCTTCCCACACGCCCACCCACAGGGTGCGGCGCTGCGGCTGGTTCAGCCAGGTCATGAACGCATCCATCAGGCGCGCGCCGTGGCCGCCGTTCTGGTGTGCAGCCAGGATGTAGAACCGCTTCAGTTCGATGTCGCCCTCGCGTGCATCCGTGTGCGGCAAGGTGTTGGCACCGGCGGCCAGATAGCCGACCACGGCATCACCGTCCATCAGCAGCCAGATCGCGCTGCGTGGGTCGGACAGTTCGATGCGCTGCGGTTCGCTGCTGTAGTGCGCCTGCAGGAAATCGTGCAGCTCCTGCGGCGGATAGGAATCGCCCCAGGTTTCGTTGTAGGTGGCAATTGCGATGGCCGACAGCGCGTCGACATCGGCAAGGGTGGCGCGGCGGATCTGCAACGACATGGCGGTGCCTGCAATGGAGCGTGGCGCAGTGTAGCCGGCCCCGGCGGCTGCCGGGGCTGGCCATTGCTCACGAACCGCGGCTCAGAACCACATGCGCACGCCCGCCACCCAACGCGTGTCGCGCGCGTGGTCACCGGCATAGTCGGCGGTGTCGCCAAATGTACGTTCGTGGCTGATGCCGATGTACGGCGCGAAGCGACGGCTGAACTCATAGCGCAGGCGCAGCCCGGCTTCGACCTTGTTCAGTCCGCGACCAATGCCGTACTCCGGTTCATCCTTGGCCGCAACGGTGGCTTCCAGCAGCGGCTGCAGGATCAGGCGGTTGGTCAGCAGTACGTCGTACTCGACCTCGGCCTTGGCCAGCACCTGGCCGCCGGAGCCCAGGTACAGCGTGGCCGAACTCTCGAACTTGTACGGCGCCAGGCCCTGGATGCCGATGGCCGCCCACGTGCGCGAGTCGGCCGGGCGGAAGTCCTGGCGCACACCGACCAGCACGTCCCACCACGGCGACACGCTGCGGCCATACAGTGCTTCCAGCGATGACGACTCGGTGCGGCCGCGGCTGCGTTCGCCATCGGTGCGCAGCCACAGGCGGTTGATGTTGCCGCCGATCCAGCCCGTGGCCTCCCAGGCCTGGCCGTTGCTGTCCTTGCCGTCCCAGTGTTCGAGGCGGTCGATCAGCAGCAAGCTGTTGATCTCCGGCGCATGCTCCATTGCACCGTGGGCGATGGGCGGGAATGCGGCGGCACGGTCGGCATCGGTGGGGACCGGAATCGGCTCACGCGGTTCGGTGGGTGCGGGCGTGCCGTGACCCATCGCCGCATGGTCCATCTGCGAATGGTCCATCGCCGCTGGCTGCATCGCGCCATGGTCCATCTTCGAGCGGTCCATGGCCGAGTGGTCCATCGCGCCCGAATCCATCTTCGAATGATCCATCTTCGAATGATCGACCTGTTCGACTGGTGCGTTGACGGTCTTTGCGGGCGCGTCCATCGCAGCCATGTCATGGCCGGCGTGTGACTGCGCGAAGACCGGCAATGCGCCGGCCAGACCCAGGGCCAGCAGGCTGGGGGAAAGCAGTGAGCGGCTCATTCTTCGATCCTCACTTCGCGCATCATGCCCGCTTCCATGTGGTACAGCAGATGGCAGTGGTAGGCCCAGCGGCCGAGCGCATCGGCGCGTACGCGGTAGCTGCGGCGCGTGCCGGGTGGCATGTCGATGGTGTGCTTGCGCAGCTGGAACTCGCCCTGGGCGTTTTCCAGATCACTCCACACGCCGTGCAGGTGGATCGGGTGCTGCATCATGGTGTCGTTGACCAGCACGATGCGCATGCGCTCGCCGTAGTTCAGCCGCAGCGGTTCGGCGCTGGCGAACGGGATGCCATCGAACGACCAGGAGAATTTTTCCATGTGGCCGGTCAGGTGCAATTCGATCTCGCGGCTTGGCTCGCGGCCATCGGGATCCTCGAACAGGCTGCGCATCGCGCCGTAGGTCAGCACCTGGCGTCCGTTGTCGCGCAGACCAATGCCGGGGTCGTCCAGCTTCGGTTCGGTGGCCGAGCTCTGCATGTCCACCAGCGGGTTGTTGCGCTCGCTGGCCGGATGCTTCGGTGCCTTGCCGGCAGCATCGCCACCGCCGTGCGCACCGTGGCCCATGCTGGCGCCGCAGCCACCTTCCATGCCCTTCATCGCGGCCATGTCGTGGCCACCATGGCCACCACTGCCCATGTCGTGCCCCATGTCGCTCATCGTCAGCAACGGGCGTGGGTCGCGCGCGGGAATCGGGGCCTGCAGCCCGTGGCGCACCGCCAGCGTGCCGGCGGCGTAGCCGGTGCGGCCCATGTCCTGGCAGAAGATGGTGAAGGCGTCCTGGCCGGTGGGTTCGACCAGCACGTCGTAGGTCTCGGCCGGCGCGATGCGGAATTCGTCGATGCTGACCGGATGGATGTACTGGCCGTCGGCGGCCACCACGGTCATCTTCAGGCCGGGGATGCGCACATCGAAGTAGGTCATCGAGGCGCCGTTGATGAAACGCAGCAGCACCTTCTCGCCGCTGCGGAACAGCCCGGTCCAGTTGCCGGCTGGGGCGGTGCCGTTCATCAGGTAGGTGTAGGTGTGCGCGTTGATGTCGGAGATGTCGGTCGGCGTCATCCGCATCCGCCCCCACATGCCACGGTCGGACAGCGCGGCTGACCAGCCCTCGCGCTTCACGTCACGCAGGAAGTCGGGCAGGGTGCGCTTGTAGTAGTTGTCATGCTCGGCGAGCTTCTTCATGCGGCGGAACAGCGCGCCAGGGTCCATGTCGGTCCAGTCGGACAGCATGATCACGTGCTCGCGATCGTGCCGGTAGGGCGCCGGTTCGGCCGGATCGATGATAAGCGCGCCGTACAGGCCGGCCTGTTCCTGGAACATCGAGTGGCTGTGGTACCAGTAGGTGCCCGACTGCTTCAGTTCGAAGTGGTAGTGGTAGGTCTCGCCGGGGCCGATGCCGTTGAAGCTCAGGCCGGGCACGCCGTCCATGTTGGCCGGCAGCAGGATGCCGTGCCAGTGGATCGAGGTCGGGTGGCGTTCCAGGGTGTTGCGCACGAACAGGTCCACGGTCTGGCCTTCGCGCCAGCGCAGGATCGGTGCCGGCAGCGAGCCGTTGACGGTGATCGCCGGGCGGGTGCGGCCGGTGAAATTGGCCAGCGATTCGCCGATGGCCAGTTCGATACGGGTGTCGCTGAGCACGGCGGGGGCGCCGGCCAGGCGTGGGGCGGCAGTGGCGGCAGCGAGCGCGCGCTGCGGCACGCCGACAGCGGCGATGCCGGCAACCACGCCACCGGCGGCCAGGCCCTGCACGAACAGGCGGCGCGACGGCATGGGCACAGCGCCCGGACCGGGGGGAATGCGGGTATTCATGGTGGTGACTCCAGACACGTAAAGACGCCGGCAGGTGGCCGGCTACGGTGCGCAGGGCGCACGGTGCATGTGGAATCAGCCGATGGGAGGGCGGGAGATCGGCGGCAGCGGCGGCGCCGGACGGCCGTTGGCCGGCATCGGCTGCGGGGCCAGCGAGAGCGCCGGGCCGGCCATGAACGGCAACGGCTGCACGACCAGCAACGGGTGCTGGGCACAGCTGCGCACGCAGTCCTTGATCTGGCAGTGGGCGTCGTGGGCGGGGGCCTTGGCCTGCGGGGCCTCGTCGGCCTGCATGGCGGCGTGGTGGTGGCAGTCGGGGTCACCGCCATCTACGGCGGCCGCGACGGCATGTGCCATCCGCCCCATTTCCTCGTGACCGCTGGCCATGGCCGCGTTCAGCCCGTTGAGCAACAGGCTGAGCATGAGCACGACACGGAGCAGGGTCGAGGCCAGGGACATGGCGCTAATCTAGCTGCAAGTGGGCGCCGATGCACTTCCGGCTGAATGGCCGGTTCAAGGTTGGACCCGCACCAGGGCGCCCGCGCGCCGTTGGGACGATGCCCGGCGGCCGCGCAGCGCCGCAACGCGATACCGTCAGCCCTCTTCGCGCACGATCTCGACCAGGCGTGGGCCGTAGCGGCTCAGCTTGGTACCACCGATGCCGCCGACCCGGGCCAGTTCGTCCAGGCTGGTCGGGCGCTGCTCGGCGATGTTGCGCAGGGTGCTGTCGTGGAAGATCACGAAGGCCGGTACGTTCTGTTCGCGGGCCAGTTCGGCACGCAGGCCGCGCAGCGCATTGAACAGGGCCAGGTCCTGCGGCAGCACCGACAGGCCGGTACGCTGCGCGCTGCGCTCGCGCCCGCTGGTGCTGCTGGCCGGGTCGCGGCGCATGCTGATCTGGCGGCGGCCGGTCAGCACGTCGCGGCTGGCGTCGGTCAGGCGCAGGCCACCGTGGCCCTCGCTGTCCACTTCCAGCAGGCTGGCGGCGACCAGCTGGCGGAACACGCTGCGCCAGGTGCGCGCATCCAGATCGCGGCCGATCGCATAGGTGCTGAGCTTGTCGTGGCCCTGCTGCTTCACCTTCTCGTTCTCGCTGCCACGCAGAACGTCGATCAGATGGCCGACGCCGAAACGCTGGCCGCTGCGGTAGACGCAGCTCAGCGCCTTCTGCGCCGGAATGGTCGCGTCCCACGAGGCGGGTGGCGTCAGGCAGTTGTCGCAATTGCCGCAGGGCTGGGGATAGGTCTCGCCGAAACCGGCCAGCAGCACCTGGCGACGGCACTGCATGGATTCGCAGTAGCCCAGCAGGTGGTCGAGCTTGCCCCGTTCCAGCAGCTTGCGTTCTTCGCCGGCCTCGGACTGCTCGATCATCTGCTTGAGCAGCACCACGTCGCCCAGGCCGTAGCACAGCCAGGCTTCGGCGGCCTCGCCATCACGGCCGGCGCGGCCGGTTTCCTGGTAGTAGCCTTCCATCGACTTGGGCAGGTCGGTATGCGCCACGAAGCGCACGTCCGGCTTGTCGATACCCATGCCGAAGGCAATGGTGGCGCACATCACGATGCCATCCTCGCGCAGGAAGCGGCGCTGGTTGTTGGCACGCACTTCCGGGGGCAGGCCGGCGTGGTAGGGCAGGGCGTTGAAGCCCTGGCCGCAGAGGAATTCAGCGGTCTCCTCAACCTTGCGCCGTGACATGCAGTAGACGATGCCCGCCTCGCCACGGTGGCCGCGCAGGAAATCGGTCAGCTGCTTGCGGGCATTGTCCTTCTGCACCACGGTGTAGCGGATGTTGGGGCGGTCGAAGGAGCTGACGAAATGGCGCGCTTCCTGCAGATCGAGGCGCTCGGCGATCTCGCGCTGGGTTGGCGGATCGGCGGTGGCGGTCAGCGCGATCCGCGGAATCTGCGGCCAGCGCTCGTGCAGCACGGTCAGCTGGCGGTACTCGGGACGGAAGTCATGACCCCACTGCGAGACGCAGTGCGCTTCGTCGATGGCGAACAGGGCGATCCGGCTGCGTGACAGCAACGACAGGAAGCGACCGGTCAGCAGCCGCTCGGGCGCGACATAGAGCATGTCCAGCTCACCGGCGAGCAGTTCGCGCTCGACGCGGCCGGCGGTCTCGGCATCCAGGGTTGAATTCAGGTACTCGGCACGCACGCCGAGCTGGCGGAGGGCTTCGACCTGGTCCTGCATCAGCGCGATCAGCGGCGAGATGACGATGCCACATCCGTCACGCAGCAGGGCCGGGACCTGGTAGCACAGCGACTTGCCGCCGCCGGTGGGCATCAGCACCAGGGCATCGTGACCGGCAGCCACATGCTCCACGATGTCCTGCTGGGGACCACGGAAATCGTCGTAACCAAAGACGCGTTGGAGCAGGTCGTGCGCGGGACGGGAAGCCATCCGGTTAGTTTACCCCGGAGGGAGGGGTAGGGGTTCGGCAGGGCTGCGCCCTGCACCTGCTGCAAGCCAGTGCAACGTCAAAGGCAACAGCCGGCTCTGGGGTGTCTGCTTATTCGGCGGGGCGGTGTGGGCTTGCAGGACACGCCGTAAACCCGTCCATGGGGGCTCGATGGCGCCATCCATGGCGCCAACGGTCCTGCAAGCCCACAGCGCCCCACCTTCGACAGTTTCCCGGTGACGGTTGGGCCATCCACGCCATGCGTGGATCAAAATCCATCGAAATCGAATATTTCGAGATCGAAACGAAAAGAGCCGAGCATGGCTCGGCTCTACAAGGGCAGGCAGATCGCGGAAGCCTGTCAAGGGCGGGGTGGGTCCGGTTGCGGGAGTGTCAGCCGCATGGATGCGGCTGCCAAGCCCCCAGGGACGGGTTTACGGCGTCTCCCGCAACCGGACCCACCCCGCCAACCCACTGGAAACCAGCTCTTGCTCTGGTAGTTGCTGTTGCTTCGGCCTCTGCGGGTGCAGGGCGCAGCCCTGCCGAGACCCCCAGAACCCTTACTGGAGCAGCGAGCGCAGCATCCAGGCGTACTTCTCGTGAGTCTGCAGGCGCTGGGTCATCAGATCCTCGGTCGGGGCATCGTCACCCTTGGCCGCCACCTCCAGCACTTCACGTGCCGTACGGCAGACCGCTTCGTTGGCGACCACCAACTGGCGTACCATTTCACGCCAGTCCGCACTGTCGGTCAGGCCCGGTTCCTCGGCGATCGAGGTCAGCGCAGCGAATTCCCGGTAGGAGCCCGGGGCATTGAAGCCCAGCGCGCGGATGCGCTCGGCCACGTCGTCCAGTGCCGCCCACTGCTCGGTGTACTGCGTCTCGAACATGGTGTGCAGCGAGTTGAACATCGACCCGGTCACGTTCCAGTGGAAGTTGTGTGTCTTCAGGTAGAGCGTGAACGCATCGGCCTGGAAGCGCGACAGACCGTCGGCAATCTTCTTGCGGTCGCCCTGGGTGATCCCGATATCGATGTTCGGCGCCGACGGTGCCGCCGCTGCAAGCTTCTGCTTGCCGGTCTTGGGCTTGGTCGTGCTCTTGGTCTTCGCCATGGGGTTCCTCCTTGTGGAATCGTTGGCCTTCACAATAAACCGGTCGTGATGACTGGTCGCTTTCAAAGTTTTGAACGAACCGATTGATGAACTCTATCGATAAAAATCCATCGCCCCGCCTGCGCCAACAGCGTGCCGCCATCGACGGCGCCATGAGCCGCGACCGGGGCCGTTTGCTGGGGATGCTCTCGCGTTGCCAGGCCAAGCCACAGGATGCGGCACTGGCCGCCACCTTCGAGCAGGCCTTGCAGGCGTCGGTGCAGCGCCGGATGACACGGGCGCAGCAGCAGCCGTCCATTACTCTGGACCCGCAGCTGCCGATTGCGCGTGAAGCCGACGCCATCATCGGGCTGATCCGCGACCATCAGGTCGTGGTGATCGCTGGTGAAACCGGCTCGGGCAAGACCACCCAGCTGCCGAAACTGTGCCTGGCCGCAGGCCGTGGCCAGGCCGGCATGATCGGTTGCACCCAGCCGCGACGGATTGCCGCACGTGCGGTGGCCAGCCGCGTGGCGCAGGAACTGCACAGTGAGCTGGGCCAGCTGGTGGGCTACCAGGTGCGCTTCAATGACAAGGTCAGCGAAGACAGCCGCATCAAGTTCATGACCGATGGCATCCTGTTGGCGGAGATCGCGAGCGACCGCTGGCTGTCGAACTACGACACGATCATCGTTGACGAGGCGCACGAACGCAGCCTCAACATCGACTTCCTGCTGGGCTACCTGAAGCAGCTGCTGCGCAAGCGCCCGGACCTGAAGCTGATCGTCACCTCCGCTACCATCGACACCGAACGCTTCGCCCAGCATTTCGACAATGCGCCGGTGATCAGCGTCGAAGGCCGCACCTACCCGGTGGAAGTGCGCTACCGCGCGCTCGAAGGCGAGGGCGAAGACCAGGGCGAGCGCACGGTCAACGACGCCATCGTGTCGGCCATCGACGAGATCACCCGCCTGGATGCGCGCGGTGACGTGCTGATCTTCCTGCCGGGCGAGCGCGAGATCCGCGATGCGCACCAGTCGCTGGAACGGCGCAAGTACCGCAACACCGAGGTGCTGCCGCTGTACGCGCGCCTGTCGAACCAGGACCAGGACCGGGTGTTCAATCCGGGGCCGAACCGGCGCATCGTGCTGGCCACCAACGTGGCGGAAACCTCGCTGACGGTGCCGCGCATCCGTTACGTGGTCGATCCGGGCTTTGCCCGCGTCAAGCGCTACAGTCCGCGCAACAAGCTGGACCGCCTGCACATCGAGCCGATCTCGCAGGCCAGTGCCAACCAGCGCAAGGGCCGCTGCGGCCGTATCGCCGAGGGCATCTGCTACCGCCTGTACGCCGAGGCCGATTTCCAGGCGCGGCCGGAGTTCACCGATCCAGAGATCCGCCGCTCCAGCTTGGCAGGGGTGATCCTGCGCATGCTGCAGCTGGGCCTGGGCCGCATCGAGGACTTCCCGTTCCTGGAAGCGCCGGACGAGCGCGCGGTAGCCGATGGCTGGCAGCAGCTGACCGAACTGGGCGCGATCGACGCCGAGCGGCGCATGACCACCATCGGCAAGCAGATGGCGCGCCTGCCGGTGGACGTGAAGCTGGCGCGCATGCTGGTCGCCGCGCAGGCCGCCGGCTGCCTGCGGCCGATGCTGGTGATCGCCTCGTTCCTGGGCATCCAAGATCCGCGCGAACGTCCGCCCGAAGCACGCGGTGCAGCCGACAGCGCGCATGCGCAGTTCGCCGATGGTCGTTCCGAGTTCGTTGGCGTGCTGCGCCTGTGGGATGCCTATCGGCAGGCCCATGAAGATCTGACCCAGTCCAAGCTGCGCGACTGGTGCGGCCGTCATTTCCTCGGCTTCCTGCGCATGCGCGAGTGGCGCGAGCTGCATCGCCAGCTGCGCCTGCTGTGCGAAGAACTGGGCTGGAAGGAAGAGGCCAGCGAGGCCTCGATGGCACCGTTGCTGGCCGGCAGCAGTGCGCCGGCGCCAGCGCGTGATGATGCTGCCGCAGTGAAAGCCACCCGCGGCCAGCTGCACCGCGCCGCGCGCCTGGCCCGCGAAGGCAAGGCCGAGGCCGCACCGGCCCCGGTGGCCGTGCGTGCGCAGAAGGACCAGGCACCGGCGGGTGGGGGTTTCAGCGAACGCGTGCGTGCCGCTGCCTACCAGACCCTGCACCGGGCGCTGGTGGCGGGCCTGCCAACGCAGATCGGTCACCGCACCGAGAAGGGCGATTTCCAGGCACCGCGCCAGCGCCGGTTCCTGCCGTTCCCGGGTTCGACGCTGTCCAAGCGGCCGCCGCCGTGGCTGCTGGTGGCCAACCTGCTGGATACGCAGAAAGTGTGGGGCATGACCCTGGCCGCGATCGAGCCGGACTGGGTGATCGCCGAGCTGCCGCATCTGCTGCTGCGCAAACATTTCGATCCGCACTGGTCGCGCGCGCAGGGCCAGGTGCTGGCGTCCGAGCAGATCAGCCTGTTCGGCCTGGTGCTGGCGCCGAAGAGGCCGGTGCATTACGGCCGCATTGAACCGGGCGAGGCACATGACATCTTCGTGCGCCAGGCATTGGTGACCGGCGAGATCAACACCCGCGCCAGTTTCGTGGCCGACAACCAGAAAGTGCTGGAGGTCGCTCGCGAGGAAGAAGCGAAGCTGCGCCGCGCCGGCATCGTTGCCGACGAGGACTGGCAGGCCCGCTGGTACCTGGACCGGGTGCCGCCGCAGATCCACTCGGCGGCGGGCCTGGATACCTGGTGGAAGGGACTGGCGCCGGAACAGCGCAAGACCCTGCACTGGTCGCTGGTCGATCTGTTGCCGGGCGAGGGCAGCGAGCAGGAGCGCTATCCGAAGTACCTGACGCTGGGTCAGGCGCGGCTGCCGTTGCATTATCGCTTCGAGCCGGGTGCCGACGATGATGGCGTGACCCTGGACGTACCGCTGCACCTGCTCAACGCGCTGGACCCGGTGCAGCTGGGCTGGTTGGCGCCGGGCTTCGTCGCCGACAAGGCCTCGGCACTGATCCGCAGCCTGCCCAAGGCGATGCGCCGCAACTACGTGCCGGCACCAGACTTCGGTCGCGCGTTCTACGAAGCGTTCCCGCAGCCCAGTGCCGATGCCATCACCGGCGAACTGGCGCGCTTCCTGTCACGCGCAACCGGCGCCACGGTGACTGCGCTGGATTTCGAGCCCGGTTCGATCAAACCGCACCTGCACATGAACCTGCGGCTGCGCGACGAGCAGGGCAAGGTACTGGCGACCTCGCGCGATCTGGACGCGCTGCGTGCGAAATTCGGCGGCCGTGCCGGCGATGCGTTCGCTGCACGTGCTGGCCGCGAGATGGCAGCCGATGGCCTGCGCACGTTCCCGGCCACGCCGATTCCGCTGCAGGTGCCCGGTGAAGCAGGCGTGCCGGCCTATCCGGCGTTGCTGGACGAGGGCGACAGCGTGGCGCTGCGCATCTTCGCCGACCGGCAGCAGGCACAGGAGGCCCACCCGCTGGGCGTGCGCCGGCTGCTGGAAATCGCCTTGGCCGAGAAGGTGAAGCAGGCGCGCAAGCAGCTGCCGGTCGGTGCCAAGACCGGCCTGCTGTATGCCGCGATCGAGTCGCAGGAGCGCCTGCGCGGCGACCTGGTCGATGCAGCGATGAACGCGGTGCTGGCCGAGGGCCTGGAAGACATCCGCGATGCGGCGGCCTTCGAGCAGCGCCGTGAGCATGCGGCCAAGGCACTGTTTGGTGAGGCCATGTCGCGGCTGAAACTGGCCGAAACCATCCTGGCCCTGGTGGCGGAACTGAAGCCGATGCTGGAGGCGCCGTTGATGGGTTGGGCGCGCGGCAATCTGGACGACATGGAAGCGCAGCTGGCCGGCCTGATCCATCCCGGCTTTCTGCGTGATACGCCGGCCGACGCGCTGGCGCAGTACCCGCGCTATCTGAAGGCGATGATCCTGCGTACCGAGCGTGCCAAGCGTGATCCGCCGCGTGACCAGGCGCGCATGCTGGAGCTGCATCCGTTCCTGGAGGCGCTGGAGGTGGGCGAACAGCAGGGCCTGCGTGAGCGCCCGCAGTGGCAGGCGCTGCGCTGGGATCTGGAGGAACTGCGGGTGTCACTGTTCGCGCAGGAGCTGGGTGCACGCACCGGCATCTCGGCGAAGAAGCTGGCGCAGCGGGTGACCGCACTGCGCCAGGCGTGACTCCGATGATGTGATGACGTAGAGCCGAGCCCATGCTCGGCTGCTTTTTTGATGCCTCATCATCTTCCCGTGCAGATCGCAGCCGAGCGTGGGCTCGGCTCTACACGATGGGCGGCGTTACTTGGTGCGGCGTACCTTCGGCTGGGTGTTCACGCCGTCGACCTTCAGGTACCAGACGCCCATCACGCCGGGCTTGATGCTGACGGTGGGGGACTGCTTGCGCACACCGGCCAGGGTGCTTGCATCGGTCTGCTCCCATTCCTGGCCGTTGTCCAGTACGTAGACGCGGCCTTTGCCGAAGCCGCGGAATTCGCCCTGCAGCACGCCGGTGATCGGCTCGTTGCTGCCGAAATCGAAGAAGCCGCGATTCTTCACGATCACTTCCTGGCGGCCTTCCTCCCGCGCCGATTCCCGTACCGCAGCAACCGCCTGGGTTGTGGCCGCTTCGACCTTGCCCTGCAGCCAGCGGTTCAGCGTGGCCAGTTCCTGCGCGCTGAGCTTGTCCAGGCCGGCCGCCTTGAACTCGGCGGGCGACATCTGCTGCTGCAGGTCACCCTCCACCACGCGCTGGGCCAGCGCAGGCGCCGACAGGGACAGCAGGAGCGCGGCGCAGGCCAGCAGCCGTGGGCGGAAACGCGGGACGATCGAGGGCATGGCGGGACTCTCCTGGGTTTGCCCACGAGTGTAGCGGCATGTCTTCATGCCGGGTGATGGTGGCCGTGGTGATTGTCCCTGAACGGCGCCGGCGCTAGTGTAGAGGCCTCTGTCTTGCCTGCTCGATGCTGTGAACCGCGCTTCCGTCCCCGGCCTGGATGGCCTGTTGAACCGTCCCTCGGCAGCGGTGCTGCCTGCTCCGCTGCGCCAGGCCCTGCGCGAGCACTGGGAAGCGCCGGAGTGCGACCACCAGATGCGCGCCAGCTGGTCGGGTCTGGGCGATACCCTTGACGCACTGGCGATGCTCTCGGCCGATGAGGGCGCGGTGGTCGCGGCGCTGCTGTTCGACCTGCCGGGCCTGCGTGCCAGTCTGGAGCAACTGCCTCTGGGTAACCACAAGGCGGCGGTGATCGGCCTGCTCGACGGTCAGGATGCAGCCGATCCGGTGTGGGCGCTGCATGCCGGCCGCGAGGCGGGGCGCAACAGTGAAGGCCTGCGCCGCCTGCTGCTGGCGATCATCCGAGACCTGCGCGTGGTGCCGATCCTGCTGGCACGGCAGCTGGCGCGGATGCGCGCGGCCGACAAGCTCGACGACGCGCAACGCCGCGCGCTGGCCCAGCTGACCCGCGACATCCACGCACCGCTGGCCAACCGGTTGGGCATCTGGCAGCTGAAGTGGGAGCTGGAGGACCTGGCGTTCCGCCATCTGGAACCGGAGACCTACCGGCGTATCGCCCGCGAGGTGGACGAGACCCGCATCGCGCGCGAGCGCTATGTCGAGAACGTCAAGAAGGTGCTGTCGCGCGAGCTGGTCGCGCAGGGTATCAAGGCCGAAGTCAGCGGCCGCCCGAAGCACATCTACAGCATCTGGCGGAAGATGCAGAAGAAGCGGCTGGCGTTCGACCAGCTGTACGACATCCGCGCAGTGCGGGTGATGGTCGACGACGTGGCCGCCTGCTACGCCGCGCTGGGCGTGGTGCATGCACTGTGGGCGCCGGTGCCCAGCGAGTTCGACGATTACATCGCCCGGCCCAAGGCCAACGACTATCGCTCGCTGCATACCGCCGTGGTTGGCCCGGAAGGGCGCACCATCGAAGTGCAGATCCGTACCCATGAGATGCACTCGCAGGCCGAGCTGGGCGTGGCCGCGCACTGGAAATACAAGGAAGGCGGCAAGGGCGCGGAAAAGTCCTTCGACCGCAAGATCACCTGGATGCGCCAACTGCTGGAGCAGGCGCAGGACGGGCAGAGCAATGAGCTGGCCGGGGCGCTCGACGCCGAGCTGACCGAGGACCGGGTCTATGCATTGAGCCCGAAGGACGAGGTGCTGGACCTGCCGCAGGGTGCCACGCCGCTGGATTTCGCCTACCAGGTGCACACCATGGTCGGCCACCGCTGCCGCGGCGCCAAGGTCAATGGCCGTATCGTGCCGCTGACATATCGCCTGCGCAGCGGCGACCGCGTCGAGATCCTGACCGGCAAGGAGGCCGACCCGCGGCGCGACTGGCTGATGCCGGCCAACGGCTTCCTGGCCAGCAACCGCTCGCGCGAGAAGGTGCGCAGCTGGTTCCACAAGCTGGACCGTGCGCGCAACGTGCAGGCCGGTCGCGAGCTGCTCGAGCGTGAGCTGAAGCGGCTGGGCCTGCAGCACTCGGACCTGACGGTGGCGGCGAAGAAGTTCCATGCCGACAGCGTTGACGACCTCTACATCCAGGTGGCGCTGGGCGATACCGGCCCGAACCAGGTCAGCCGTACCCTGCTGGAAGCCGAACGTGCAGCGAGCCAGCCGGCGCCCACGCCAACCCTGCCGCGGCCGACTGCCCGCCGCGAGAACCTGGGCAAGTCGAAATTCACGGTGCAGGGCGTGGGCAATCTGCTGGTGCAGCTGGCGCGCTGCTGCCAGCCGGTGGCCGGCGAGCCGATCGTCGGCTACCTGACCCGTAGCCGGGGTGTCACCGTGCATCGTGCAGACTGTGCCGCGCTGGCCCGGCTGGCAGCCACCAGCCCACAGCGCATCCTGCCGGTAGAGTGGGGCCAGGCCGGTGGTGGCTACGAAGTGGACGTGGTGGTCACTGCAGTCGACCGCCGCTGGCTGCTGAAGGACATCACCAACCTGATCGCCCAGGAAGACGCCTACGTGCTCGACATCCACAGTGACAACGTGCGCAACAGTGGCCGTGCCCACCTGCGCCTGCGTCTGAAGGTGAGCGACTACGGCCAGCTGTCGACCCTGCTGGGCAAGCTGGATGCGCTGCCCGGCGTGAGCGAGGCGCGTCGCCTCGGCTGAGCTTCACGCTGCCCCGGCTACCCTGCACGCATGGAACGCGAGCCCCCGCATCGCCCGCATGGCGCTGAACATCCTGCGCTGGACCGCGTCCGCCGCGAAGGCCGTTGGTGGTGGCTGCAGGCACGCCACGCGCGCCGGGTGTGGCGCTGGGCGCTGGTCGCGGCGCTGGCGGTGTTCGTGCTGCTGGTGCTGCTGCGCAAGCCATTGGCCGACTGGTTCTGGGGTGAGCCGCAGATCGAACAGCTGCTGGCCGAAGGTGACCGCGCGCTTGCCACTGGCCGGCTGAGCGCGGCCGACGGCAGTGGTGCGCGCGAGCGCTACCAGGCCGTGCTGGCGCTGGATGGTGATCGCCCACAGGCCCGCGAGGGCCTGGCACGAACCGCTGCGGCCGCATTGCAGCAGGCCCGCGACAAACTGCAGAACGACGACCTCGACGGCAGTGCACAGGCACTGTCGCTGGCTCGCGAGCTGCAGGTGCCGCAGGTCGATGCAGATGCCGTCGACCGCCAGCTGCAGGCACGGCGCAGTGCGGGCGCCGGCATCGGGGCGCTGCTGGCCCAGGCCCGCAATGCCTTCGCTGCCGGGCGGCTGGACGATGGCGACAGCAGCGCGCTGCCGCTGTTCCAGCGCATCCTGGCGCTGCAGCCTGACAACCTGCCGGCACTGGAAGGGCGCGAGGATGCGCTGAGCGATCTGCTGCAGCACGCGCGTACATTGGGCGCGCGCGGGGAACTGGCCGAAGCCGCCGCGATCGTGCAGCGCGCGCGTCAGTTCGATGCGGGCCATGCCGATCTGCCGGCCAGCCAGGAAGCACTGGCGCGGGCGGTGGACGAACGCTTGCGGCAGGCGCAGCGCGCGCTGCAGCGGCAGCAGCTGGAAAAGGCAGCGAAAGGATTCCTGGCCGTGCTGGCGGTGGCACCGGAGGATCCTGCGGCCCAGCGTGGGCGGGAGCAGGCGCTGCAGGCGGTGCTTGCGCGCAGCCAGAGCCAGGCCGATGATTTCCAGTTCGAGGCTGCGCAGCGCGATGCGGCGCTGGCGGAAGAGCTGGGTGCGTCGGCAGCAGCACGTCAGCAGTTGGCGCAGCGCCTGCAACGCGCGCAGCAGGCGCAGCAGTCCCTGAAACAACCGGCCGTCAGTACGGCGCAACGTGAACGACAGCTGCGCGATCACCTGCGCAGGATGGAGCGTGCCGAGCGCGCCGGGCAGTGGATCAGCCCGCCCGGCCATAGTGCGTTTGATGCGCTGCGTGAAGCGCAGTCACTGGCGCCACGCGATGCACGGGTGAAAGCTGCAGCCGCCCGCCTGCTGCCCGCCAGCCGCAGTTGCTTCGATGACAACCTGCGGCAGAACCGGGTGCAGGCGGCAGGGGCCTGCCTGCAGGCCTGGCAGACCCTGTCACCCACTGCGAATGGCCTGGCTGCTGCCCGCCAGCGCCTGGCACAGCGATGGCTGGCAATTGGCAGCGAGCGTCTGGGCAATGGCGATGTGGCCTTTGCCGAGCGCGCCCTGCAGCAGGCCGGCGAGCTCGGGGTTGGTGCTTCCAGCAGCGAGTACCAGCAGCTGCGGCAGCGCCTGCGCGACATCGGGGTGTCCTCCCCCTGAGCCTCGTCGTTGCCGGAGGGCTCGCTATAGTAGCCAGCCCCGCAACACCCCACGGAGTGCCGATGACCGTCCTTGTTTCCGGAGCCACCAGCCAGATCGGCCGGTTCCTGCTGCCGCGCCTGGTGCAGGTGCATGAGCGGGTGCAGGCGGTGAGCCGGCGGCCACAACCGGCACAGGACGGTGTGCAGTGGCTGTGCGGGGATCTCGCAAGCGCACTGGACAGCGTGCCGTCCCCTGCCTGGAAGGTGATCGCCAGCTTCGGACCGCTGGAAGGCCTGGCGCAGTGGTTGTCACAGCAGAGCGTGGCTCCGGCCGGGCAGGTCATCGCCACCAGTTCGATGAGCGTGCTGAGCAAGCAGGATTCCGAGCAGGCCGACGAACAGGACGTGGTAGCGATGCTGCAGCGGGGCGAAGCAGGCTTGATCGAACAGGCCGAACGTCTCGGCATGGCGTGGACGATCCTGCGGCCAACGCTGATCTACGGCGCCGGCATCGACCGCAGCATCACCCCGATCGTGCAGCGCGCACTGCGTCTGCGCCTTTTCCCGATCCCGCTGGCCGATGGCCTGCGCCAGCCGGTGCATGCCGATGACATCGCCCGTGCCGTGGTGGCCTGCATCAGCAGCGGCGCGGGGTCCTCGAGGGTGCTGGAAATCGGTGGCGGCGAACGGTTGCCCTATCACGCGATGTTCCGACGCGTGCATGCGAGCCTGGCGCAGCCGACCCTCGCGCTGCCGTTGCCGGGCAGTGCCCTGCGTGGCCTGGCCGCACTGGTTCCGCGCGCCCGCGGCCCGGTGTCACGCCTGCAGCAGGACCTGGTTGCAGACAACGGCCCGCTGCAGGCGTTGTTGGGCATCTCGCCGCGACCGTTCCAGCCAGAGGCGGGCATGTGGCAGCCGATGAGCGCTGCGCAGGCCCTGCAGCGTATCGCTGCCCATCCCGGCAACGGATAGTCAGCGCCGGTTTCCGTGCGCTGGCGGGGGCTCTGCTACCATCCCCCAGCCTTGTTTTCCGCGAGTACGTTCGATGCCTGACACGCCATCCCGATCGGCCGCTGCCGAACGCATTGGCGTCGCGCTGTGCACCTACAATGGTGCGCGCTACCTGCAGGCACAGCTGGACAGCATCCTCGAGCAGGATCTGCCGGTGAACGAAGTCGTGATCGGCGATGACGGCTCCAGCGATCAGACGCTGCAACTGCTGCAGGCGTTCGTGCCGCGCGCGCAGGCGCTGGGCGTACGTGTCGAGATCGTCCAGCACGCACAGAATCTTGGCTATGTGCGCAATTTCGCCGACGCGCTGCTGCGTTGCCAGGCCGATATCCTGTTCCTGTGTGATCAGGATGATGTCTGGCATCCGGGGCGGGTCCGCAGCTACGTGCAGCGCTTCCAGGCAGACCCGGCCCTGTTGCTGCTGCACAGCGACGCGCGGTTGGTGGACGCGCAGGGCGCGCCGCTGGGCCAGCGCTTGCTGGAGGTGCTGAAAGTGCACTTGGCCGAAGTGGAGCTGGAACGCGCCGGGTTGGCTGCTGACGTAATCCTGCAACGCAATTTTGTCACCGGCGCAACCTGTGCGCTGCGTCGCCAGCTTGTGGTCGGATCACTGCCCGTGCCTGCGGGCTGGAGCCACGACGAATGGCTCGCGGTCAACGCATCACTGCGGGGAGGGCTGGACATGCTGGCCGAACCGACCATCGACTATCGGCAGCATGGCAACAACCAGATCGGAGCCAGTCGGCGCGGCTTTCTGCAGCGCCTGCGCCATCTCGACCTGTTCGATGCGCAGGCGCGCCAGCGCACGGCGGGGCGCCTGCTGGCCCTGGATGCTCTGCTGCGACAGCGTGGCGTAGTCGTGGCGCCGGAGCGCTTCCAGGGGCTTCACGCGCTGGCCTGGCGCATGGCGTGGTCGCGGCTGCAGCTGTATCGCCGCGCGGATGTTCAGCGGCGCTGGATCGCCCATGACGTGCCGCGCTTGATCGCTCGGTTGGCCAATGTCTGCCTGGCCGGAGCCGGCTGGAAGGGCCTCCGGGCGGCACTGGCAGGGGCCGCGGCAGGCCAGCGGACGTCGCGCCCAGCTTGAACTGCAGTGAAACCGCAGCCCATCGCCTGCCAGCCGCCACGGCGGCTGCGTTAGACTCGCCAGACCCTACCTGCCCGCATCCCCGTGCCCCGACGCTACGATTCCGACGACATCGACGATTACGACGACGACCAGCAGGACAACGGCCCGCTGTGGCGGCGCCGCCTGATCACCTGGAGCATGGCCGCGGTCGCGTTGGGATTGGGCTTCCTGATCCCCTATACGCTGTACCTGAACCAACAGGTGACCCAGCGGTTCGGTGAACTGCGCTGGCAGATTCCGACCCGTGTGTACGCGCGTCCGCTGGTGCTTACGCCGGGCAAGGCGTTGGACGCGGCAACCCTGAAGACCGAGCTCGCCGCGTCCGCCTACCGCGATGACGGGCAGGGCAAGGAGCCGGCCACCTATGCGGTGAACGGTGGGCGCTTCGTTATTTCCAGCCGCGGCTACAACGATGTCGATGGCCGCGTTGCTCCGCGCCGGCTGGAGCTGTCGTTGTCCGACGGTGCGGTCGCTTCGCTGCGCGACGCCGACAGCCGCAAGGCCCTGAAGGCCGCACGGTTGGACCCGGCCCGCATCGCCACGCTGTACGGCCAGAAGCAGGAAGAGCGCCGCCTGATCCGCATGGATGAGGCGCCGGATCTGCTGGTGACCGGCCTGCAGGCGGTGGAGGACAAGGACTTCAACCGTCATCACGGCATCGACCTTTCCGGCATTGCCCGCGCGGTGTGGGTGACCATCCGCTCCGGTGGCCAGAGCCGCCAGGGCGCTTCGACGCTGACCCAGCAGCTGGCCCGCAGCGGCCTGCTCGGCATCGGCAAGGAACAGACGGTCACCCGCAAGTTCAACGAAGTGCTGTACGCGCTGATCATGGAAGCGCGCTACGACAAGCGCACCATCTTCGAGGCCTATCTCAACCAGGTGTACCTGGGCCAGCGTGGCAGCCAGGCGATCCACGGCATGTCTTCCGGCGCCGAATTCTGGTTCGGCCGTGACCTGTCGTCGCTGGAAACCGAGCAGATCGCCTTGCTGATCGGCCTGGTCAAGGGGCCGTCCTTCTACGACCCGCGTCGCAACCCGGAGCGGGCGCTGGATCGCCGCAACTTCGTGCTGGGCAAGCTGCACGAAGCCACGCTGATCGACGATGCCGAATACCAGCGTGCGCTGAAGGCACCGCTGGGCGTGCCCAAGACGCCGGGCCTGGTCGCGGCCAACCGCTTCCCGGCTTACGTCGACCTGGTTCGTCGCCAGCTTGGCCATGACTATCCGGAATCGGCGCTGCAGGGCGCAGGCCTGAGCGTGATGACCGGTATGTCGCCGTCCGCGCAGGCCTATGCCGAAGGCGCGGTGACCCGCACCATCAAGTCGCTGGAAAGCAAGCGTCGCCCCGAACTGCAGGCCGGCATGGTGCTGACCGACGTGCACAACGGTGACGTGCTGGCGGTGATCGGCAGCCGTGAGGTGTCCGAGGTCGGCTTCAACCGCGCGATCGAAGCACAGCGCCCGGTCGGCTCGCTGCTCAAGCCGTTCGTGTACCTGTTGGCGCTGGCTCAGCCGGACCGTTACTCGCTGGCCACCTGGGTCGACGATTCACCGGTGACCGTCCAGCTCGGTCGTGGCCGCAACTGGAGCCCCGGCAATGCCGACAACCGCAGCCATGGCACCGTTCGCCTGATCGACGCGCTGGCGCATTCCTACAACCAGGCCACCGTGCGCGTGGGCATGCAGGTCGGCCCCGAGCGGGTGACCCAGCTGATCCACGTGCTGGCGGGTATCAAGGCCGAAGCGAATCCGGCGGTGATCCTCGGCTCTACCGACCAGAGTCCCTACGCGATGGCGCAGCTGTACCAGTTCCTCGCGTCCGGCGGCGAGATCCAGCCGCTGCACGCGGTGCGTGGCGTGCTCGACCCGCAGGGCAAACTGCTCAAGCGGTATGACAAGACCCCGGCGCCGGCCCAGGAAGGCGACTCGATCGCCGCCAACCTGATCAGTGTCGGCCTGCAGCAGGTGGTCGCCAGCGGTACCGCGCAACGCCTCAACGCCGACGGTCTGGGCCGGCTGCAGCCGGCCGGCAAGACCGGTACCACCAATGACGGCCGTGACAGCTGGTATGCCGGTTACACCGGCGATCATCTGGCGGTGATCTGGATCGGCAACGACCAGAACGAGCAGGCCGGTCTGTACGGCGCCACCGGCGCGATGCGGGTGTGGTCGGGCATCTTCCAGCGCCTGCCGAGCGCACCGCTGCGTGTCAGCAACAAGGGTCTGGACTGGCAGTCGGTGGCGCCCACCGGTCTCAACACGACCGATGAAGGCTGCCCAGGTGCACGCCGCTTCCCGTTCGTGGTCGGCTATGCACCGGCGTATGCGCCGTGCGCGCCGGCGGTGTCGCCGGACGGGCAGGGCGGTGCAGAAAGCGAAGGCGGTGGCTGGCGCAGCTGGTTCGGCCTGGACCGCAAGCCGGAAGCGCCCGCCGAACCTGCCGCAGCACCTGCCGCTGCCACTCCTCCTCCGAGCCGATGAAGCCGATGAAGCCGATGAACATGCGATCCCTGCTGCAGCCCCTGGCCTTGACCGGCCTCAGCCTGGCTCTGGCCGCCTGCGTGAGCAGTGCACCGCCGGTGGTCAAGCCGGTCGACACCACCACGCCGGCGCAGCGCCTGGCAGCTGTGAATGCCGCAGCGGGTCCGGACGACAAGGAGTTGTCGGTGCAGCCGCTGCGTGATTCGCAGGTGGAAGATCTGCGGGTGACCGCGCAGGCGCAGCGCCAGGCCAACGATCTGGCCGGTGCCGCCAGCAGCCTGGACCATGCGCTGGAAATCGTCGCCGGCGACCCGGCGGTGCTGCAGGAACGTGCCGAACTGGCGCTGCTGCAGGGGCAATGGGCGCAGGCGGAGGCGTTCGCGCGCAAAGCGGTGGATCTGGGTTCGAAGACGGGGCCGCTGTGCCGCCGGCACTGGGCGACGATCGAGCAGTCGCGCCTGGCGCGGGGCGAGAAGGAAAATGCGGTGTCGGCGCATGCGCAGATTGAAGGCTGCACGGTGCCGGGGATCAAGCGGTACTGAGTTTCCAGCCAACGGCGCAGCCCCTCGTGGCTGGCTGCTTGGCCGCGTAAAGCAAAAGCCGCGCTTGGCCGGGCGGGGTGGGTTCGCGGGGGACG
>NZ_JAWJTI010000040.1:0-32283 GCF_032911525.1 Stenotrophomonas veracruzanensis
ATGGATGCGGCGACCGAGCTTACATGGACGTACTTGCAGCGGCCCCCGCAACCGGACCCACCCCGCCATCCCACGGAATGCACGCTGTTGCTGTTGCTGTTGCTTCGGCAGGTGCAGGGCGCAGCCCTGCCGAGCACCACCCTACTTTGCCTGCTCGCAGAACTTCTGCCGGTACTCGAGTGCCTTCGGCATCAGCGCCTGCAGGTTCTGGATGCGGGTACCCGGGTTCGGGTGAGTAGATGCGAACTCCGGCGGCGACTGGCCGCCACCGGCCTGGCCCATCCGCTGCCACAGCGGCACCGCCTCGCGTGGATCGAAGCACGCCGCTGCGGCCAGCATCAGGCCCACTTCGTCGGCCTGGGTCTCGTGGCTGCGCGCATAGGGCAGCAGATACCCGTAGCCCATCGCCGACATCATCATCTGTTGCTGTTGCGCATCCATGCCGCTTGCGGCACCGGCCACCTGTCCGATCTGGGTGAGCTTCTGCTGGGCCATGCGCTGTGCACCATGGCGCAGCAGTGCATGCGCGATCTCGTGGCCCATCACCACCGCCATCGCGTCGCGGGTACGCGCCACCGGCACCAGCCCGGTGTAGACCGCCATCTTGCCGCCCGGCAGGCAGAACGCATTGGCCTGATCGGACGGGATCACGTTCACCTCCCACTGGAAATCCCGCGCGAAATGCGCCGGCTGCACGCCGTGTTCCTGCGCCAGCGCGGTCTCCACCACATCGACCTTGGCAATCAGCCGCTGGGCGATGTCGCGCACATCGCGCGCGATCGGTGCGCTGGGATCCATCGGCCGTTCCTGCGACAGGATCTGCTGGTAGGCCTGCAGCCCCAAAGCGGTCTCCTGTCGCGCGTCCAGGCTGCTGTCGATCATCACCTTCTCGCCGGTGTACGGGTCCACCGTGCGGTTGGAAAACCAGTAGAACACCGCATAGCCGGCCGCCAGCAGCAGCACCCACCAGCGAATGTTGCCGAACAGGCCGCGACGCTGCGGGCCTTGGGGCGAGCGGGAAAAGGGATCATTGCGCATCAGGGGTCGTCCAGCAGGCCCCGCCGGCCGGCGGGCACGGCGCAATCTTAGTGCGCGGACGCCAGCAGCGGGTGAAGCCCGGTGCCCCTCAGATGCCCCGCACCAGGCGGAAACCGATGCGGGCGTTGGTGGTGTCCGAATCCTGTGACTGCCGCCAGGCCGCACGGGTCTGTTCGGGCGCATTGGCCCAGTTGCCGCCGCGGATCACCCGCGAACGACAGCCCGGGTTGAACCAGGCGGCGCCATCGGAGGGCGCACGCCGGTAACTGGCATGCCAGCAATCGGCCACCCATTCGCTGAGGTTGCCGCTCATGTCGTGCAGGCCAAAGGCGTTGGCCTGGAAGCTGGCCACCGGCGCCGGTCCCCACCAGCCATCGCCGTAGCCGATGAAGGCGTTGTGCCAATGCCGCCCGGACGGGGAGACATCCTTGCTGCCGGTGAAGTTGCCGCTGCCGGGCGGCGGCGTGCCAGCGTCGCCCCATGGGTAGCGCCCACTGCTGCCGGCGCGCAGTGCATATTCGAATTCGGCCTCGCTGGGCAGCCGGTAGCTGCGGCCGGTCTGCTCGGACAACCACGCCGCGTAATTCTCGGCATCACGCACGCTGACGTGCATCACCGGCGAGTTGCCCAACGCGCGGCCGCCGTCATAGTCAGAGCGCCAGTCCACTCCACTGCGGCGGATGAAGTTGCCGCTACGCTCGTCATATACCACCGAATGGCCACGCCGGGTCGCGCGCGGGCGCGCATTGGACGCCTTCACGTAACGTTCGAAATCGCTGACCGTAACCTCGGTGATCGCCATCGCGAAACCGCGATCGAAGCGCACATAGTGTGAAGGGCGCTCGGAATCACTGGATCCAGGCTCGGCATCACTGGCACCCATCTGGAAGCCGCCATGCGGCACCACCACCATCTGCGGCCCGCGCCCGCCATCACGCATGGCGTCGCTGAACACCTGGCCCGGGCGGAAGCTACCGTAATGGGTAGCGAGATCGATACGCTCGCGCAGCTGGGCCACCACCGCGTCTCCCGGCAGAGCGATGCGCACGGCCTCGGCCAACTTCTCGCGGGCCGGCTTCAGGCCCTGCGGCGTGGCCAGATCACGCAGACCGTCATCGCGCAGCTGCAGCAGCGTGGCGGCACGGATCTGCTCAATGCGCTCGAAGGCATCGGCAATGGTCGGTGACGAGTCGCGGACCTTGCTGGCTTCGGCCAGCCAGGTGCCCGCGCTGGCGAAGTCGCGCACGCGCGCGGCGTCTTCGGCGCGGCGGATCAAGCCACTCTCCGCTGCTGCCAGGCCTTGCCGCGCCCGGCTGTTGTGTTCATCCAGGGCCAGGGCCTCGCGGAAGTTGCCGATGGCACCGTCACCATCTTCACCGATCCGGTTCGACCGCAGGTCCTCTTCGCCGGCACGGTTGTAGGCCACCGCGCGCTGCGCGGTCTCGACCCGCCCCTGCAGCGCACGCACCTTCTCGTCCTTCGGCGCGAGCGTCAGCAGTACCAGCGCCTGGCGGCTGGCCTCAGCGAGGGCCTCGCGTTGCTTCAGCGGCCGCACCAGCAGCGCGTCCGCCTGCTGCTGCAGGCGCTGGCGGGCACGCTGCAGGCCAATGCGGGCCTGACGGTCATCCGGGTCTTCCTCCTGTACCGCCAACCACAGCGGAACCGCTGCGTCGGCGTCCTCGTACAGATGCCCTTCGTTGAATGCCTTCTCGGCCGCGCGGCGCAGCTGGGCCAGCGTGCGCCCCTGCCGATCAACCCGCGGCGCTGTCCACCGCTGCACATCCTCGGCCGCATCCTCGCCGGCAATGGTGACGCTGCCCTGCCCGTTCCCGAGGGCTGTGTCCACCTGCGGACCTTCCTGCGGCCGCGCGTCTTCGCCAGCAGCCGGCGCCGGCTCCGCCGTTGCCGAGGGCGACGGCGTGCAGCCGGCCAGGGCCACAGCCAGGGCGGTGCACAGCGCGGACGACAGCAGAAAACGCAAGCAGGATCTCCTTCGGCACGGATGCGGACCGACGTTAGGCTATTCTCCCCTGCCTGAGCAAACCCGAGTAGTAGGCCCTGACCCGTGGCAACCTGGATCACCACCCCCGCTGAGCTGGATCCGTACTTCCAGCAGCGTCCGACCCGCATCGGCCTGGACACCGAATTCATCCGCGAACGCACCTTCTGGCCGCAGTTGGCCCTGGTGCAGATGGCCGTCGGACAGGACATCCTGCTGATCGATCCGCTGATTCCCGGCATGACCGAAGCATTGGCGCCCTGGCTGGCCGATGAATCGATCATCAAGGTGATGCACAGCGCCAGCGAAGACCTGGTCGCCTTCAAGTGGGCCTGCGGCGTGTTGCCGCGACCGCTGTTCGACACCCAGATCGGTGCCTCGCTGGCCGGTATCGGTGGCGGCATGGGTTACCAGAAGCTGGTTGCGGAGATCACCGGGGTGGCGCTGGCCAAGGGCGAAACCCGTTCGGACTGGATGCGCCGTCCGCTCTCGGAATCGCAGCTGCAGTACGCCGCCGACGACGTCGAGCACCTGTTCGCGCTGCATGACGCCATCGATGCCAGGCTGCAGGCGCTGGGCCGCCAGCAGTGGCTGCACGACGACGGCGAACGCCTGCTGGCCAGCGTCGCCAATGACGAAGACCGCTGGCCGCACCTGGCGATGCGCTCGGCGCAGTTCCTCGATGCCGCCGCACAGCGCCGCCTGCTGCGCCTGCTGCGCTGGCGCGATGTCCAGGCCCGCAGCAGCGACCGCCCGCGGAGCTGGATCCTGGACAACGAACTGGCCGCCACGCTGGCCCGCACGCCACCGGCCGATGCCGCTGCGCTGGGCACGCTGTTCGAACAGTTCCCGAAGGCACCGCGCAAGCTCGCTGGCGCCGTGTGGCAGGCGCTGGACACACCGCTGGCCGATGAGGCCGAGGCACCGCTGGCGCTGCCGGCCAACGACAGCAACAAGCAGGCACTGAAGAAGCTGCAGGACGCGGTCGCCGAGCGCAGCCGCGAACTGGGCCTGCCGGATGGCGTGCTGGCCTCGCGCAAGCACCTGGAAAGCTATCTGGAACGTCGCCAGTGGCCGGCCGCACTGGCCGGCTGGCGCCAGCAGGAACTGGAATCGCGGCTGCAGGCCCTGCTGCCCGCACGTTGATGGCACAAGGCGCCGGACCACGCCGGCGCCCTGCACCTCGAGCCTGCTGGGGCCGTGCTAGGGTTTACCGGTACTGACAAGGAGACGTCGATGCAGACCCTCAAGATCGCGACCGCCTGCGCACTGCTGCTAACCACGTTGGGCCTGGCATGCTCTGGGCAAGCCGCACCGCTTTCCTATGCACAGGAAAAGGAGAACACAGCCAAGCTGGTGGACATCATTGACGGTGCCACCCGCGACGGTCTGGTTGCCGTGCTGGTGCCGGCCCCGTATGTCGTGCACAACGGCGGGCCAGGCGTCGGCTCTCCGGTGCCCGGCTTTCATCTGGGCAACCGCTCGACCGACCTACCCGGGTTCTCGACGCGGGTGTCCTTCCAGCACAAGGACATTCCCTCCCAGGGCTATGTGCAGCTGTTCAACACCAACGAACTGGAAACCGGCCCGCAGCGGACGGTGTTGATGGACGTGTTCGAGGTGCATCTGATTCCGCCAGGCACCTATCTGCTGAACGGTGCGGAGAACTACCGCCTGAACACCCGCGTGGCCAAGCTGAAGCCGCTGGGGACCGCGGACGAAGTATCGAAGGACATCGGCGCCACCCGCCTGGCCGACGTCGATTACCGTTTCTATTCCTGGAAGAAGGTCTGGGTACCACCCGGCGTCCTGACCGATCAGCACTCCCAGCAGGTCTGCATCTCGGTGCATGTGGCCTCCGGCAACTGCGTGGCATGGGGCACCCAGAACTACGAAACCTCGCGCCCGACCGAAGGCTACTGGGATGACAGGATCGTCCCTGAAGACATCCCTGCCGTACGCATCCAGGCGGTCATCGCCAAGGCCCACGCGCCACTGGCCTTCACTGCCAGCGAAGGGCAGATCCTGCTCAGCCCCTTCATTGTTGCCGCCGACGGCGATATCGATTTCAACGCGAACGACTGCGCACCGGTCGACAAGCTGACGGGATGCGCCCTGCGCCGCTTCACGGTGCACTACCAACCCGCGCCGCTGGACGCTGCACGCAAGCACATCGCAATCACCTCGCGCGGCCTCAACGGCAAGCAGCGCAAGGTACTGGAGCGAATGGAGGCGATGCAGCTGCAGGTGCTGGGCCCCAGTGCGCCGTCCGATGCAGCGCTGGGCAAGGGCGTCAGCGCCACGCCGTGAGCACGGATGATGCCTAGCAACGAAAAACGGCGCTCGATGAGCGCCGTTTCCGTTACACGACGGGGTAAGGCTTACCAGTTCATGTTCAACGAGACACCGACGGTGCGCGGTTCGTTGTAGACCGCGGCCATGTAGTTCTCGATCACACCCTTGAGGTTCTTCTCGTTGGTGATGTTGCGCGCGAACAGCGCCACCTCGTAGGCACCGTAGTTGCCCGAGTAGCCGATCTTCAGGCCACCCTCGAAGTCACCCTTGGAGTTGAACTCCTTGCTGTCGTACAGCACGAAGCTGGTGTAACCCTGCTTGTTCCAGTCGGTGGAGACGAACATGGTGCCGGCGTCGCTCACCGGGAAGTCGTAGCGGGCCGCCAGGTTGACGTTGTACTTCGGCGCGTTCGGCAGCGGGTTGCCGTCGATCTGCGCGAAGGTGTTGGCACCGACCTTGATGGTCGGGTCGCCGACGGTGCAGACCACCTGGCCATTGAGGCCGCAGACCTGCGCGTACACGCGCTTGTCCTTGATCTCGCTGTGCAGCAGGCTCAGGCCGGCGCTCAGGGTCAGGTTCGGGATCGGACGCAGCTCCATGTCCGCTTCGAAACCGTAGGCCTTGGCCTTGTCGGCGTTGAACAGCACGCCGTTGCCGTCCGAATCGTTGCCGTTGAGCTGGATGTCGTTGACGGTGTAGGTGAACGCGGTGGCGTTCAGGCGCAGGCGGTTGTCCCACAGGCTGCTCTTCACGCCCGCTTCCCAGGACAGGATGGTCTCGGAATCAGCGGTGGTGAAGTCGGCATTGAACACCGCCGAACGGCCCTGGATGGTCGGGCCGCGGAAGCCGCGTGCGACCTTGGCGTAGACGCTCACGTCCGGCGTGATCTGATACATCGCGCTCAGATCCCAGCTCGGGGTGGTGTCGGACATCTTGACGTCGGTGCGGCCCTTGTAGGTGACCACGCCGGCGGCAGTGTCAGCCGTCTTCAGCAGGCGGGTGTGCTTCTCGTCCTTGGTCTGGCGCAGGCCGGCGGTGACGGTGAACTTGTCGGTGAAGGCGTAGCTCAGCTGGCCGAATCCGGCCCACGAGGTGTTCTTGTTGCGCAGGCGCACCCAGTTGTTCGGGTTGCGGGCCGCGCCCTGCAGGAACCACGCACGCTGGTAGAAATCGGTGGTGTCGCTGCCGTTGAAGTAGAACGCACCGGCCTGCCACTGCAGGGCGCTGTCGTCATGGCTGGCCAGGCGGAATTCCTGGGTCCACTGGTCCAGATCACGGATGCGGCCCATCGACTGGCCATAGCCGTTCGGCACGCCGTTGACCGGGAAGTTCACCGCGGCACCGCCGTCGGTGTCGCCGCGGCTGTAGCCGGAGGTGGTTTCGTAGGCGGTGATCGAGGTGAAGTCGATCGCGCCGAAGTCGTAACGCGCCTTCACCGAACCGCCGTAGGTCTTGTAGGCCTGCGGATTGTTGTCAGCTTCGTCGTAGGCGACCTGGTCGCGCGGCACGTCGGTCTTGTTCGAGCCCTTGGTCAGCGCGCCGCGCAGGAACAGGGTGGAGGTGCCTTCGTAGTCACGGGCGTGGGCCGAGGCCAGGATCGAGAACTGGTCGCTCGGGGTCAGCAGCAGCTGGGCGCGCACGTTGCGGTCATCGAAGCCGCCCATGGCGTTCTTCTTCGGGCTGACCGTGCCGTCGGCGCTCGGGCCGCGGTAGGTGTTGTCAACGTAGTCGTCGCGGTGCTGGTACAGGGCCGACACGCGGAACGAGGCGATGTCGTTGATCGGGCCGCCGAAGCCGCCGTCGATCGACACGCTGTTGTAGGTCGCATAGCTGGCGCTGACGCGGCCGGTGTAGTCCTGGGTCGGCTTCAACGTGTCGAACTTGATGATGCCGGCGGTGGTGTTGCGGCCGAACAGCGAACCCTGCGGGCCGCGCAGCACTTCCACCTGGTCCACGTCATAGACCGGGTTGGACTTCAGCACCACGTGTTCCAGCACCACGTCGTCCTGGATGATCGACACCGGCTGCGAGGCACCCAGGTAGAAGTCGATGTTGCCCAGGCCACGGATGTAGAAGCGCGGGAAGATGCGGCCGGTGGTGGTTTCCGCATACAGGCTCGGTACGCGGCCGGACAGCGCCAGCAGGGTGTCGTCGCCGCCGGCGGTGAAGTCGCGCATGCGCTCGCCCTGCACCACGCCCACCGAGACCGGCACTTCCTGCAGGTTCTGCTCGCGGTGTTCGGCGGTCACGGTGATCGTGTCCAGCCCGGTCGGGGTCGGCGCGCTGTCCTGCGCGGCGGCACCGAAGCTGCCGACCAGAGCCAGGCCGGCACAGGCCAGGGCCAGCGGATGGCGGCGGAAGGAAACGAAGGAAGACGACATACCCGACAGACGGCGGGAATCGGAATGGGAGGGCATGAAATGCTCTGAGGAGGCGTCCGTGCGGCCTGCGCGAGCCGGGCGGCAAAAGGGAGGAGAACTGCGCAAGCCGCCATTATCCCCCAAATTGTTACGATTTCGTTGCGCGACCTCCAAGCCCGGCCAAACCAGCGGTTTCGGCACAGTCGCCGGGCATTCCGCACGCCCTGAAGGCTTGACTCAGGGCAGCGGCCCCAACGCCACATCGACCATCGCCAGCAGGCGCTCGCGGCTGATGCCGTCGCGGGCCTGCACCGAGATGCCGTGCAGCACCGTGGCGAAGTGATCGCCCAGCGCCTGCACCGCCACATCGTCGGCCAGCTGCCCTTCGGCCTGCGCCTGCTGCAGCCTCGCGATGATCGCGGCCGTGCGCTGGCGACGATGGCTGGCCAACCAGTCCCGCACGCCCTCGCCATCGGGCGAGACGCTGCTGGCCGAGGACACCACCAGGCAGCCGTGCGGCCGCCCACGCCGGGTGTAGGTCAGCACGGCTTCGCGCAGCATGGAGCCGATCGCCTCACGCAGCGTGGCCTTCTCCAGCGCGCGCGGCGCGAAGCCGCCCTCGCCTTCCTCGTACAGCGCGACGGCTTCGCGGAACAACTGCTCCTTGCTGCCGAACGCGGCGTAGATGCGTGCGGAGGCGATGCCCAGTGCTTCGACCAGTGCCGACATCGACGTGCCTTCATAGCCGTGCTGCCAGAACAGCAGCATCGCCTTGCGCAATGCCTGGTCCCTGTCGAATTCGCGCGGTCGCCCTGCCATCTGCCTGCCTGCTCCAGTGAGGCGCGCAGTGTAACGCGGGTGTTGACCATCGCGAGGGTCGCGCCTATTCTTTGTCGATCGACAAACAAATGGAGCAACACATGCAGACCCTCAAGGGCCCCAGCCTGCACCTGGCGCAGTTCGCCGGCGACCAGGCCCCATTCAACTCACTTGCCGGTATCGCCGCGTGGGCCGCCGGCCACGGCTTCAAGGCCCTGCAGATCCCGGCCTGGGATGCACGCCTGTTTGATCTGGCCACTGCTGCCGACAGCCAGGACTACTGCGATGACATCCGCGGCACCCTGGCCGAGCATGGCCTGCAGGTCAGCGAGCTCACCACCCACATCCTCGGCCAGCTGGTGGCCGTGCATCCGGCCTACGATGAACTCTGCGATGGCTTCGCCCCGGAAGCACTGCGCGGCAATCCGAAGGCCCGCAGCGAATGGGCGCAGCAGCAGCTGCACCTGGCCGCCCGCGCATCACGCCGTCTCGGCCTGCAGGACATGGGCACCTTCTCCGGCTCGTTCGCATGGCCGTATCTGTTCCCGTTCCCGCAGCGCCCGCCGGGCCTGATCGACGCGGCCTTCGATGAGCTGGCACGACGCTGGCGGCCGATCCTCGACACCTGCGAGGACAACGGCATCAATCTCTGCTACGAGATCCATCCCAGCGAAGACCTGCATGACGGAACCAGCTTCGAGCGCTTCTTCGAGCGCGTCGGTCAGCACCAGCGCTGCCGCATCCTGTTCGATCCCAGCCACTTCGTGCTGCAGCAGCTGGACTACCTGGAGTACCTGGACATCTACCACCCGCTGATCCGCATGTTCCACGTCAAGGATGCGGAGTTCCGCCCCAGCGGCCGCCAGGGCATCTATGGCGGGTATGCCGACTGGACCGAACGTGCAGGTCGCTTCCGCTCGCTGGGCGATGGCCAGGTCGACTTCAAGTCGATCTTCTCCAAGCTGGCCCAGTACGACTACCAGGGCTGGGCGACGCTGGAATGGGAGTGCTGCCTGAAGGACCAGGAAGCCGGCGCGCGCGAAGGCGCCGCATTCATCCGCGACCACATCATTCCGGTCACCGACAAGATCTTCGACGACTTCGCCGGTGCGCCGATCAGCACCACACAGATGCAGCAGATGCTCGGCATCGCCTGAGCCCCGACGGAGCACTCCCCCATGACCACTTCCCTTTCCGCTGGCGCTGCCGGCGACGCTTCGCTGCGCCACCACTACCTGCGCATCGACGGCCAGCGCGTGCATTGCGTATCTGCAGGCCACGGTGCACCGGTGCTGCTGATTCCCGGCTGGCCGCAGACCTGGTACGCCTGGCGCCACGTGCTGCACGCGCTGGCCCAGGCCGGCTTCGAAGCAATTGCCGTGGATCCGCCGGGCATCGGCGAATCCGATCGCCCCATTCACGGCTACGACACTGGCAGCGCCGCCGCCGTCCTGCACCAGACCATGCAGGCGCTGGGCCACGACCGTTACCAGGTGGTCGGCCATGACATCGGCATGTGGATTGCCTATGCGCTGGCCAGCGACCAGCCGCAGGCCGTGCGCCAGCTGGCCGTCACCGAAGCGGTGATTCCCGGGCTGGCGCCCGAGCCGGGCATCTTCGCCGCACCGGCCGACAACATCTTCCTCTGGCACTTCATGTTCAACCAGGTGGCCGATCTGCCCGAGGCGCTCATCAGCGGTCGCGAGCGCGCCTACCTGGAATTCATGTTCGATCGCTGGTCGTACCGGCGCGATGCAGTGGCCGCCGATACCTACATCGCCGCCTACAGCCGCCCCGGCGCGCTGCGCGCAGGCTTCGCCTGGTACCGCGCGATTCCGGAAACCATCCGCCAGAACAAGCTGCGCGCGCAGCGCCGGCTGCCGATGCCGGTGCTGGCGATCGGCGCCGAACACGCCACCGGCGACGCGCCGATGCTGACCCTGCAGCCACATGCCGATGACGTGCGCGGCAGCATCGTGCCGGGCTGCGGCCACTTCATCATGGAAGAAGCGCCGCAGGCATTTCTTGCACAGCTGCTGCCGTTCCTGCAGGAGGCACACCATGCAGCTTGAACCGGCGCTGCAGCAGTTCGTCGACGCCGTGGCGTCGCAGCCATTGCCCGACGACCTGCGGGAACTGCGTGCGATCAGCGAGGGTGCGCTGCCGACGCTGCAGGGGGCGCCGCAGCCGGTTGCACGCGTGATCGAGCACACGGTGATCGCACGCGACGGGGATGCATTGGAAGTCCGCCTTTACACACCGGAAGGGCTGCCCGATGGACCGGCGCCGGCCCTGCTGTTCGCCCACGGCGGCGGCTGGTTCCAGTGTTCGCTGGCGGTCTACGACGGTCCCTGCCGCGCCTTGGCCAATGCCGGCGGCTGCGTGATTGTCGCCGTGGGCTACCGGCTGGCGCCGGAACACCCGTTCCCGGTTCCACTGCATGACGTCGCCGATGCCTGGCAGTGGCTGCAGGACAACGCCGAGCGCCTTGGCCTGGACCCACAGCGGCTGGCGATCGGTGGCGACAGCGCCGGTGGCAACCTCGCCACCGCCTGCTGCCTGCTGCTGCGCGAACGGGGGCTGCCACAACCATGCCACCAGCTGCTGCTGTACCCGGCGCTGGATGCCGGCATGGGCAGCGATTCCTACCGCGAGTACGCCAGTGGCTACTACCTCAGCGCCGAACTGATGCGGCGCTGCTGGAAGGGCTATCTTGGTGATCTGCATCCGCCGCTGGCACTGGCCTCGCCCGCCCACGCAACCAACCTGCGGGGACTGGCGCCGGCCTCCGTGCTCAGCTGTGAGTACGACCCACTGCGTGACGAGGCCGAGCAGTATGCGCGGCGGCTGCAGGCGGCAGGTATCGGCTGCACGCTCGAGCGGTTGCCCGGAATGATCCACGCCTGCATCCATCTGCAGGGAGTGGCTGTTTCCACCGGCGTAGCGGTACAGCGCGCGGGGGATCTGCTGCGCCAGGCCCTGACCTGACGCGGCCGGGACGGTGGCAGATCCACGCCAGCCGCCGTCCCGGCCCGGCGCTTGGCAAGGCCGGCAGGCAGCGCTACACTGAAAGCCTGCCGTGGGGCCATAGCTCAGCTGGGAGAGCGCGTCGTTCGCAATGACGAGGTCAGGAGTTCGATCCTCCTTGGCTCCACCACTATTCAGTGCGGCAACGCACTCAGAAGGCCGGAACTCCTGAATTAGCAGGGCTTCCGGCCTTTTTCGTTGCACGGTGCAGACCGGTCCAATGCGTTGCAGCTGGTGAGACGGTGGGGGCATATTTTGGGGCATCCGCCCAATGCCCCCAAGATCGATGCCCCCACTCTCCGACCTCGCGATTCGGCGCGCTAAACCGACGGGAAAGACCCAGAAGCTGTTCGATGGCGGCGGGCTTTACCTGGAGATCTCACCCGCCGGCACGGAACCACTATGCGGCGATCACAGAGGCCCGCGAGCTGGTGCCGCTGCTGCGCGCCATCCCCGCGTATCGAGGGAGGCAGGTCACCCGTTGGGCACTGGCGCTGGCACCGCTGGTGTTCGTGCGCCCCGGCGAACTGCGAAAGGCGGAATGGTCGGAGTTCGATCTGGATGCCGGCCAGTGGCTGATCCCTGCCGGCCGCATGAAGCGGCGGCGGGAGCACCTGATCCCGCTGTCGAGGCAGGCCCTGGCCATCCTTCGCGAGATTCAGCCCCTCACAGGCAAAGGGCAGTACGTCTTCCAAGGGAGGAACAGCCCGAAGCGACCGCTGAGCGAGAACACGGTGAACACCGCGCTGCGCAAGATGGGGTTCGAGGATGACGTGATGACCGGGCACGGCTTCCGCGCTACTGCGCGGACCATCCTTGACGAGGTGCTGGGATTCCGGCCCGACATCATCGAGCACCAGCTCTCGCACATGGTCAAGGATCCGGACGGCCGGGCATACAACCGGACGAAGCACATCGAGGAGCGGGCTCGCATGATGCAGGAGTGGGCGGACTACCTGGACCGGTTGCGCGATGGGAATGTGGTGCAGCTGCGAGTGGCGTAAGGCAGTACATCTTTGCTGCCTAATTACTCGGCAACGCGCTTTCGGCGGAAGCCGCCATTGCGCTGCGTCTGATCCTGAAATTCTTCCAGCGAGGCGCCCATCTGCTGGAAGTGGGCATCGCTACCGAAGGCTTTGGCCGCTGCCATGATGGCCATAGCTCCCCGGTACATGTAGTTCCAGAGATCCTGCTGATGCTCCAGCTTCCGATAGGCGGGTGAAGACTCCACACGAAACTTCCCTGCAGGCACGTCATACAATTCCATCACATGCGGCGCGGCGGCGTGGACAAATCCGGAGTATGACTTGGTGATGATCTTTGAGACCTTAGAGCCAGTGCTCGGATCATTTCCAACGGCATGAATCGCTGCGGCTATCTTATCTCTGGGAACCTGAGGTCGACTTTGAAATGAGTTCATTGTGTCGTCGAAATCAGTAAAGTCCTCTCTCCAGAAATAATCCAAAAAATCCAGATGCCGCTGCGTCATTCCATGAGAAATGCCAACGGCAAGGAATGTGACATCCTCTGCTGCCTCATCTGCCATGCGCTCCAACGCCCCTTGCGCCAAAACGACCCCAGACTCACAGAGCTGCAATGCGCCATTCAAGAAATTAAGCATTGCTGCTAGTTTCAGGATTATGGCGTGCTCAGCATCTTGTACAGGGAAACGGAACACGGACCCGTTTCTTCCAGCCATTCTGCGCTGAGGCTTGGTCATTGCCCCTTCAAAATCCCGATAAATTGCGGTCATTTCAACCAAAAGGGCACGGTACTGTTGCAAGAGATCCGGCTGAGTTTGCACGGTCAGATTCCTATTGAATCAAGCGAGTCTCTGAGATTTTCGGCAATTGTCAAATCCCAGATACTCCTCTACTCAATCTACTTCGCCCTGCCCTGACCCACGCCTTCATGGGATCCCTCGCCCTAGGCTTGGTCTCCTTCAGCGGTCGGCGCGGCTCCAGCGCTTCCTCGATCCGCTCGATCTCCTTCGCTCCGGCCTCAGCAAGACGACGGGCCTGTTGCTGCTGCTCGCGAGTCGGCGGCAGGCCGGGCAATGGCGGGGCCGGCTGGATCGGCGTGCTGTCGGTCAGCCGGGCGACGGCCTCGCGAAGGGGCAGATCGGGATAGAGCCTGGCAGCGCACCAGCGCTCGGCGTAGCGCTTGCCTTGGGCGATGCTGGCGGCCGGAACTTCCTTGATCTGCCACATCTTCCGGGCATCCAGACGCACGCGCACAGCGCCATCCTTGCCGTGTCTGATGTTGGCGATCTGTCGACCGCCCCACCACAGCACCCAGCTCTCCCCCATCTGGACCCAGCCAGACGAAACGGGAGCGGTGTGGAAGCCTTGGTAGCCGTGCGAGGGAAGCATGGCCGGAAGGATACTGCCGGCTGTCTCAACCGCTGCGACTTGCTCAACGGTCAGTCTTAACCGCTCAGCCTTGCATACCTCCGCTGCGGTACGGTTCCAAGAGCACTTGCAAGAGGTGGGCCGGCAAAACGCCGGCCCACCAAGCAGAGATCAGCAACTGGATGTCGAATGCAGGCTCTAGTAGGCAGTGCAGGTAATAATTACATTTACACCAGCACCTGAGTTGTCCGCACTTTCAGTGCAGTACATTTTCTGACCACTAGTCGGACCGGTAACGGTTGCCCCTAACGAGCTGACCCACTGCACGAACTTAAATCGATCAGCTGGATTATTGGTGAAGTCATAGTACGTCGTCTGGCCAATCCCACCGGCCACCTTGCCAGGAGTCTCTGGCACGAAATTTCCGGCAGCGTCGCGCACGGTATTGGGTTCGTGAGACAGCCTTTCGGTCGTCGGATCCATGATGGCGATGACCCTCGATCCATCCGGAAGGATCAGCGTTACTGAGACCACCTTGGGGGGCAAGCTCAACAGATGCTGATCGATCAGGCCACGCACTGCTTGGGTTACAAGATTGAGAAACGCAGACTTGGTGTGGGCTTGTGCCATCACCACTTCTCTCATCTGTGGATATTGCACGAACTCGTATGCGTTATTCGGAACTCCTGGGCCGGGTTCGATTACTATCTGCGAGCCCCAAACCTGTTGTGCCTTGAACGCATAATCCGTAAATGCCGACTCGGGAACATCCGGGAACACCTTTACAACGCTCTGGCACCCAACCCCGCCACCCGGAGGACAGGTATCACCTGGAGGTCCATCTTCCTTGGACGTCACAAACTTGGCGATGACTCCATTCTGACGATTGACATAGTACTTGTACCCCCAAAAAGGTGCCTCCTCGGCATTGGTATCAAGCCATGCCGTATTCTTCATCTGATCCAGACTGCAGCCGTCACAGGATTTCAAGGTATCTTGCGCATTTGCCGCCGCATGAAAACCTAAACCTGAAATCATCAGGACGCCAGAAACAACGAAACGCACTAGGACTCTTCCAAAGACCATGATGCTCTCCTTTGTCACCCTCAACCATGGAGGCCTCGGGGAATCTAGCAGAACTAGTACGACAGTGAACCGTCCATCCCCCACGCCCCCCCACGGCTACTCTGTCCGGCAACTCCATAGGGTGCAGTGCCTGCTATAAGCTTCCTAGGTCCTTCACCACAGCCTGGCCCTGCTGCAAGAACCCGATCAGCAGACGGCCGCCAGCGACCTGCCGGCCCATCTGCTCGTTGAGGTAGTTTGCCTGGAGCCGTCCCGCCGCCATCAAGTCGACCTGCAGCATGCTCGGCGCCACACCTTTGAGTGGATCACCTGGTGATGCGAACTGGCCGCCGATCGGCTGCACTGACGTAGCCTGCCGGCTGTCGCTCTTGGCGTAGGCCGTGGCCATCATCCTGCCGCATCTGGGCGACCAGCCGCCCAGGACAATCTCGGTCCCCAGCTGTTCGATAGGCAGGTCAGCCTCTGCGGCCGCCTTCTCATAGTTCAACCACAGTTGGTCCATTACAGGCCCCATCTCGGCAGAAAGCTGCTCGATGGAGAAGTCGGCCCGGAAGCTCGCCTGCAGAGCCAGCTCGTAGATCTTCAGAAAGAACTGGGCCCCGCCCTCGTAGCCAGCAGCACGTTGTGCTGAGGTATCAGGAGAACCTTTGCACCAGCAGATTGAGCGCCTGTCAGCGCATCCTCTGCAAGCGTATCCACAGCAACGACAAGCTGGTCACGGCTGATCAGAACGTTGAGGACGCTCATAGCGGGCTCGTCTAGACGTCCGCGAACTATCGCCTTCCCCGCCCTGCCTGTCGAGACCACCATGAGCGCCGAGATCAATGAAATCCTAGACCGCCTCCAAGCCTGCGAGGCCGGACTGGAAATGCACCGCGGCTACCTCAAGGCGATGGAGTACGCACTTCGAATGTGTGTACTAACCCACCCAGAGCCTGAGAACCTCTCTCATGCATGGAGTGAGCTCCTTCCTAGCATCGCGGCCAAGCACAGGGACGGTGGTGGCGATCTCTTCGCCGCTGCCTTCCAGCAATCTCTAACAGTTCTGACCGAGCAAATCGGCGACGTTCGCACCTGATCGTCACTCGGCGGGTGCCGGCGCGGTGCTGCTCACGCGCCCCCGGGTTGAGCTGCCTGCGGCCCCGGATCCGGCACAGTCAGAATGCCCGCAACGGCGGACGCGCGGTATCGGGCAACCACCCACTGACGTTCGGGGTTCTCCCTACGCTGCCAGCCGATGCTCGTTGAATGGGTGCCGCTTGTCGGCGCCTCAGGGGATAGCCCTACAAGGTGTAGGAAAAATCCCGATACCCCAAAGCCGATCCTTCATCTAATACTCGCGAAGTACTGGAAGGAGAAGCAAATGCTCGATCTGATCAGCTGTCCGTATTGCTTCAGAGAAGCGCAGCACGGCATCCGTGTGTGCCAAGGCTGTAGATCCGAGGTTCATTACGGCGCACCCAGAGAGGCGCATTCTGCGGCACTGCTGGCTACGCTAATCACTTCGCTCTACTTGGCAGTCAGCGTCCACGTGATCGTTGGGGGTGCTGCGTTCTTCATCATGCTCATCGGGCTGTCCAAGTTTATCAACCAAAAGTACAAGAATCGCGTCGTCTTCAAACGAATATTCCTTACTCGTTGATGACCTGGGCGTTCACCGACGCTGGTAGGCGGCGGTGATCTGGGCGGAATAGCACATGGGCGCAATCTGACACGCCCCGACGTTCATTCGTCGTGACGCTGCGGCTCAGTGGCCGGTCACGTCGATCAACACGAAGTGGCCGGATGCGCTGAACTGCGTCGCATTGTCGGACTGGGGGATCAAAGCGGCAGCGCCGGCGTAGTAGAAGCGCCCCGAACTTCCCCCACCGGTCCCATCCCCCTGCGGCCCGGTCAGGCGGAAGCCCACGCCACGCTCAATCCGCTGACACGAACGAGACGAGATCACCGCGTAGCGCCTACCAGCCGGGACCTGCATGTAGGCCCCCTCTGCCGCCCCGAACGGGGCAGTTGTCACGCCTACGATGCGAAGGGGCTTTGCCTAGGAGGCGAAAGCCAGCTCGCCGGTGTGCTCTAGGTAGACCTCGATCCCGGTTTTGCCCGGCGTTCCAGTCACAACCGAGTCGTATACCCACACCGTGCCGAACACAATCGATGAGCCCGTGTAGGCCGACACTCGCCAGTTGTTGCCGCCGAGATTGGTCAGAATCACGCTGAGCCCGAAGTTGTTGTTCGGACCTGCCGTTCTGCTGGAACAGCTCCGGACGGCCGCCCTCGCCTACTTCGTAGAAGGAGTCGCCGGTTACGCCGCCTGCGTTCGAGTTCGAGCAGACCGCTCCGCCGGCAAAGCCGCAGAGGCAGTTGGCGCAGCGTCTCGGCAGCCGTCGCCGCAGCCAAGGAGACGACGAATGACCCTGACCGCTGCAGCAAAGAAGATCCGCGCCAAGCGCGCACGCCGGCCGTTCTACCTGGTGGTGGCCAAGCTGATCGACCCCAACACCGGCGAGCTGGTGGGCGCCCTGGTGCCGGCCAATGCCGTCGACCAGCGCCTGCTGCGCGATCGCAAGTTCCGCGTGGGCGAGGAGATCCGCGGCGAGCTGAAGCAGCCGCGGGAGGAATGGCAGCACCGGCTGATCCACAAGATCGGGCACCTCATGGTCGACAACGTTGAGGGCTGGGAGCAGCTGGACGCGCACGATGCGATCAAGCGCCTGCAGCTGGACGCCGGCGTGTGCTGCGAGACGGTGGAAATGGACGCCACGCCGGTCATTGCCGCGGTGCTGGACGCCTGCGAATCGCTGCTGGGTGCTGGCGCCCGAAAGGTGCTTGCAGGTGTGCTGCCGGAGATCCGCACCATCCCGGTCAAACGCGCCGAAAGCCTGTCATTCGACGAGATGGAACAGGCCAGGTTCCAGGAGCTGTTCGACGGACTGACCGAGTACATCGGCCACCACTACACCCACGTGATGCTCGAAGAGGTGCGCGCCGAATTCTGGGACATGGCAGGGCAGAACAGGAGGGTTGCGTGAAACAGTCTTCAGAGGAAAAGAGCCCTCAGTGCCTCAACCGATTTTTCGGCCAGAGACTCGGCCCGGAGCAGCTTAGGGTTAGCTGGCTGCGGCCTTTCGAATTCCGCCACCTCCCCCGTTCTGTCGTCATAGATCTGCCCGTTGTAGCGATTATAGAAATCCCAATCATCGAGCAACGTGAGCGCTTCAACGGCGGCTGCGATCGAGCCTTGCAGGAGGTCACCGGCTTTCCCAAGTTCGTGGAGCTGATACCCCCACGCATCGAGGGTTGTCGCCTGCTTCAGCAATTCCAAAGCACCAGCGATCTCGTCCTCTTCCTGATCCATCATCAACAGGTTCACCGAACGAAGGCGATTGTGAAGCCGGTCGGCCTGAGGCATCAGATGGAGGGCAAAGGTGCGGGCCTTTGCTGCGTCTGCCTGCGCTTTCCTTTTCTCGTCGCGGTGGGATGTCGTCAGCGGTATGGCAATGGCGACACCTATGCCCACAACGCTGCCCACTGCTTGCACCCACGCCGGCGCGTCTTTTCCGAACTGTACTTGGCCGGTGAAAGCGAGCAGCACGAACGCCGCTACAAACCCGGTACCGATCAGGCCGGAATAGATACCGACGGTCTTCCAGTTGATTTGACCCTTCAGTTCCATGTGTCCATGCCCCCTGTCCATGGCGGGAGCATAACCACTCCCAAGTCAGTCCGGGAGACCTGCTGATGCGCTCCCAGAACTCTAAGCCCTTTACCTCGTTGGAGAAGCGGCACGTAGACGCGGTGAAGCTGCTGCCCTGCAGCGTCTGCAGCCGGCCAGGGCCGAGCGACGCCCATCACATCAATCAGGGCCAGCACTTCACGACCGTGGCCCTGTGCAAGGACTGCCATCAGGGCAGTTTCAACGGCATCCACGGGCAGAAGCGCATGTGGCTCGTCATGAAGATGGACGATCCGAACGACGCAAAGAAGGCCTCGGATCAGTGGAACCGCCGGCTGTAGATGTACGACAAACAGCTGAAGATTGGCGCAGAGGTCGAGCGCATCGAGGCTGAGGGCATCGCGGCCGGACGAACCCGCGCTGAGATCGAGGCGACCATCGCCAACTACATGAAGTCGCAAGAGGAGTCGGCGAAGCGCACGACCGGCAGCGGTAAGACAGCGCGCTCGGGTGTGGAACAGCTGCTGGCGAGAGTGCAGCAACAGATCTCGGCCAACGATGAGCTGGCCCTCAGCGGGCAGCGGGTTTCGCAGTCGCAGCGTTTGATCGAAGAGATCGATATCCGTCTGGCCGACGGAAAGGGCACGCTCACGCACGCCGAGCGCCGCCTGCTGGAAGCAGAGCGGGAGCGCCTGGCCATGTCGCATGACATCGCCACCGTGGCCCAGCAGAACGAACGGGATATGGTTGCGCAGGCGGCCCTGATCGAACGACTGACACAGCTGGAGAAGCAGCGGCGGCAGCAGGCAGAAGTCGATCTGATAGGCCTAAGCCGAGGTGCAGATGCCACCGGAATGTTGCAGAGGCAGCTGGACATCCAGCGGAAGTACCTGGATGAGCAAAAGGCACTGGACAAAGAGAAGTTGAGAGGCACTCTGAGCGGCGGCGAGTACCAGGCAGAGGTGGCACTTCTGCAGGCCAGCCTTGACCGATCTTTGGAGATCGAGCGGGGCTATCAAGAGCAGCGCTTGGCGATGCTGGGCGACTGGCGTGCCGGCGCGCGCCGCGCCTGGGAGGACTATTCCTTCGCCGCAGGGAATGCGCTGGAACAGGCCAACAGCTTGATGAACACCGCGCTCAGCGGCTGGGAGGATGCCTGGGTCAGGTTCGCGGAGACCGGCAAGTTGTCCTTCAGCGACCTCGCGCGGTCGGTGATTGCCGACTTGGCGCGCATGGGGGCGAAGCAGGCAGCAGTTGGCTTGCTGGGTAGCCTCGGCGGAACCGGCATTGGTGGCTTTCTCGGGATAGGCGGCGGCGTCGGGGGCGTGGTGAAAGAGTCGATTCCGGTGCTGGGCTTCGGCGGCGGTCGTGCCCGTGGTGGCCCGTCCCAGTCGACAGCACGCTGGAACTGGTACTCGTTGCGCAGCGAGACGACGGTGCCGGTCTGGATGTTCCGGCCCTTGCCCACGATCACCTCGACCAGGCCAGGCCGGTCGGTTGGGTTGTAGACGTCGGGCCGGTGGACGAACAGGATCACGTCGGCCACTTCTTCGATGCCGCCCGATCCACGGATGTCGGTCACCTTCGGGCGTTCACCCTTGGCGCCCGCTCGATTGAGCTGGGCCAGCACCAGCACAGGGCACTTCAGGAACTTGGCCAACCCCTTGATGTCGCGCAGCGCCTGCCCGCGCTCCAGCGCCTCGTCCTGCTTTCCTGGCAGCGACATTTCGTGCAGGTGGTCGATGACGACCAGTCGCAGCGGCTTGCGTGCATGGGCACGTTTCGCACGCGCGACGATCTGAGGCGCCGACAGTTGCGGGTCATCGTCCAGGAAGATCGAGGCACCCATCATGCTGCGGATCGCTTCGGTGCTGCACCCCATTCCACCATCGCCGGCCCTGCCGGCCGGAGAGCCACAGAAATGAATCTTCCCGCCGCCCAGCAGCAGCCGCAGGTCGGCCTCGCTGCACAGCCCCGCCAGCAGTTCGACCTCAGCCCGCAGACCTTCGAACAGGCGATTCAGTTCTGCGACTACCTCGCCGAAAGCGACCTAGTCCCGAAAGACTTCAAGGGCAAGCCCGCCAACTGCCTGATCGCCATCCAGTGGGGCGCCGAGCTGGGCCTGAAGCCGCTGCAGGCGCTGCAGAACCTGGCCATCATCAACGGTCGCCCTGCCCTCTGGGGTGATGCGGTCATCGCCCTGGTGCGCAGCTCGCCGCTGTGCGAGTACATCACCGAGGCGGACGACGGCGGCACAGCCGTGTGCCGCGTGAAGCGCCGCGGCGAGTCCGAGGAGGTCCGCAACTTCAGCATGGACGATGCCAAGGTGGCCGGCCTGCTGGGCAAGAGCGGCCCGTGGACGCAGTACCCGAAGCGCATGCGTCAGATGCGCGCCCGTGCCTTCGCCCTGCGCGACGTCTTCCCCGACGTCCTGCGTGGCATGCCCATCGCCGAAGAAGTCATGGACATCCCGCAGGCCGGCGCGGCCAGCAACGAGCAGCCGCGTGCCGCCATCGAGAGCCAGGCCGACAAGCGGCTGCCGCTGTATTCCGAAGCCGACTTCTCGGCCAACCTGCCGAAGTGGTGGAACATCATCGCCAGCGGCAGGAAGTCCGCTGATGACCTGATCGCCACGCTGCAGACGAAGGCTCGCTTCACTGCTGACCAGCTGCAAGAGATCCGCAACCCTCCCAAGGATGAGGCGGATGCTGACCAGGCACCGACCGACGCTGCCTCCGCCGCCGACGGCGCGACTCAGACTGCGGTGGAGGGCTGACCATGCGCACCGTGAACCTGATCCAGGGCAGCCCGGAATGGCACGCCCACCGCGCGCAGCACCTCAATGCCAGCGACGCGCCGGCGATGCTCGGTGCGTCCACCAACCATTCCCGCACTGATCTGATCCGCGAACTGGCAGCAGGCGTGCCGCGCGAGTTCAGCGACTTCGTCCAGGAGCGCGTCATCGATCCGGGCCATGAGTTTGAGGCGCAGGCCCGTGCCATTGCCGAGCAGTTGGTCGGCGAGGATCTCTACCCGGTCACTGGCGTGGCCGGAAAGTACTCGGCCAGCTTCGACGGTCTGACGCTGCTGGAGGACATCGCCTGGGAGCACAAGCGCCTGAACCAGACGCTGCGCGATGCCATGTTCGATGGTTGCACCGGTACCGACCTGCCGCTGATGTACCAGATCCAGATGGAGCACCAGGCGATGGTCTCCCAATGCGAGCGCGTGTTCTTCATGGCTTCCGAGTGGCGCCAGACCTCCGGCGGCTGGGAACTGGTGGAAGAGCGGCACTGTTGGTACATGCCCAATCCAGAGCTGCGCGCGCGCATCGTCGCGGGTTGGGCTCAGCTCGAGGCAGACGTCGCGGCATTCGAGCCGGGTCCTGCGAGCGAGCCTGCGCCGGTGGGTCGCGCGCCGGAGACCTTGCCCGCGCTGAGCATCCGGGTCACGGGGATGGTCACCGCCTCCAACCTGGCCGAGTTCAAGGAAAACGCGCTGGCGGTGCTGGGTTCGATCAACCGTGAGCTGCAGTCCGATGCCGCGCCAGCCTCACGCCCGGTATTGGCCGGTCACCACCAAACGCCGCGCCCAGCAGCTCCGGGCCAGCGGCAACACCGTCAACCAGATCAGCGCCGCGCTGGGTGTCCCGTTCGGGACCGTGCGCCGCTGGGTCTACGAAGGAGCAGCAGTATGACCAGCATCCACGTGAAGCCCGCCTTCAGCGGCGCGACCGATCGCGAAAAGGACCAGGCCCGGCAGAAGCTGGCCAGCGACATGGCCCGCTTCGCTGCCGCAGGCGGCAAGGTCCAGGTCCTGGGCACCACCGGCATCGACAAGAGCACGATCAGCCGCCGACAGGTGGTCGAGGGTGGCCATGGCCGCCGCGCTGGGAAGAAGGCGGGATGACCATGCGCATTCAACCCATCACCGCCACGGTCTACCTGGCACCCACCATGGGCCGCCGCTACCTGTCGAAGCGCTCGGCAGTGCGGGCCGAAGCGCGTGCACTGTTGGACCGCAAATACGCCGCTGAAACGGGTGACGAGTCGGATGGCTTCCACAGCTGGCATTGGTCCAGCGATGAGCACCTGCAGCGGGTCTATGAGCGGCTGGCGCGGTTCATCGGTGCTGCCGGTCGACGAGAGGTGCAGTCGTGAGCCGCCATATCGCCCGCCGCGCGCCCAAGGAGACCTTGGGCTTCGCCTGGGGCCGGTTCCCGACCACGGACGGCAGCGCCATCACCTGGCGCCTCCACCGCCGCGACCACCGCCGTGCGCTGCACATGCACGTAGAGACCTTCTTCGCCCATGAGGACCGCGCTGTGATCGCTGGCCACCTGCGCCGCGCGCGACGTTACCTGCGCGACAAGGTGGACGACATCGACCTGCTGGCGATGGGGGTGGCTGCGTGAGTGCAGCTAAGGAAGATCCCTCATGCTTGGTTTCCGGTGATCGAAAAGGCTCCCAGCGCTTTATTGATCGCCTCCGATGCCGTCGCTACGTCAGTGGTGGCTCTGACGTGAGCAAGGTGTGCGGCCTGCATCATCACGGACCAACTCACATCGTCCTGGACGTCTGCGAGAAGGCGCGCCCCCATTTGAAAGTGGGCAGTCGTCTCGATGGCCATCGCTACCTTCGCAGCAAGGCTCCAATCCACAGCTGGCCACTTGGTGAGATCAACCTCGCGCCCGGTCAGTTCGTCGAGACGCCCGCAGATCTCAATGAAGTTCGTGCGGAACTGCCCTTCTTTGGTCAGCGTTTCGTGCACCGCCCATGCGCTATCACCCTTTGGATCAAGCGGGAACCGGCTGTTCAAGTTTTCCAAGCGGGCAAGAGCACCCTGAATATCGGTGCGATACGCCAACGCAAAGAGCGCGTTGGCTTTCCTTCTTCCGACCATCCGATGAATTGCGGGTCCGAAAAGCGCAATCACCACTGCCGCGCAGGTGCCAATTGCAGCCCAAGCATCCCAATTCACTTCGCATTTCTCGCCGAGCGGCCAGCAACGCACAAACGTCCAGTACAGAAACTCTTTCATAACCCCTCCCTGTTAGAGCAGATTCTGCCATGACCTACATCCATCCGAACGACCGGGTCTACGCGCTGGAACGCGCCGTGGCCGCTGCTGTCGCCCAGGGCGAGGACCGCAAGGTGCAGGACGACCTGCGAGAGATCCTGGCCGAAGCCCGGCGCGAGGCCCGGGGGTGAGCTGCCTGGTGCTGGTGCTGGTGCCGGCGCCCGAGGACCCGGGCATCCCGGCCCGGATGCGGCAGCCCACGAAGGACGCCTATCGGCAGTGGCTTGCCCAGGCCAACGAACGCATCGAGCAGCTGCAGGCCGAGGTGGCCGAGCTGCGCGCCGGCGGCAGCGCCAGCGCCAAGCGACCGGGCTTGGTTACCGACCTGGTCACCGCTGCCACTGCCCTCGGGCACCACGAAACGCTGCGCAGCAGCAGCGACGAAACCATCGACTACTGGCGCACGCGCGTTGAGCAGCTGCGCGCCGAACTGACAGGAGAACACCATGGCTGACGGTTCCCGCTCTTTCAACTTTCCGCGACCGCAGCAGTCCCGCCTGCGCCCAGGCGAAATAGTGGTTGACCTGTTCGCCGGTGGGGGTGGCGCCAGCGAAGCCATCAAGAAGGCGACAGGCGTCGATCCGCACCTCGCGTACAACCACGACGAGCTGGCTATCGGCATGCACGCTGCCAATCACCCGCTGACCCAGCACCACCGCGAGGACATTTGGCACGCCGACCCACGCGTGGACGTGGCCGGTCGTCCCATCGGCTGGTTCCATGCTTCACCGGACTGCACGCACTTCAGCCAGGCCAAGGGCGGCCAGCCGCGCAGCAGGAAGACGCGCGCCCTGTCGTGGGTGGTGCTGAAGTGGGTGGGCCAGCTGCTGCGCGCTGATCGCCTGCACGGCACCAACACCGCGCCGCGCATCATTTCCATGGAGAACGTCTGGCAGATCCTGACCTGGGGCCCGCTGGTCGCGAAGCGCTGCAAGGACACCGGCCGCGTCATCAAGATGGACGGCACCGTTGCAGCGCGCGGCGAGCGCGTACCGGTCGAGAACCAGCAGCTGGTTCCGGACAAGCGCCACAGTGGCCGCACCTGGCAGCAGTTCGTCGCTGCGCTGCTGGCGCTGGGCTACGCGGTCGAGTGGCGCAAGCTGGTGGCCAGCGATTACGGCGCCGGCACCAGCCGCGAACGCCTGTTCCTGCTCGGCCGCCGCGACGGCCAGGCTATCGTGTGGCCAGAGCCGACCCATGGCACAGCCCCGGGACAGAAGCCGCGCGTGACCGCCGCCGACTGCCTGGACTTCTCCATCCCCTGCCCCTCCATCTTCACCCGCGCCCGCCCGCTGGCCGACGCCACCATGCGCCGCATCGCCAAGGGCGTCATGCGGCACGTCATCAACTCGGCCGATCCTTTCATCGTTCCCGTGACGCATCAGGGCGGCGACCGCGTGCACAGCGTCCGCGATCCGCTGCGCACCATTACCGCCGCCAACCGCGGGGAGCTGATGCTGGCCATGCCGGAGCTGGCACCGTTCATCACCGAGCATGCCAACGCCTCTAGTCAGCGAACGATGGCCGCAGACGAGCCGCTTCGCACTATGTGCGCCGAAGTGAAGGGCGGGCACTTCTCGGTGGTATCGCCGATCCTTGCCGGCGTCGGCGGCCGGGCCGGTCAGTCCGAGCCGCGTTCAGGCGGCGAACCGCTCTACACAATGACCACCAAGGCAGATACCGCACTGGTGGCACCACACCTGGTTAAGATCCGAGGCGACAGCATCGGCACGCCCGGCACCGATCCGGTGCCGACGATCACCTCCGGCGCCGGTGCTGTCCGGCCGGCAGGCGACGCGCACGCCTTGGGCCTCGCTTCCGCTTCGCTGGTAACCCTGCGGCGGAACATGGTCGGTGCCGACGCACGCACGCCGCTCACGACCGTTGCCGCTCAGGCCGAGCACCACGCGCTGGCGACTGCCTTTCTGGAGCAGGCCAACGGCGGCTCCTATCAGGGCGCAGGCAATGACGCGCGCGACCCGGTCAGCACCATCACCGCCAGCGGCAGCCAGCAGAGACTGGTGGCCGCTCACCTGACCGCGATGGCGCAGAACGTTGTAGGCAATGACCTCCGCGCCCCGCTGCCAACCATCCTGGCGGGTGCGACCCGCTTCGCTGAAGTCGAATGCACGCTGAGCCCTGAGCAGGAAGCCGGTGCGCTTCGGGTGGCGGCCTTCTTGGTGAAGTACTACGGCAGCGGCATCGCGGTCGATCTGCACGACCCGGTGGACACGGTGACCACCAAGAATCGCCTGGCGCTGGTCACCGTGGTCATCAAGGGCACGCCCTACGTGATCGTGGATATCGGCCTGCGCATGCTCAAGCCGTATGAGCTGTTCCGTGCCCAGGGCTTCCCGGTGTCCTACATCATCGACCGCACCGCCGACGGCACCGTGCTGAAGACCACGGCCCAGGTGCGCATGTGCGGGAACAGCGTCAGCCCGCCACCGTTCTACGCCCTCATCGACGCCAATCTGGACCCAGTGGCAATGCCGCTGGCGGAGGCGGCATGAGCATCCGACGCCAGCACGCCAACAACGGCATGGCCGCCGGTGGCCGTCCGATCCGCATTCCCCGCTCTGTCGACAGCATGCGCGCGCACCTGAAGCGCCACCTTCTGGAAGAAGGCAAACGCATGCAGGACCTGGCTGACGTTTGGGGTTGCTCGAAGCACAACGTCTACGACCTGTTCTACCGCGATCGGCCTATCTCGCCGAACCACATCGAGCTGGCCGCGAAGATGCTCGGCCTGGATGAATTCGACACCAACGAACTGCGCCTGCTCGGGGCCCGTGAGGCCGGCTGGCAGATCGACATCAACTTCCTGCTGGAAACGCACGCATGAACACGTCAATGGCAGGAAGCGCGTGTGAGCAACGGGTCGCGCCCGTCGTCGAGGCGTTGTATTGCCAGCTGCGTCCACCCCCTGGTACAGCACGCCAACAGCGGCATAGCGCTGCGTGGCACTCGGCGCCCCCACGCTCTGTCGATCTGCTCGATGTCCGCAACTTGCTGAAATTCATGCCCACCACCATGCCGCCAAATTCTTACGATATCGCTGCGGGGCTTCAGCGCCAGCTTCAGAGGCTGATCGACGGCCGGCGCCGAACCGGATCAGCGGTTGCCTGATGAATCATTCCTACGACACCGAGAACAGCATGCCGCTTCTACTGCTGTCGCTCCGGAAAATAGCGACTGAACTCCTCATGGATGCTCAGCGTGGGCATGAGCCGATCTACCGTTCTCACGAAATTCTTAAGCGCTTGATCGACCTGAGATACCGTTTCCGCGAAATGCATCTTTGCATCGGTATTCCAGTCCTCAATCTCGCGGCTTTCGGCCAGCACTTCAATGCACACCTGCAAAACTGCAAGCGACTTACGCACATTTTCGAACTCGATTCGACGCGGCATATCCGGAAATGGCAGGGAGGAGGCCTTCGTCATCCAACGATCAAGCACATCCTTTTGGAAGACGTACCCCGGAAGGACGACAGTGCTTCTTATCTCGGGAATACTGTTGTGGAGAAAGAAAAGCTTGTGCACGAACTTTCCAAGTCTTGCCTCGGCATCAGTCGCTGCAAGACGCCGCTCCTCGTCAGCCATTTTTCTCTGCGCTCGATAAGGGAGAAGCACAGCGAAGAAGGTGACGATTGCCGCAACCCAGCCCCCCATAGCGGAGAAAGCGGCCCAGTCCAAGTTGCATTTTTCGCTCCATTCAAAGCAAGGAACCAGATACTGGAATTCGCTCAACTGCAGTTCCCCCTATGGACTGGCGGGCATTCTGCCACGGGCATGATCCCGAAGGGACTCGCCCATGGCTGACCCGCTGCAGGGCACCGACGGGCTGGACTTCCGCGAGGTGGGCCACGTGCTGGCCAGGCTATCGGGGGTGGACCTCGCCAAGGCGAGCAAGACCACCGTGCGCGCATGGGAGGCCCGTGGCTTGGCGCTAATCGCACTCTCCCGTGAGGACCGGGCCGAAGCCGAGCGGATCATGGCCCCCGTATCGAAACGCCGCCGCCGCGGCACCAATCTGGCCGCCGCCGGCGCGCCGAAGGAGGAAGCATGAACACCATTGAAGACCAGGACACCGCCGCAGGCGAATCAGTCAATTCGCCGGTCCCCCTACCCCGCGCACCCAACCTGCTCCGGCTGAAAGAGGTCAGCGCAAGGACCGGGCTGGCCAAGAACACGATCTACGACCGGATCCGCCGCGGCGAGTTTCCTGCGCAAATCGACCTCGGGGGCAACTGTTCGGCCTGGTCGGAGGACGAAATCAACGCATGGATTCTGTCCAAGATGGAGGCCCGCAACGTCGATGAGCGCGGCCTGCCCAAGGCAGCATGACCCGGGGGCACATCTGGGGGCATGTCATCGCCCTCAGATGCCGAAACCGTTACAGTGCAATGGTTCCGGCAGCTATCGGGATTCCCCTTGGCTCCACCACTATCCAGAAGAACCCGTAGATCCCTGCGATCTGCGGGTTTTTCTTTTCAGCGTCCGCAACTCAGGCCGGCTCCTGGTCACCGTCCTTGCGCCGCGGGCTGCGCGAGTGCGCATCGCGCACCTGTTGATCACGCTGCCCGGGCCGCTGCTTGGCCACATCGTCCTGCTTCCTGTCCTGGCGGCTTTCCTGCACGCCTTGCTTCGGGTCCTGATCCTTGTCTCGCTCGTTCATCGAAATCTCCACGCCGGCGGCGGGCCTGCGTTGCCCACCACGCTAGAGGTTGCCGGGTAAGCCGCAGGTCAGTCCCGTGCCAACGCCATGTGCAGGCACTGGCTTGCCGCCGCGGCCCCCGCGCAGCCAGAATCCGAGGCACCACGCCCACCGGTATGCCATGCCCTCTCCTGCCCAGCACGCAGCGCACGCGTTGCCGATGCTCCTCGATGCGACCGACGGCAGCATCCAGCTCGGCAATCTGCCGACGCTGATCGGCCCCACCCTGTCCCGGGATGAAGCGAGCGTCGCCTTCGCCGCGCTGGTGCGAGGGGAGCGCGATGTCGGCACCGGCTATCACTGGCTGAGCCTGCACCGGCTCAGCCTGGGCGGTGCACCCGCTGGCATCAGCCTGTGCTTCCACAGGCAACAGCTCGACATGGTGGCAATGGGTGTCAGTCTGCCTGGTGCGCCGCTGGAAGACGGCTGGCCGACCCAGGCCGCGATCGATGCCGAAGTCGCTTTCATGCGCCGCATCTTGGCCACGGCACTGGGGCGCAAACTGACCGGCGGCCACGCCCGCTTCGACTGGGGCGAAGCCTGGGCCCGTTTCGATCCAAAGGGCTTCATGGCCAGCAGCGGCATCCGCTACGCGCCACGCTCTTGACCCCGCTCAGGTACGGGTGATCGACACCCCACCCTCCACGCGCATCGCGGTACCGGTAACGAAACTACTTTCGTCGCTGGCCAGGAACAGCGCAGCGTTGGCGATCTCCTCTGGCTCGGCCATGCGCTTGAGCGCGTGCAGCGAGCGCACGAAGTCGCGGGCATCGCCGGTCGGTGCCGCCTGCCGGCCCATCTCGGTATCGGTGCCCCCGGGCAGCAGCACATTGCTGCGCACGCCGCGCGCACCGTACTCGGCGGCGATCACCTGGCTCAGGCCGATCAACCCGGCCTTGCTCGACGCATAGGCCGCCATGCCCGGGAATCCCACGGTGTGGCCGACGAAGGTGCCGATGAACACCAGCGAGCCGCCGCCGCGCGCCAACAGTGCCGGCAACTGCGCGCGTGCCGCATGGAAGGCGGCATCCAGATTGGTCGCCATCACTTCACGCCAAGCGTCCACCGGGAACTCCGCTGCCGGCACGCCCGGGCCGAGCATGCCGGCATTGTTGAGGGCGATGTCCAGGCCGCCGAATGACCGCTGGGCCAGATCGACCAGCGCCTGCGCCGTGCCCGGATCGGCCACGTCAGCGGCATGCACCACGGCTTCGCCACCGGCGGCGCGAATCTGCTCGGCCAGCGCCTGCAGCGGCTCCGGTCGCCGTGCGTTGAGCACCAGCCTTGCCCCTTCGGCAGCAAAGCGCATGGCGCTGGCGCGGCCAATGCCAGCGCTGGCACCGGTGATGAGAGCGATCTTGTTGTTCAGGCGCATGGTCGTGGTGCCGGTTGTGAAGTGGCCGCCACGATGCCGCGCCTTCGGCCTGCCAACACTCCGTTTCCGGGCCTGGCCCGTCGGTGCAGGAAACGGAGTTTCCGCAGCACCGGCGCGTGCCAGAATCCGGCCATGGACAGTACCGCCACCACCGCCCTCGATGCCCGCGTCGAACGGGTCTGCCGCCACCTGCAGACCAGCCTCGACGAACCCTCACTGCAGGAACTGGCCGACATCGCCGGCTGCAGCCCGACCCGGCTGCACCGCCTGTTCAAACAGGCCACCGGGCTGACCCCGAAGCAATACGCCGCCGCGCTGCGCGCCGACCGCCTGCGCACCGGGCTTGAACAGCAGGAACGCATCACCGACGCCTTCCACGATGCCGGCTTCGGTTCCAGCGGGCGCTTCTACGAGAACGCACCGAAGTTGCTGGGCATGACGCCCAAGCAATGGCGCGCAGGTGGTCGCGGCGAAGTCATCCACTTCGCGCTTGCCGAAAGTTCACTGGGCAGCGTGCTGGTGGCCAGCAGCGGGACCGGCGTGGTCGCGATCCTGCTCGGCGACGATCCGGAGACGCTGCTGCAGTCATTGCAGCAACGCTTCCGCCAGGCCGAACTGGTCGGTGCCGACCAGGGCTATGAGCAACTGGTGGCGCAGGTCGTGGGCCTGGTCGAGGATCCTTCGCGGGGCGCCACGCTGCCGCTGGACATCCGCGGCACCGCATTCCAGCAACGGGTGTGGCAGGCACTGCAGCAGATTCCGCGCGGGCAGACCGCGTCGTATGCGGATGTCGCCGCGCGCATCGGCGCCCCACGCTCGAGTCGTGCGGTGGCACGCGCATGCGCAAGCAACCCGCTGGCGGTGGCAGTCCCCTGCCACCGCGTGGTGCGCCGCGACGGCGACCTGTCCGGCTATGCCTGGGGCGTGGCGCGCAAGCGCGAACTGCTGCGCCGGGAAAAGGCCTCGACTGCCTGAAGTGGGTGCCGACCTTGGTCGGCACGCTCAGCTTCCGGTAGGTGCCGACCTTGGTCGGCGCACCGCCAAGCCCTCAATCCAGCTTCACCACCAGCTTGCCGAAGTTGCGCCCCTGCAACAGCCCGAAGAACGCCTCCGGCGCATTCTCCAGCCCTTCCACCACATCCTCGCGGTACTGGATGCGGCCGTCGCGCAGCCACTGCGGCATCTCGCGCTCGAAATCCGGCCACAGGTGGATGAAGTCGTGCACGATGAAACCACGCACGGTCAGGCGCTGGCGCAGGATCTGGCTGAACAGTGCGGGCAACCGGTCCGGGCCGGGCTGCTCGACGCCCCGCTCGTTGTAGGTGGCGATGGTGCCGCACACCGGAATGCGGGCGAAGTCGTTGAGCAGCGGCAGCACGGCATCCAGCACATGGCCGCCCACGTTCTCGAAATACACGTCGATACCCGCGGGCACCGCCGCGCGCAGCTGCACGACGAAATCAGCGGCGCGATGATCCAGCGCCACGTCCACCCCCAGTGTCTGCAGATAGGCGCGCTTGGCTTCGCCACCGGCGATGGCGACCACGCGCGCGCCCAGCAGCTTGGCCAGCTGGGCTACGGTCGCGCCCACCGGCCCGGTCGCGGCGGCGACCACCAGCGTCTCGCCCGGCTTCAGGCGGGCGATCTCATGCAGGCTGGAATAGGCGGTGAAGCCGGGCATGCCATACACGCCCAGTGCGGTACTCAGCGGCAGTCCGGAGGGGTCCAGGCGGCGCCCCAATGCCTTGGCCGGCAGCACCGCGTGGGTCTGCCAGCCACCCGGCGCCAGCACCAGCTCACCTGCGGCTACGCCCTCGGCGTTGGATTGCAGCACCTCGGCCACGGTCTGCCCTTCCATCACCGCACCCACCGCCACCGGCGGGGCGTACGACGGGCCCTCGTCCATGCGCCCACGCATGTACGGGTCCAGCGACAGATACCGGTTGCGCAGCAGCACCTCGCCATCGGCCAGTGCCGGCAACGGTGCCTGTTCCAAGCGGAAGTTGGCCGCACTCGGCGCCCCCTGCGGACGCGACGCCAGCACGATACGGGAGGTGGTGGAGGAATCGGACATGGCCAGGTCTCTGCTGTTGCCAGCATCGGGAAAGGACTGCCGACACTACGCTGCGGCGATCCCCGATGGCGGCCACGAAAACAGCGTTCCATTGCCCGGACCCGCGCTTGTCCGGCGCAGCCCTTGCCCCTGCAGCTTTGGCGATTGCGGCGACCTGCTGATTTCCACCGCAGACCATGATCGATTGGCCCCGCCCCGCCCCACGACGGAGGATCAAGCACTTGCGAGCGCGCAGACGGCAATGTGAAGAAATCTTGGCAAAACGCTTGCCGAAGGCAGCCGACCTCCGTAATATACGCGTCCTTGGCAGCGACCTCGCTGCAACGAAACATGTGGCCGAGTAGCTCAGTTGGTAGAGCAGGGGATTGAAAATCCCCGTGTCGGCGGT
>NZ_JAWJTI010000041.1:0-30815 GCF_032911525.1 Stenotrophomonas veracruzanensis
GAGCGCAACCTTGCCAAGGTTGAGGTCGCGAGTTCGAGTCTCGTTTCCCGCTCCATGTTCCGACAGGCCCCATCATGGGGTTTTGTCTTGTCAGGGATCCGTTCCTGACGCGCAGTACGTTGGCCTCATGGCAGAGTGGCTATGCACCGGATTGCAAATCCGTTTACAGCGGTTCGATTCCGCTTGAGGCCTCCAATTGAAAAGCCCTGACTCCGGTCAGGGCTTTTTCTTTTTCTGCTGCCTTGCATGCACGCCATATCAGGCGACCCCGCGCTAGGCTGGGCACCTGTGCATCAGCAACCTCACGGGTGTGTCGCATGCTTATCCGGCAACTCACCACTGACGACGCCGATATTCTCTGGCAGGCACGGTTGCAGGCGCTTCACGGGTCGCCCGCTGCGTTCCTGTCCACGCTGGCCGAGGCACAGAATGACTCGGCGGACGTGATGCGCGCCCAGCTTGCGGATCCTGGTACGCGCTACTTCGGCACGTTCGTTGACGGCATGTTGGTGGGTTTCCTGCGTTACGTGCGCCCGGTGCGGATGGCGCGACGGCATACGGCGGAAGTGCACAGTGTCCACGTGGATGCTGGCCATCGTGGCCAGGGTATCGCCCGCCAGCTTTTTCTCGCCGCGTTCGCGGCTGCACGCGCGGAAGGCATTGAATCGCTCACCCTCACGGTGCTGGCGGACAACGCTGCCGCGCGCGGGCTGTACGAATCGCTGGGCTTCAGTGCATTTGGCACGGAGCCACGGGCAGTCAAACGCGCGGGCTGCTACACGGATATCGTCTCGTACTCGATCATCCTGCAGTGACGGTGAAACATTGCCGCAGGCGCGGTCATGTTTCCGTGGCAGGATGGGCCTGGATACATGACTATTCCACGAAGACTAGGCAATGCACGTTCAGGTATCCCGCTGGCAAAGCGTAGCCCCGGATCACCGTCGGCAGGCGGTGGATTTGCTCCGCCAGGCGTTCCCGGACATGCAGGGCGACGGTTACGCTATTCCGGTGCCGGTCGCTCTGGTCCTGGCGATGGAATGCGATCACGTGGTCGCTCACCTTGCACTGTACGAACGCGACGTCTTGCTGGACGGCGAGCCGGAACGCATAGGCTTGATCGGCGGCGTGGTGGTGCATGCTGACGTTCGCAGGAAGGGCATCGCGTCACGCTTGATCGAAGCTGCGCACGCAGAGCTGCGCCAGCGCGGGATCGATTTCGTCGTGTTGTTCGCTCTGGATCATCGGCACTACGCCTCGGCCGGATATGCACCGATGCAGAACGCGACCTGCTTCATTGAAGACGGCCACGTGCGCCGTTTCGTCTATCGAGGCGGCATGGTGGCCGTGCTGGGTGAGCGCCGCTGGACCACGGCCGTGCTCGATCTGCAGGGCGAAACGGTCTAGGCCGCTAGGCAGAAGCGCCCGTGGGCGTCTCCGCGCGGAAGTTGCGCCCGACCGGTTGGCTTACGCCCAGGTAGTGGCGGAACAGGTATATCAGCGGTTTCCAGTGCGCAACGTCGATGTGCTGGGTGCCAGCTACGGTGATCGCTTCGTGGGCATGCACGCAACGGATGCGGCCTTCGACGATCACGAAGCCCTGGCCGTCATCCTCGCCGGGCGGGTGCATCGCCATCACGCTGACTTCCACCTGCAGCGGGCACTCGGCAATCGCCTCTGGCGTGACGTGGGTCGAGGCGACCGGACTAAAGCCTCCCAGCGCGAACTTGTCGCGGACGTGCACGTAGCCCATCGCCTGTTTGGCAGTGGGCACCGGGTCGCAGCCTGTCGCCCGCGCGATGGCCTCGACCTGTGCGGCCTGCGCGGACGACGGGAAGTTCAGTACACACTCGTTGCGCAACTGCAGGTTGCGATAGCCCTGGCCCTGCACGCCGAGGCCCAGCACCACCCGGTTGCCCAGGGCCCAGAACGAAGACAGCGGACTGATGTTGCTACTGCCGTCGTCGTTCAGCGTGGTCATCAGCAGCACCGGCGTGCCCGGGTACAGGACCGAAGGGGTGATGCGGCGGCGGGGGATCGGAGCGGTTTTCATGGCAGGCCTTGCGCTGTCGGGCTGGCCACTGTGCCTTGGCAGCGGGTGCCGATGCTTCGGCCTGCGTCGAACTGTCGGCCCGCAATGGCGTGCCACAATGCGGGCATGGTCCACACCTCCGGTTCCCTTGTCAGCGTCGGTGCCCTGGTCGGCGACCAGGCGCGCGCATCCATGCTGCTGCAGTTGATGGATGGGCGTGCCTATACCGCGATGGAGCTGGCCCGCGTGGCCGGGGTGACACCGCAGACGGCGAGCACGCATCTGCGCAGGCTGGTCGAGGGTGATCTGCTGGTCGCCGTCGCGCAGGGGCGACATCGCTACCACCGTCTGGCCTCGCACGAGGTTGCCGACATGCTGGAGGGCATCCTGCGCGTTGCCGACCGCACGCCGTCCTGCACCGCTGTGGCATCACGCAGCATGCCGGCGTTGCGCCAGGCGCGTTCCTGCTACCGGCATCTGGCCGGCGTGCATGCGGTGGCGATCACCGACCGCTTGTTGCATGCAGGACACCTGCTCCCGCGCGAGGCGCATTGGCAGGTAAGTCTGGAGGGGGCGGCGTTCCTGCGGGAGCTCGGCCAGCCGCTGGCTGAGCTGCTGCGGCTTCCAGTGACGGTCAAGCCTGCGCGTTATTGCCGAGGATGCCTGGATTGTACCGAGCGGCGCCCCCATCTGGCTGGCCTGGTCGGCGAGGCCATGCTGGACAGCTTCGTGAAGAACGATTGGCTTCGACGTGTTGAGGGCCGACGCGAACTGCGGCTGACACACCTGGGGCGCGAAGCATTATGGAAGCGGTTCAACCTGACAACATAAGTACCCACCAGTCTCATTCGCCCACGACATGGCAAGGCGCTATGGTCGAGTTCCAAGTCTTAGGGAGCTGCAATGGCGAGCAAGGACATGAACGATCGCGGCACGCTGGCGGTACGCCAGCAATGAACAAATCTTCTGTGGAAGTACGCTGGCTGACGTTCCGGCTGATGAACGGCCAATCGATCGGACCGGATCGACTGAAGGACGGATGGGTGATTGCTTCGGAAACCCGCCACTGCGGCGTGCGCCGTGAGTCCATCGAAGGTGCGGGGACGGTCTACGCGCTGTATGGTCCGGCCAACCTGGCCTCACCGCGGCGCGCGGAGATGCGCATGCGCGAATTCCTGATGAGCTCCGGCTACACCTTCACCATGGGCACGCTGGGCGGCTGACGCCGCCCTTTGGGGTTACGGGCGCAAGGTCAGCGCATGGGGAAGGCAGCAGATGCTGCGCGGGTTCCTGCATCGTAAGCGTTGGCAGCGTGGCGGACGCCCTACGGTACGCGATGGACTCAACGTTGCACTGTCTTCAAGGCGGCTATTACCTGCGCTCCGGAGAAGCCACAGTGTCCTTCGCCCACCGGCGGCAGTACGCGTGGTTGCGGGCGCGCGCCGGCTCGTGCAGCCATCTGCGGATACACCGCCTGCATGTGCGGCACGATGGTCGGGTCGTTGTGATTGAACTGGATCACCAGCGGTCGCTTCAGTGCGCCGGTGATTGCCAGCGAGTTGCGGACATGCGCCTGCGCCGCGGGAACAGCGCTGACACGCTGCACGCCGGCATTGAACGCGGTGTCATCGCCAAAGCCGCTGTAGACCACGCCGATGTTGCCCATCGGCATGCCGCCGCTCCGTGCAGCCAGTTCATGCAGGACCAGCGCGTGCAGGCTGATCGTGCCGGCCAGTGCATCAGCGGAGACCTGCAGCCGCCGCGCCAGCACTGCGGCGTGCGACGGGTCACGTTGCAGTGCATTGGCGATGCCCTGGTACAACTCGCCCTGCGGCAGCGCCGCCGCTTCGCGCGATAGCAGGCCGGTGGGCGGCAGCCCATCGGCCTTGGGGAAGAAGTAATCGAACGCGACCAGCGTGGTCAGCAGATCGGTCGCGATCTGTTCGCCACTGAGATTGGCGCCGCACAGCGATACACCGCCGGTGTAGTGCTGCGGGAAGCGTTCGAGGCTGCCGATGGTCACGGCACCGCCCATCGAGAATCCCAGCATCCAGGTGTGGCGGACATGCTTGAGTTCACCCACTGCCTGCTGGCGCAGGCGCTCCGTATCGGTGATCGCATCGGCCACCGCCCAGCCCTGGCTGGCATAGGCGCTCTGCGCGACGGCGTAACCTGCTGCCAGCAGTGGTGCGGTGCTGTCATTGGCCGCCATTGGGGCGGTGCGCGGCACGCCGACCGGTTCATAGCCATGGGCCAGCATTACCAGGTCGCCGTTCCAGTCGGCAGGCACATCCAGCCGCCACGGTGCGCCCTGCAGCTCGCCGCTGAGCGTGCGAGGTGCTGGCGGCGGTGCAGCCAGCGATGTCATCCAGGGCAGCAGGCAGAGGGCAAGTGCGCATCGAAACAAGGTTCGCATCGGGGTCATTCCATGCGGGAATGGCCCCGAGCATAGATCCCCGCACAACCTTGCGCGCGCTGCACTGCCGCAGGGCATTGCCGGTCGGCCGTGCTGCGCTCTACGCTGGCGGCATGGTCTTGCACAGCACCGCGTCGATTATCCGCATTCCCCACGGGAAGGCGGGGTAGCGCGCGGTCATCACGGCCAAGCAACCCGCCCGGGAAGGCGGGTTGCATACAGCGCTCTTCCGGGTAATGGAATCCACCAAGGAGAACGCAGATGCACAACCTTTCATCGAACGACCCTTCGCCGACCCTGCACCTGGTGTGCGGCAAGATCGGTGCTGGCAAATCCACCCTGTCGCAGCAGTTGGCGTTGAAGCCGCGCCACGTATTGATCAGCGAAGATGCATGGTTGGCGGCACTGTATCCGGGCGAGATCCATTCCATTGCCGACTATCTGCAGCGTGCGGCCACGTTGCGCAATGTGCTGGCCGATCATCTGCGCGCATTGCTGCAGGCGGGTGTTTCGGTGGTGCTCGATTTTCCATTCAATACGCCAGGCAGTCGCGCGTGGGCGCGTGAAGTGTTCTCGCCGGCTGGCGCTGCACATCAACTGCATTTCCTCGATGTTGCCGACGAAGTCTGCAAGGCGCGGCTGCGCGCGCGCAATGCACTTGGCGAGCATCCGTTCCAGGCCAGCGACGAGGAGTTCGAACGGATCACCCGCCACTTCGTTGCACCGGCCCCGGAAGAGGGTTTCGTGGTGAAGCGCTACACCGAGGCAGGCCCGGCATAGCGCGGTCGGTTCAGTCGGCGAAGGCCGGCTTGCCCTCGGTTGCGGTCTGCACCAGCGTCCTGCGGAAGGTCTCGACCAGCGGGCGCAGGTTGACGCGGTGCCAGGCCGCCCACAGCGGTGTGCGGTAGCTGAACCACGGCAGCTCGCGCAGCACCACGCCCTCTGGTGCCTGGTGGTCCAGGCTGCGCTGGAGGGTGGTCAGTCCCAGCCCCGCGGCGACCAGGCCGAGCGCGGCCAGCGGCTCGGTCGCCTCCATGGCGATGGTCGGGGTGAAACCGGCCTTCGCACAGGCGGCGATGAAGGTGTCATGGCGCAGCGCGCTTTCCTTGTGCATCACGCCGATCCACTGCTGGCTGGCCAGATCCTCGGGCGTGATGGTCTCAGCAGTGGCCAATGGGTGGCCGGCCGGCAGCGCCAGCAGCATCGGATCGTTCAGCACCTGCGTGGCCTCCAGGTCTGGATCGTCGAACGCCGGCGGTTCGCAGACCAGGGCGATGTCCAGGCTGCGTTGGCGCAAGCCTTCCAGCTGCACGTCCGACTGCTGGTTGTACAGCGCGATGTGTACGGCAGGACGGTCGCCGCGCAGTTCGCGCAGGGCGGTCGGCAATACGCCGGAGTGCATCGCGTACTCCAGATAGCCGATGCACAGGCCACCTTCATCGCCGCGGCCGAGCCGGCGTGCCAGCGATTCCAGCCGGTTGGCGTGGGTCAGCAGGGCGCGCGCCTCGGCCAGGAAGGTGCGGCCATCGGCGGTCAGCCGGATGCGCTGCTGCGAGCGTTCGAACAACTGCAGTTCCAGCCGTTCCTCCAGCTGGGCGATCTGCCGGCTGAGCGGGGACTGGGAGATGTGAAGGCGTTCGGCGGCGCGGCCAACGTGTTCATCTTCGGCGACGGCCACGAAATAGCGCAGTTGGCGGAGATCGAGCATAAGACCGTACGGGACTCAAGATGCAGGAATTATGTCTTGGACAGTCTTATCAGGCAAGCCTAGCCTGTGTCCCAACCTCAACAACCTCCCCAAGGGAGAACCCCATGAGCATCAACACACTGCTGGCTGGCAAGATCCTCGGCTTCGGTACCGCGCCGCTGGGCAACATGTTCCGTGACATCCCGGAAACCGAGGCCCAGGCCACGGTGGACGCGGCCTGGGAACAGGGCACCCGCTACTTCGATACCGCCCCGTTCTACGGCGCCGGCCTGGCCGAGATCCGGCTCGGAGAAGCGCTGGCCAAGCGCAACCGCGACGACTTCGTGCTCAGCACCAAGGTCGGCCGCCTGATCCTGGACGAAGTGGAAGACACCAGCGCCCGCGATCTTGGCGAGAAGGGCGGCCTGTTCGTCGCCGGCCGCCCCAACAAGCTGGTCAACGACTACTCGGCCGATGCCACCCTGCGCTCGATCGATGACAGCCTCAAGCGCCTGAAGACCGATCGTCTCGATATCGTCTGGGTGCACGACATCGCCCAGGACTTCTACGGCGATGAGTGGCTGTCGTACTTCGAGACCGCACGCCGCGGCGCCTTCAAGGTGCTGACCCGCCTGCGCGAGGAAGGCGTGATCAAGGCCTGGGGCCTGGGCGTCAACCGTGTCGAGCCGATCGAGCTGACCCTGGATCTGGACGAAGCACGTCCGGACGGCTTCCTGCTGGCCGGCCGCTACTCACTGCTCGACCACGAGCGTGCGCTGCAGCGGGTGATGCCGAAGGCGGCCGAACGCAACACCGGCATCGTGGTCGGCGGTCCGTACAGCTCCGGTGTGCTGGCCGGTGGCAGCCACTTCGAGTACCAGAAGGCGTCGCCGGAGATCCTGGCCAAGGTCGAGCGCATCAAGTCCATCGCGGCCGAGTACGGCATCAGCATCAAGGCGGCCGCCCTGCAGTTCTCGCTGGCCAACCCGGCAGTGGCTGCAGTGATTCCGGGCGCCAGCCGTCCCGAGCGCATCGCCGAAGACTACGCCGCACTGGAGGAAATCATCCCGGCCGGGTTCTGGCAGGAACTGCGCGCCCAGCGCCTGGTCGCGGCCAACGCCCCGCTGCCGATCGACAACATCTGAGTCACGAAGGAGACATTCCCATGGCAACTGCTTCTGTATCCATCACCGTGCCGACCCCGGCCGACCAGGTCTGGGACCTCATCGGCGGCTTCGATTCACTGCCCGACTGGCTTCCGTACATTCCCCAGAGCACGCTCAGCGATGGCGGTCGCGTGCGCCATCTGGCCAATCTCGACGGCGATGCCATCGTCGAGCGCCTGGAAGCCTTCGACCAGGCCGATCGCAGCTACACCTACTCGATCCTGCAGGCGCCGTTCCCGGTTACCGGCTATCGCTCCACGCTGCGTGTGGTCGAGCAGGGCGGCGGTTCGCGGATCGACTGGTCCGGTGAGTTCACTCCGATGGGCGTCAGCAACGAAGCAGCGTCCGCGCTGTTCGAGGGCATCTACCGCGATGGCCTGAAGGCATTGGAAACCACGCTGGCCGGGTGAATACCCGCGTGGCGTTGGCCGCATGCAGACGCCCCGGCCGGTCCGGGGCGTTTGCGTGTCAGTGTGCGGGCGTCGGCCCACCGCAGGCGACGCGATGCATGGGAAAGTCCATTGCCTGCTTCGGATTGTCCTGCGCGATCTCGATGCGTGCATGCGCGCGCTGGTCGTCGAGGCGCCGATAGTGGATACGCTGTGGGAAGTCGTTGGCGGGATTCTCGAACACGGCTTCATTGCCATCGACCCGGGTGGCGTTGAAGTCCGTGGCGTTCTGGCCGGAGGGCAGGGCGGTCAGCACCAGGCGGCCGTCGTCATGCTGGCGCAGCTGCATGAACTCGAAGCCCACGGTACGGCCGTCACGCAGGCTGCGGCTGCTGCCGAACAGGGTGTTTCCAGCCAGGCTGGACCATTGCTCGCCGGCTCCGGCCGGCTGGCCATCAAGCTGCCAGCAACCGGCCAGCCAGGCCAGGTGTTCGATCTTTGATGGTGAGGCGGACAGTGCGTGCGGGGCCGCGAGCAGCAGCGGCAACAGGGCCAGAGCGATGCGGAGCGACATCGGTGCCTCCATGCGTGGGAATGTGCGGCCTGTATAGCGCCCGGGCGATCACGCGGCCAGTGCCGTCCTTTCCAGTGTTGATTCCGATACGATCTGTCGCATTGAGCTTGTCTCGCTTGACCCGGAGTCCCGTCATGGTCGACCGCCTCGCCATCCTGCTTGAACGTTTTGCGGTCACCGCCTCGGTATTCCATGCGGGTGCGCTATGCGGCATCAACACGCTGGACGGCGAGGACGAGGCCGGCCAGCTGCATCTGGTGCGGCGAGGGCCGCTGCAGGTCAGCCACGGGCAACAGACCGTGCAGGTCCAAGTACCGAGTCTGCTGTTGTATCCGCGGCCGATGCCGCATCGCTTCAGTACCGACCCGCAGCAGGGCGCCGACATGGCCTGCGCCAACCTGCATTTCGAGGGCGGCCGGCTCAATCCGATCAGCGCTGCACTGCCTGATTTCATCTGCCTGCCGCTGGCCGATCTGTATGGCGGCAACGCGGCGCTGGAACTGCTGTTCGAAGAGGCGTTCGAGCAGCGCTGCGGGCGGGCGGCGATGGTCAACCGGCTGTTCGAGGTGGTGATGATCCAGGTGCTGCGCCAGCTGATGGAAGGCGGCGAGATGCGTGGCGGCCTGTTCGCCGGGCTGGGTCATCCGAGGTTGCGGCTGGCATTGGTGGCGATGCATGAAGCGCCCGCACGGTCCTGGACCCTGGAAGACCTGGCCGAGGTTGCCGGCATGTCACGCAGCGTGTTCGCCGCCAGCTTCCGCGAGGCGATGGGCACCACGCCGGGCCAGTACCTGCAGGGGTGGCGGGTCGGGCTCGCGCAGCAGGCCCTGCGACAGGGACGGCCGCTGAAGCGGATCGCCGATGATGTGGGCTATGGCAGCGAAGCGGCGCTGTCGCGTGCGTTCAAGTCGCACACCGGGCAATCGCCGCGGGAATGGCGCGGGCAGATACGGGTCAGCGCCGCCTGATCGGTCAGCCCAGCACCAGCCGGGCCAGCTTCATGCCACCGAACAGACCGGCCAGGCCCAGCGCCACCGAGCCACCGGCATACAGTGCGGCCAGCCCATGCTGGCCACGCTGCAGCAGCAGGCCGATCTCCAGCGCGTAGGTGGAAAACGTGGTGTAGCCGCCGAGGATGCCGGTGGCCAGCAACAGGCGCAGCTGCGGCGAGGCGCCATTGCGCATGGCGAAGACCTCGACCACCACGCCCATCAGCAGCGCACCGCTGATGTTGATCAGGAAGGTCGACCAGGGCCAGGGACTGCCGACCGCCACCCGCGCGCCGATCAGGTTGCAGGCGTGGCGCAGGCAGGCGCCGATGCCGCCGCCGACGAAGACCAGGAAATAATTGTTCAATGCTTGCATGGCGTGCCTCGAATGCGGGTTCGCAGGGTCAATGGCGAACGCCGAGGGCAGGCACGACCTGCCGTCGACGAACACCGGGTTCGTCCTGGCAGGAGCCATCAGCCTTCTCAGGCGGTTATCGGGGGAGCCCCATCCCCATCGCGGTCCATGCTACCAGCGGCGGTGCATTCACGTCATCGAGGTCGTCAGAACGCGAGCCACCTTGCTGCGGCTGAAGCCGTCCATCAGCAGTTCGAACGCGAGGAGATCCAGCGCCGCATGGCGGCGATGGTCGATCTCCAGCCCGTTCTCGGCCACCAGATGGCTGACCAGCTCGTAGGCGTCCTGCCAGACATCCAGATGGGCCTGGCTGGGGATGTAGGCGCTGCCAGGTTCGCCGACGCCGAGCCCGCTCACTCCGTACAGAAGTTCGCGCGCGTCCATCTTGGCCGCATCGGCGATACGGAACAGCTGTTCGGCCTTCACATGCGAAGCGCTCACATGGTCGTTGAGCCAGTTGCTGATGGTTGCCGTCGTTGATTTGGCGGCGCGGGCCAGAGCGGCCGGGCGTGGGTGCCCGGCTTTCTTCATGGCGATAGCGAGTCGTTGGCCGAGAGTATTCATCTATGCAAGCCAGCTTAACGCGTGGAATGCGAAGAAGCCTTGTCACAAGAATAAGGTTGGTTAACAGAAGGACCGACCGTGACCGAATTCTGGAGCAAACGGCAGGTGCGCACCCGGCTGGGATTCCGCACCGACGCCGAACTGGCCCGCTTCTTTGGCATCAGCCGTTCTGCAGTGTCGCAATGGCCGAGGGACTTTCCGATTCCGGCCCTGCGGCAGTACATCCTGCATCAGCGCTATCCGAACCTGTTCCCCACGACAGAGGCGTCGACGGGCGAATCCATCTGACTTGCGCCGCCTTTTGTCGCATCTAGCACGCTAAGCGTATTTTGCTAAGTATGCTTAGCAAAATAGGCAAAATCGATCGATCTGAAGGGCGCAATCGGTGCCATCTACTGGGGGAGTCGGTCCATGGTTCCCGCTACCTGTCGGCTTCACCCCATCCGGGGGAACCAGGTCCCCGTATGTAGTTTCGTGAACGATTAATAATTTCAATCACGAAAGTCGCTGCATGTAATTGACCTGTCGTGAAATCTATGACTAATTGGCATCAACCGGGTGTGAAGCCCGGGAGTCTTTCAGTAGCACGCAAGTGAGTCGGTAGACCGTCAACGATGCAGAACAAGTCCAACGGAGGTCGTATGGAATACGGCATGCATGGCTTGGCTGAACGGGTACGCCGCGAACTGGAAGCCAGTTATCACAAACACGGATGCGGTCCGGCGTTCTGGGATACCTACCAGCAGGTGCTGGACCGCCTGGTCCCGCAGGGGACCGAGCGTACCGAAGTCACCAACGAAATGGCGCTGATCATCGAGCAGTTGGGCATCGTGCGACGTGCGCAGCTGGTTCCGCCGCACGCCAGCGGGTCGCGTTGATTCAGAGCAGGCGCCAGAGGCCGCAGGCAAGCAGCGCCAACAGCATCGACAACAGGGCCAGGGTTCGTGGTCGCCACCAGCGCCGCGGTTGTCCGGCCATCGCCTGCGGACTGCAGTAACGCACCAGCCCCGGACCGAAGCCGGCCCGGTGCTGTTGTTGTGCGCAGGCCTCCAGGCAGGCGCCGCAGGCAAGGCAATCGGCCTGCGGCCCCTGGCGGATGTCCAGCTGCATTGGGCAGGCGCTGACACACGCAGCGCAATCGGTGCAGTCACCGAGACGATCGGCGCTGAAGGTCGGCGTCGGTCCGGCCAGCAGCGGATGCGCAGCGCGGAACACGTAGTCCTGCGCAGTTGTTGGATCGAGCAGGCCACGACCGCGACCGAGCACGCCGCCCAGACCGGACGGACGCGGTCCGCGTGGCTCGCCGCGGCGGGCGTCGTACAGCATGCGTGGCGTATGCGGATCGGTCAGCAATGGCTGCATGCGTGCGAACGGGCACAACGAACGGCAGACCTGCTCGCGCAGGAACCCGGCGTTTCCCCAGGTGGCAGCGGCGTAGAACAGCACCCAGAAGGTCTCCCAGCCGCTCCAGCCAGCGTTGGGCGCAGCGACCACCAGTTCGGCGATGGGGCTGAACAGACCGACGAAGGTGATCCCGGTCCATAGCGACAACAGCCCCCAAGCCAGCTGGGTGGCCGGGCGCGCAGCCGAGGCGGGAAGCCACCGGGACGCGGCACGGGCGATCCCGTCGAAGGCCCGGCGCCACAGGGTCTGGGGGCAGGCGTGGCCGCACCAGATGCGCCCGGCGACGTGGGTGAGCAGCGCAAGGCCCACCGCAATCGCCGCCAGCAGTCCGATCAGCACACCGACGTCGCTGGGCCACAACGTCCAGCCGAACAGGTCGAAGCGCCGGGCATTGATGTCCAGCAGCAACGCCTGGCGCCCGTCCCAGCGTAACCACGGCAGCGCGTAGAACAGGGCCAGCAGAACAGCGTGGAAGGTGCCGCGCCAATGCAAGGGGCGCGGTGTCGTTGTGCAGGGTGTGCTCATCCCAGCGGCAGCTCCTCGTCGTCGTCGCTCGGCATCGGTCGTTGCAGGTACCAGGTGACCGCGCTGGACAGCGCCGTTACCGTCCAGAACATGAAGAAGCCTGCGGTATAGCCCAGCTCACGGCTGATGGTGGTGTCCGGGAAGCTGATCGCCTGCAGGCGCAACGGATCGACGAAAGCGAAGAACACCACGCTGGCCGCGCCGGCTGCGATGAAGCTGGGCCAGAGGATGGCGCCCCAATGCTGTATCAGCCGCTGGCGGCGGTTGGAAAAAGGTCTGTTCATGCTGTCCCGGATCGAAAAGTGGGCGGCGCGTATACTCCGCCAAAGCTGGCGCAGCATCCGCAGGGCATGCTTCCTGCAAGCGTGCCAGCCTAGGTGCAGCGGACTGCACCGACATTGATCTGGATCAACGGCGCTGCCGCCTGGGTGCGGCACATTGCCGGCACGCTTTGGATACCCCGATGAACGCACTACCGCCGCCCGTCCCCCCCGTCGCCTCGCCCGAGCTGTGCACCGAGCAGGAAGTGACCCGCCTGGTCCACGATTTCTATGCCCGTGTGCGTGAGGAAGAGCGGCTGGGGCCGGTGTTCGAGGCGCACGTGCATGATTGGCCGGACCATCTGGCGCAGCTGGTCGACTTCTGGTCGGCGATGCTGCGCGGCACCCGGCGCTTCAAGGGTTCGCCGATGTCCAAGCACATGGCCATCGAGCTGGACAAAGACCTGTTCGACCGCTGGCTGGTGCTGTTCCGGATCACCACCGCCGAATGCAACAACCCGCCGATGCAGGAGCTGGCCAACGACGTGGCCGCGCGCATCGGTGACACCTTCTGGAAGCGCTACCAGATGCTGCGCTGGCCGCAGGTCGGCCTGCCGGTGCTGGGTATGCCCGCCAAGGATTGATCTGGGTCAAGGCGGCGCGGGCCGTCCGGCGCGATGCTGACGGCATGGACACGTTCTCTCCCGCCGCCGGTGGCCTGGCCTGGACCTTCGACCCCGACCTTCTGCGCCGGCACGACCGGCCGGGCCCGCGCTACACCTCGTACCCGACCGCACCGCATTTCCATGATGGCTTCGACGCGCCGGCACTGCGCCAGGCGATCGCCGACAGCAACCAGCTGGCCCGCGCGCTGTCGCTGTACGTGCATGTGCCGTTCTGCTCCAGCCCGTGCTTCTACTGCGGCTGCAACCGGGTGATCACCCGCGATCGCGGTCGTGGCCACAGCTACGTCTCGCGCGTGCTGGCCGAGGCCGATCTGCTGGCGCCGCAGTTCGAGGATGGTCGCGAGGTGATCCAGCTGCATCTGGGCGGTGGTACGCCGAACTTTCTTGATGCCGAGGCGATGACCACGCTGGTGGAAGGGCTGCGCCGGCGTTTCGATTTCAGCGATTCGCCACAGCGCGATTTCTCGATCGAACTCGATCCGCGCTTCATCGATACCCGCGACGTTGCCATGCTGGCGCGACTGGGCTTCAACCGGGCCAGCCTGGGCGTGCAGGATTTCGACCCGCAGGTGCAGGAATCGATCAACCGCTTACAGGGCGTGCAGCAGACGCTGGACATCCTGCGCGCCTGCCGCGACAGCGGCATGCGTTCAGTCAACGTCGACCTGATCTATGGCCTGCCGGGACAGAGCCTGGAAGGATTCGGCCGCACCCTCGAACGGGTGCTGGCGCTGCGCCCGGATCGCCTGGCGGTGTATGGCTATGCGCATCTGCCGCACCTGTTCCGCGCGCAGAAACAGATCGACGAAAGCCGTTTGCCTTCGCCCGAAGAAAAGCTGGCATTGCTGGGTCTGGCGGTGGAGAAGCTCTCTGCCGCAGGCTATCAGTACATCGGCATGGATCACTTTGCACTGCCGGAAGAGGATCTGTCGCGCGCACAGCGCGCCGGCCAGCTGCATCGCAACTTCATGGGCTATACCACCCACGCCGATACCGATCTGCTTGGCCTGGGCGTGAGTGCGATCAGCCACATCGGTGCCACCTACAGCCAGAATCCGCGCGACCTGCCGGCGTGGGAGGATGCGGTGGACCAGGGCCAGCTGCCGGTCTGGCGCGGCGTGGCGCTGAGTGCCGACGACCAGCTGCGCGCGGAACTGATCCAGCAGTTGATGTGCCAGGGCGAGGTGGATGGCGCCCTGTTGGGGCGGCGCCATGGCATCGATTTCGCGCAGTACTTCGCCGAGGACCTGCATTCGGTACAGCGGCTGCAGGAAGACGGACTGGCCGAGTACCGCGATGGCGTGGTGCGTGCCAGCGAACCTGGACGACCGTTGCTGCGGTTGCTGGCGATGTGCTTCGACCCGTATCTGCGTGCCGCGCACGAGCAACCGCGTTACTCGCGGGCGATCTGAGAGGGGTGCTGCGTGCGTATGGTGCCCGGAGCCGGAATCGAACCGGCATGGGGTTGCCCCCGGCGGATTTTAAGTCCGATGCGTCTACCAGTTTCGCCATCCGGGCCTGCAGCGCGGCGCCGATTGTAGCCCACCTGCGGTAGCGCAACCGGATTCCATCGCGGCGGCAGCGTGCTTAACTGTCGATCGCATTCATGTCATAGTCCCTGCCACCGTTCCCAGGGGGGGAGCCACCTGATGCCGCTGCACGCGATCGCCTATACCAGTGAGGCCCGCGCCGATCTGCAGGCAACCGATCTTGACCGCCTGCTGGCCGACGCCACGGCATTCAATCGTGTAGCCGGTGTCACCGGTGTCCTGATGTTCGACGGAGCACGCTTCCTCCAGCATCTGGAAGGCCCGGAGGACGGCATCGATTCGGTGTTCCAGCGCATCCTCAATGCGCGCAGCCACGGGCAGCTGAAAGTGCTGTGCCGTGCCCCCGTGGTGCAGCGCGTATTTCCGCGCTGGTCGATGGGCACGCGACGGATCGAGCCGGAGCTGCTGGCGCAGATTGCCGATGCCGCGTGGCCCGGCTTCCTGCTTGGCAGCGGTGGATTCGAGCGTCTGCTGCAGGCCTGGACCGGCGCCGACGGTGAACTGGAACCGGCCGCGGTGGCGTTGGGGTCCTGAGCCCGCCTTGGCGGCAGGGTGCCGGGGCCGGTAGGCTGTAGCCTTTCTGGCGCAGGTTTCCGGAGTGGTGCAGCAAATGAGTGTGTTGGCCGAAACCCTGCCAGCGTGTGTGCGATTGCATCCGTTGCACGGGATGTTCCGATGAGTGCGCCGGTAGCGGCGGCCAGCGCGCCCCGGTTTGCGGTGATCGGCCTGGGCTACGTCGGCCTGCCGTTGGCGGTGGCGTTTGGCCGGCAGTGGCCGACGTTGGGCTTCGATATCGATGCCGGTCGCATCGCCGAGCTGCGCAGCGGCCAGGACCACACGCTGGAATTGGAAGCCGACGAGCTGGCCAGTGCACAGCAGCTGCAGTACGGCAGCGATCCGGTCCTGCTCGATGCATGCAACGTCTACATCGTCACCGTGCCGACCCCGATCGATGCATACGAGCAGCCTGATCTGGAGCCCCTGCGTTCGGCGACACGGCTGATTGCCAGTCATCTTCGCGCCGGCGATCTGGTGATCTACGAGTCCACGGTGTACCCCGGTACCACCGAGGAAGTGTGCGTGCCGCTGCTGGAACAGGGTTCGGGCCTGCGCTTCAACGAAGACTTCTACTGCGGCTACAGCCCGGAACGGGTCAGTCCCGGCGACCGCCAGCGGCGCCTGGCCGACATCCGCAAGATCACTTCCGGCTCGACACCGGAAGTCGCTGCGGTGATTGATGGTCTCTACCAGCGCATCATCGCCGCCGGTACGTTCCCGGCGCCTTCGATGCGGGTGGCCGAAGCGGCCAAGGTGGTCGAGAACATCCAGCGCGACGTCAACATCGCGCTGGTCAACGAGCTGGCCCTGATCTTCGACAGGCTTGGCATCGATACCCAGGACGTGCTGGACGCCGCCGGCAGCAAGTGGAATTTCCTGCCGTTCCGGCCGGGGCTGGTCGGTGGTCACTGCATCGGCGTCGATCCGTACTATCTGCTGCACAAGTCCGAGAGCGTGGGCTATCACCCGGACCTGATCCACACCGCGCGACAGGTCAACAACCGCGTAGGCGAGCACGTGGCGGCGCGGGTGCTGGCGATGCTGGCCGAGCGTGGCCGTGTGCCAGCGGACGCACGCATCCTGGTGCTGGGCGTGACCTTCAAGGAGGACTGCCCGGACCTGCGTAACAGCCGCGCGCTGGAACTGGCGCAACGGCTGCGCGATGCCGGTGCGCAGGTGGAGGTCAGCGATCCGTGGGTCGGCCCGGCGGCATTGACCGGCGAGGGCTTGGACTGGCTGGCCGAGCCTGGGGCGGGGCGCTATGACGCGGTGGTGCTGGCAGTGGCCCATGCCCGCTTCAAGGCGATGGATGAAGGTGCAATCCGGGCGCTGCTGGCGCCAGGTGGCCTGGTCTACGACGTGAAGTCGGCCTGGCCGCGCAACGTGGTTGACGATCGTTTGTAAGCCTTGGCAGCGAGCGGCGCGGTAGACTCGGGGGCAGTTGCAACCGAGGAAAGCCATGCACCGGTATATCGTCTACCTGCTCGCCATCCTGATGTTCCCGATATGCCTGTGGCTGGCCACGATCTGGCCGGCCTGGTATTGGGGCGTCGGCCTGACTGCCGCGATGGTGGCGCTGGGGACCTGGGATCTGCTGCAGAAGCGCAGCACGCTGCGCCGCAACTATCCGGTGATGGCGCACTTCCGCTACGGGCTGGAATCGATCGGCCCGGAGATCCGCCAGTACTTCGTGCAGAGTGACCTGGAAGACGTGCCGTTCTCGCGCCAGCAGCGGGCACTGATCTACCAGCGCGCCAAGAATGAGATGGACACGGTGCCGTTCGGTACCCTGCGCAGCACCTATGCGGTGGACTACGAGTGGATCAACCATTCGCTGGCGCCAACCGCCATCGCCAAGCATGACTTCCGCGTGTTGATCGGCCCGAACTGTGCCAAGCCCTATTCGGCCAGCGTGTTCAACATCTCGGCGATGAGCTTCGGTTCACTGTCGGCCAACGCCATCCGTGCGCTGAACGAAGGCGCGCGCCAGGGCGGCTTCTACCACGACACCGGCGAGGGCTCGATTTCGCCCTACCACCGCGAGATGGGCGGTGACCTGGTGTGGGAGATCGGCTCGGGCTACTTCGGTTGCCGTGACGAGAAGGGCGGTTTCAGCGAGGAGCGCTTCGTTGCCAACGCCACCCATGACCAGGTCAAGATGATCGAGATCAAGCTGTCGCAGGGCGCCAAGCCGGGCCACGGTGGCGTGCTGCCGGCGCCGAAGGTGACGGCCGAGATCTCGGTGACGCGTGGCGTGCCGATGGGGGTGGACTGCGTGTCGCCATCGCGTCACTCGGCGTTCTCGACGCCGGTCGAGCTGCTGCAGTTCGTCGCCCGCCTGCGCGAGCTTTCTGGTGGCAAGCCGGTCGGTTTCAAGCTGGCCATCGGCCACCCGTGGGAGTGGTTCGGCATTGCCAAGGCGATGCAGGAAACCGGATTGCTGCCGGATTTCATCGTGGTCGACGGCGCCGAGGGCGGCACCGGTGCGGCACCGGCAGAGTTCGTCGACCATGTCGGCGTGCCGATGCACGAGGCGCTGCTGCTGGTGCATAACACCCTGGTCGGCCTCGACCTGCGCGACCGCATCCGCATCGGTGCGGCGGGCAAGATCACTAGCGCGTTCGATATCGCGCGGACCATCGCGCTGGGGGCCGACTGGTGCAATGCCGGACGAGGCTTCATGTTCGCGCTCGGCTGCATCCAATCACTGAGCTGTCACACCGACAAGTGCCCGACCGGCATCGCGACCCAGGATCCCGCGCGCTGGAAGCATCTGGATGCACCGGACAAGGCCACCCGTGTGTACAGCTACCACGAGCACACGCTGCATGCCTTGAAGGAACTGCTGTGTGCCGCGGGCCTGAACGATCCGGCGGAACTGGGGCCGGAACACATCCTGCGCCGTGTTTCGCCGGTGGAGATCCGTTCGCTGGCCTCGCTGTACCGCTACCTGGAACCGGGCGAGCTGCTGCACAAGGTGCCAGACCATGCGGTGTTCCATGCGTTCTGGGCCGATGCGCGCAGCGACTCGTTCCAGCCGCCGCCGAAGATCCAGGCGCTGCGCGCCAGCAAGTCGCGATAACGATTCTGTAGAGTCGAGCCATGCGCGACTGCCTTTCGATCGGGCATCGCGACGTCGGAACGAAGAACGGTCGAGCATGGCTCGACGCTACAAGGAGATGTCATGCAGTTCAGGACCGGCACCATGGACGACGTGGCCACGCTGTGGGTATTGCGTACGCGGTGCGTTCGCGAGACCTGCAGCAGTCATTACCCACCCGAGGTCATCGCGCCATGGTCGGCCTCGCCGCCACCGTTGCAGTACGCGCGGCTGTTGTCGCAGGGCGGTTGCGTGGTGGCCGAGGACCGCGAGGGTGCCCTGCTTGGTTTCGGGGTGTTCGATGTCGATGCCAATGAAGTCGATGCGTTGTTCGTTGATCCCGATCGTGGCGGCCAGGGCATCGGCCAGGCGCTGATGCAGCGGTTGCTGGCAATGGCCGATCCTGAGCGTGAGGTGGTGCTGTCGGCGTCGCTCAATGCCGTGCCGTTCTATCAACGGCAGGGCTTCGTCAGCGTGCGCGAAGAGGCCTACCCACATCCCAGCGGCGTGGCGCTGGCCTCGGTGAGCATGCGCCGGCCGTGGTGATGTAGCTCGACGCTACAAGGCAGGCGTCACCGCTCCGCCAGCCACCCGATCACGCCTTCCGCAGCACGCAGGCCACTGGCGTAGCACGCGGTCAGCAGGTAGCCACCCGTCGGTGCCTCCCAGTCCAGCATCTCGCCGGCACAGAACACGCCGGGCACTGCCCGCAGCATCAGGCCATCATCCAGCGCATCCAGGCGTACGCCACCGGCGGTGCTGATCACCTCGGCCATCGGCCGGGGACGCAGCAGCCGTAGCGGCAGGCGCTTGAGCGTAGCCGCCACGGCAGGCAGGTCGTTGCCCGCTTCTTTACCCAGAATCTCGAACACCAGTGCGGCCTTCACTGCATCCAGGCCGGCCTGGCGGCGCAGGTGCTCGCCGAAGCTGCGGCCCTTGCGCGGGCGTGACAGATCGGCCAACAGGCGCGCCTCGTCGCGGCCCGGCACCAGGTCCAGCCACAGCATCGCGTGGCCATCGCGGTTGATGGTCTCGCGCAGGTCCGCTGCCAACGCATAGATCAGGCTGCCTTCGACGCCGTACTCGCTGGCCACGCATTCGCCCTGCAGCGACTGTGGCTGTCCGGCCAGATCGATCCAGTGTGCGACCACCGGCTTCAACGGTGCGCCGGCATTGCGCTGGGCGAAGAACGGGGTCCAGCCCACGTCGAAACCGCAATTGGCCGACTGCAGCGGTGAGATGCCCACGCCACGGGCCAGCAGTGGCGGGACCCAGGCGCCGTCGCTGCCCAGCTGCGGCCAGCTGCCGCCGCCCATCGCCAGTAGCGTGGCATCGGCATGTACTTCAACGGCACCGTCTTCGGTTTCAAATCGCAGGGCGCCGTCGTTGCCCCAGCCGATCCAGCGGTGGTTGGCATGCAGGCGCACCCCCTGTTCTTTCAGGCGGCGCACCCAGCCGCGCAGCAGCGGCGCAGCCTTGCGGTCGACCGGGAACACGCGGCCGGAGCTGCCGACATAGGTCTCCACGCCAAAGCCGGCAGCCCAGTCGCGCAGCGCCTGCGCGTCGAAGCCATCCAGCCAGCTGCCGATGGCAGAGGCCTGCTCGCGGTAACGGCTGTCGAACAGCGGCCGCGGATCGGAATGGGTGAGATTGAGACCGCCCTTGCCGGCGATCAGGAACTTGCGGCCGGGCGAACCCTTGGCCTCGTACAGGTCCACGTCCAGCCCAGCGGCGCGCAGGCGCTCGGCGGCGAACAGGCCGGCCGGGCCGCCGCCGATGACGGCGACCCGATGGGGCGTTGCGGTATTACGGTTTGACATCGAGCAGCTCGACATCGAACACCAGCGACGAGCCGGCCGGGATCTGGCCAACCCGGCGGTCGCCGTAGCCGTAGTCCGGCGGGATCATCAGCGTGCGCTTGCCGCCGACCTTCATGCCGGCCACGCCTTCATCCCAGCCGCGGATGACCTGGCCGGCGCCGAGCGTGAAGGTGAACGGTTCGCCACGGCTGACCGAGCTGTCGAAGGTCTTGCCGTGCTTGGTTTCGGTGCGGTTGTCGTAGATCCAGCCGGTGTAGTGCACGGTGACCTTGTTGCCGGCAACGGCTTCGGCGCCGGTACCGGGCACGGTGTCGATGCGTTCGAAGGTGGTCAGGGTGCCGCCGGGTGGTGGGCCGGACGGTTCGGTCGAGCAGCCAGCGGCGGCGAGGGACAGCAGCAGGGGAAGCAGCAGGCGGCGCATCGGGCGTCTCCGTTAAGGCGCAGGGCGAGGGCGGCAAGGGTAGCGCATTGACGCCGGGTATCATGGGGCATGGCAAAACTCCTGCTCAATCTGCGCAATGTCGGCGACGACGAATATGCCGATGTCTGCACGCTGCTCGACCAGCACGGCATCGCCTGGTATCGCACCGAACCCAGCCCCTGGGGCATTTCCAATGGCGGCCTCTGGCTGCGCGAGGACGCCGATCATCCGCGTGCGAAGGCGCTGATGGCGGAATACCAGGCCGAACGCGGGCCGCGCATCCGTGCCGAGCGTGAGGAGGCGTTGCGCGAGGGCACAGCGGAGACGTTCGGCAGCCTGTTCCGGCGGCGGCCGCTGTTCGTGGTGCTGGTGCTGCTGGCGATGGCCGCTGCGGCGGCGCTGGTACTGCTGCCGTTCGTGCTGTTGCGGGGGTAAAGGGGGCTTCTGGCCGGGTTGCACCCGGCACCCGCAGACGCAACGGCAACGTCAAAAGCCGGGCTTCAGTGGGAGGGTGGGGGGGGGGGGGGGGGGGGGGGGGGGGGGGGGGTGTGGGCAGGCGGGGGACGGCAAAAGCTGCTCCTGCGTGCCTCGTAGAGCGCCATCCATGGCGCTCTGCGCCCCCGCCTGCCCACACCGCCCCACCCCTGACAGATTCCGGGTGTCTGCCGGGCTTGGGGTCGGATCCCTCTGCTGCGCAGAGGGCACTGCCCCCTGAATCTGCCTGTGCGGGCGGGAGGCGCTAAAATGGCGGGATGATCGCCAATACCGCCGCCTATCATTTCGCCGTCATCGACGCTCCCCAGGCCCTGTGCGACCAGCTGCTGGCGTGTGCCGCGGCGGCGCAGCTGCGCGGCACGATCCTGGTGGCGGGCGAGGGGCTGAACCTGTTCCTGGCCGGTGCGCCGGAGGCGGTCGAGGGTTTCTACGCGGCTTTGCGTTCTGACGCGCGGTTTGCCGATATGCGGGTCAAGACCAGCCTCAGTCAGCATCAACCGTTCGCGCGGCTGAAGGCCAAGGTGAAGGACGAGATCATCAGCTTCCGCCGCGATGACGGCCAGCCGTTGGAGTACCCGCGCGCGCCGGCGGTCGATCCGGCCACGGTGCAGCGGTGGCTGCGACAGGGGCATGACGACGCCGGCAAGCCGGTGGTGATGCTCGATACGCGCAATCTGCAGGAAGTGGAGTACGGCACCTTCAAGGATGCGCTGGTGCTGCCCATCCACAAGTTCACCGACCTGCCCGAGGCGTTGGCACCGCACCGCGAAGCGCTGAAGGACAGCACCGTGGTCAGTTTCTGCACCGGCGGCATCCGCTGCGAGAAGGCTGCGCTGTGGATGGTCAACGACGGCATGGACAACGTGCTGCAGCTGGACGGTGGCATCCTCGGCTACTTCGAGGAGGTGGGCGGCGAGGGCTACGAAGGCCGCTGCTTCGTGTTCGATGAGCGCGTGGCGCTGGACGCCGAGCTGAAGCCGATGGTCGACCAGCCGCTGGCCGAGCCGCGCCCCAGCGCGTTCTGACCGGGACGTCGGTTGACCGGTATGCAGGTTGACCGGGACGCAGGTTGACGGAAATGCGGGCCGGCGGGGACGACGGTTGACGGGGCGCCGGTAGAGTCGACTGTTAGTCGACTATCGCGCGCAGCGCGGGGGTTTCAGTCTCCCGCCGAGAGCAGTTCAGGAGCAGTCCAGCCGCCGTCCAAAAGCAGTCGAACTAACAGTCGACTCTACCGCCGTCCGCCGTCCGCCGTCCGCCGTCCGCCGTCCGTGGCCCGTAATCCGTCGACCCTGTTCTCCTGAATCCATCCCACGGGAATCAGCATCCCGCCACCGTCACTGGCCGCGGCGCCTGGCCGACCCCATGCATGGGGGATCCTGTGACGGAAAAACGCCTGATGATCCCGTTGTCGATCCTTGACCTGGCCCCGGTCTGCGAGGGCAGTGACACCACCGCCGCCTTCGCCAACATGCTGGAACTGGCCCAGCACGCCGATGCGCTGGGCTACCGCCGCTACTGGCTGGCCGAACACCACAACATGCCCGGCATCGCCAGCGCGGCCACGGCCGTGCTGATAGGCCACGTGGCGGGCGGCACCCAGCGCATCCGCGTCGGTGCCGGCGGCATCATGCTGCCCAACCATGCGCCGCTGCAGGTGGCCGAGCAGTTCGGCACGCTGGCCTCGCTGTATCCGGACCGCATCGACCTCGGCCTGGGCCGTGCGCCGGGCACCGATCAGCCCACCGCGCGCGCATTGCGCCGCTACTTCGACAGCGCCGACCAGTTCCCGCAGGACGTGCGCGAGCTGCTGCACTATTTCGAGCCGGTGCAGCCCGGGCAGGCGGTGCAGGCAGTTCCGGGTGGTGGCCTGCGGGTGCCGACCTGGATCCTCGGTTCCAGCCTGTTCGGTGCGCGCATGGCGGCCTCGATGGGCCTGCCGTATGCGTTCGCCTCGCACTTCGCGCCCGATGTGATGGACGAAGCCCTGGCGGTATACCGCCGCGAGTTCCGCCCCTCGGCCACGCTGAAGCAGCCGCACGCGATGCTGGCCCTGAACGTTGTCGCCAGCGACAGCGAGGCCGAATCGCGCCGTCTGTTCACCAGCCAGCAGCAGAGTTTCGTGAACCTGCGTCGCGGCCGACCGGGCAAGATTCCGGCACCCATCGACGACATCGAGTCCTTCTGGGAGCCGCACGAAAAACTGGGCGTGGAGCGGGCACTGGCCTGCACCGTGCTGGGCGATCCGCAGCAGGTGGCGGATGGCATCGCCGCGTTCGTCGAGCGGCACAAGCCGGACGAGCTGATGCTCACCGCCAACCTGTACGACCACCGCGCGCGCCTGCGCTCGTTCGAGCTGGCGATGCAGGCCTGGCACGCCCGCCACGCGGGCTGAACAATTGCGTCACGGCCCATTGCGGCCGAACCGCGTCTGATGGGGGCTCACACCAATGGAGCCCCCACATGGCCGACACCCGCGCCGAACACATCGCCCAACTGGCAGAACTGATCAAGGACGTAGAGGTGGCGATGTTCACTACGACCGGCGTCGACGGACGGCTCTACAGCCGGCCCCTGGCCACCCAGCAGGTCACCTTTGACGGTGACCTCTGGTTCGTCATCACTGCCGACAGCCCGAAGGTGGCCGAGATCGCGCTCGACCCGCGCGTCAACGTGGCCTATGCGTCGCCATCGAAGAATACCTATGTGTCTGTGGCGGGGCGCGCGCGGGTTGTCGATGATCGCGCGAAGATCGAGGCGCTGTGGTCGCCGGCGATGAAGCTGTTCTTCCCGGGCGGCAAGGACGACCCGAACCTGCGCCTGATCCATGTACGCGCCGACAGCGCCGAATACTGGGATGGGCCGGGTACGCTGCTGGGCAAGGCGCTGACGTTCGTGCTGTCGGCGGTGCAGGATGAACCGGCGGCGTTGGCCGACAACGGGTTCATCGACCTACGGTGATGGCCGAGGTCCGGTATTGGTAGTGCCGGCCGCTGGCCGGCAACACTGGAAACGTGGCAGCCGGCCAGATGCCGGCTCCAGCGGAGCCCGGTCAGAACCAGCGCTGGAACAGATCCACGATGTAACCCACCAGCTGCCCCGAACTGAAACCGAAGAACGCGATCGCCACCAACGCCGCGATCCAGTTGAACAACATCAGCGCGCCGTCACGTTCCAGCAGCGCCAGCGAGAACAGCAGCAGCTGGAAGCCGAACAGGAAGTTGGTGAACGGAATCGGCAACGACAGCAGGACCCCCAGCAGCACCAGCAGAAGGCCGCTGAAGGCATGCGCCGGCAGCGGTGTCAGCAGTTGCGGCAGGCGCGGCGACAGCATCCGGTCGAGCCGCCGCAGCGGGCGGTCGATGCGGTCCAGGAAACGGTGCATGGTGCTGCGCCTGGGCCCGCGGCGGGCGATGAAACCGGGCAGCCAGGGGCGGCGCAGGCAGAACAGCATCTGCAGGCCGATAAGGATCACGAGGGGACCGCTGACCGCACCGCCCAGGCCTGGAATCGGGATGAACGAGGGCAGGATCGCCACGAACAGGAACACGCCGAACGCGCTCTGCTGCAGGTTGCCCAGGATCTGGCCGAGCGGCATGTGCTCGGCCGGGTCGCCGGAGGCGAACATCTCCAGCAGGGTGCGGATGCCCTCGTTGCGGTAGGCCGGGCGCTCAACGCCCGGACCCTGGCCGGACTCAGGCGGTGAGCTCATCGGCCTGCTCGTCGGACAGCGTGCGCAGCAGCAGCTTGTCCACCCGCGCACCGTCCAGATCGACCACCTCGAAGCGCCAGCCGGCCCAGTCGAAGTACTCGCCTGCATGCGGAATGCGGCCGAAGTAGTGGATGCACATGCCGGCCAGCGTGTAGTAGTCGCCATCCTCGGCATCGGGCAGGTCGTTGCTGCCGATCAGCTCGCGCAGGTCCTCGATCGGCAGCGAGCCATCCACCAGCAGCGAACCGTCTTCACGGGTCACCACCAGCGCATCTTCGTCGGCGTTCTCCACCGCCTGCAGGCGGCCGACCACGGCGCCCATCAGGTCGCTGATGGTCACCAGGCCCTGGATTTCGCCGTACTCGTCCACCACCAGCGCCATCGACTGCTGTTCCTCGCGGAAGATCTCCAGCAGCTTCATCGCGTGGGTTGATTCGGAGACGTACAGCGGTTCGCGCAGGGTCTGGAACAGCGCGTTGTCACCGCGCGCCATGCGCGTGGCCAGCGATTTCAGTTCAAGCACGCCGACCACGTCCATGTCGTTGTCGCGGTATACCGGGTACCGCGAGAACTCGTGCTCGGCCATGATCTCCAGGTTGCGCTCCAGGCCGGCCTGGGTATCCAGCCAGGCGATGCGGTTGCGCGGGGTCATCAGGCTGTCGGCGGTGCGGTCGCCCAGGCGCATGACGCGGTTCATCATGTCGCGCTCGTGGGCGTCGATCACACCGGCCTCGTGACTCTCGGCCACCAGCATGCGGATCTCTTCTTCAGTCACCGAGGCGACTTCATCCTTGCCCAGGCCGAACAGGCGCAGCACCAGCTGGGTGGTCTTGGACAGCAGCCAGACGAAGGGCAGGGCCAGCTTGGCCAGCCAGCTCATCGGCATCGCGACCAGGCCGGCAATGGCCTCCGAACGGGTCAGCGCCAGGCGCTTGGGCACCAGTTCGCCGAAGATCAGCGTGATGAAGGTGATCAGGCTGACCGCCAGCGCGGTACCGATGTTGCCGGCGTAGGCAAAGCCGGGCATCAGGCCCTGGATCCAGCCGGCGAAGGCTTCACCCAGCGCTTCACCGCCGAGGTAGCCGGTCAGCACGCCGATCACGGTGATGCCGATCTGCACGGTGGACAGGAAGCTCTCCGGCTTCTCCGACAGCTCCAGCGCCTTGGCGGCACGCTTGGAGGTGGCGGCCATCTGCTTCAGGCGGCTCTTGCGCGAGGTCATGACCGACATCTCGGACATGGCGAAGAAGCCGTTCAGCAGAACAAGCGCGAAGACAATCAGGATCATTTCAAACACGGGCGTCGTCCCCGGTTGGTGGCAGGGAGGGCGGGTGCTTGCGATGGCGGCTGGCGCTCAGGAACAGGGTCCGGCGCGGCGCAGGGGGATAAGGGTCGTCGTCCATAAGGTGCGCCCGAAGGCGCGCTGGCATCTTAGCAAAGGGGCGTGGCAGGGTGGCAACTGCCTGTTCAGGTTGAGGGTTCCAAGGCCCCGAAAGGGGGCGGGGATACCCGTGATGGTCATCTAGCCGTCATAATTCCGTCTGGTGCCGTCCTTCCCGCGACGGCTGACAGGTTTCTCAATGTTCTCTCTGCAGACCATTTTCGGTTCCGGCAAACAGTTCTACACCCTGCTCGATGAGGCTGCCGTCGCGGCTTCCGACGCCGCCAAGGCGCTGCATTCCATGCTGCGCGAGGCCGACCGCCAGCCCGCGCTGGACGCCTTCAAGCTGGCCCGCCTGCGCGAACGCGCGGCCTCGGACAAGATCAGCCAGGCGCTGGTGGACAGCTTCATGACCCCGATCGAGCGCGAAGACATCGAAGCGCTGGGCTCGGCGCTGTACAAGATTCCCAAGCAGATCGAGAAGTTCGCCGATCGCTATTCGCTGGCCACGACCCACCTGGAGCACATCGACTTCGCGCCGCGCGCGGCGATGCTGGAACAGGCCGCCGGCGTGGTGGTGGAGATGGTGGCCGACCTGCGCCACATGAACCTGGACCGGATGACCGCGCTCAACGAGAAGCTGCGCTCGCTGGAGAACGAGGCCGACCGCCTGATGCTCGAGCTGTACCGCGACATCTATTCGGGCCGCCTGGACAACCTGCAGATGTTCCTGCTGAAAGAATTCTTCGAGATCCTGGAAAAGGCCATCGACCGTTGCCGCGAGGCCGGCGTGGTGGCGTACCAGATCGTGTTGAAGAACAGCTGACGGACGCCGCCGCATGTTGACCCTTGTCCTGGTGGTGATCCTGGCCGCGCTCGTTTTCGAGTTCATCAACGGCTTCCACGACACTGCCAATTCCATTGCCACCGTGGTGGCGACCAAGGTGCTCTCGCCCGGCTGGGCGGTGATGCTGGCCGCCTTCATGAACCTCATCGGTGCGCTGACCGGTACGGCCGTCGCATTGACGATCGCCTCCGGCCTGCTCAACACCAACGTGGTCGACGTCACCCCGCAGGTGATCCTGTGCGCCCTGCTGGGCGGCATCATCTGGAACCTGATCACCTGGTGGAAGGGCCTGCCGTCCTCGTCCTCGCACGCCCTGATCGGTGGTCTCTGCGGCGCCGGCCTGGCCGCGGCCCACAACAACTGGGACGCCCTGATCTGGTCCGAGCGCCTGGGCAGCTGGGCGCAGAACAAGGGCCTGCTGTGGAAGGTGTTCGTGCCGATGATCACCTCGCCGATCGCCGGCTTCCTGCTCGGCATCGTAGTGATGGTGCTGCTGTGGGGCCTGATTGCCGGCCTGGCCAAGATTGGTGGTGCCATTGGTCGTCTGGCCCGCCCGCGCATCGTCAACGCCTTCTTCGGCAAAGCGCAGATCGCCTCGGCGGCCTACATGGGCTTCGCCCACGGCCACAACGACGCGCAGAAGACCATGGGCATCATCGCCATGACCCTGATCGGCGCCGAAGCGACCGGTGCGCTGGATGACCTGCCGTCGTGGCTGGCCTTCATGCACCCGGACGCCAGCGCCGGTGACGGCATCGCGATGTGGATCGTGCTGACCTGTGCGGTGGTGATGGCGGCCGGTACCGCTTCGGGCGGCTGGAAGATCATCAAGACCCTGGGCCACAAGATGGTCAAGCTGCACCCGATCCACGGCTTCGCCGCGGAGACCAGCTCGGCCACCATCCTGACCCTGGCCGCGCACTTCGGCATGCCGGTCTCGACCACGCACAGCATCTCCACCGCGATCATGGGCGTCGGCTTCGCCAAGAACCCGCGTTCGCTGAAGTTCGGCGTGATCGAACGCATCGTCTGGGCCTGGATCCTGACCATCCCGGCAGCCGGCGGCTGCGCATACCTGATCCTGAAGCTGTTCGAGCTGTTCGGCTGGACCTGATCGCCACGCCAAGGTTGCAAACGAAAAAGCCCGCCGGTATCCGGCGGGCTTTTTCATGGGCAAAGAATTTTTCCGCACACATCGTGTCGACCAAGGTCGACACCTACCAGAGCAGAAACAGGGATCCGATCCCGTGCCGACCAACGGTCGGCACCCACCAGCAGCAGCGGGAAACTGTCGAAGGCGGGGTGGGTCCGGTTGCGGGGGTGTGAGCGGCATGGATGCCGCGACCAAGCCCCCATGGACGGGTTTACGGCGTCCCCCGCAACCGGACCCGCTCCGCCAACCCACGGAATGCCAGCTTTTGCAGTTGCAGTGGCCGTGGCAGTCAGCGGGTGCCGGGCCGCAGGCCCGGCCGAACCCCTCAATTACGTTGGAACAGCGCCTGCACATCCTTCCGGAACGCCGCTTGGCTGTCCGCCCGGCTGTAGAACATGTGCCCGCCCGGATAGCTGCGCACCTGCACCCGGTCCGGGTTGCTGCCCATCGCCGGCATCTGGTCCACCGTCAGGATCGAACCCATGAACGGGCACGACAGGTCATTCCAGCCGTGCACGATCAGCACCTGCAGATGCGGGTCGATCGCCACCGCCTGGCGCAGTTGGGTCACCGCACCCTGGCGCAGTTCGCCGTTGCGGTCCCACAGCCGGTTCACCTCGTAGTTCAGCGCCTGGTAGCGCGCATCCACCTTCCAGCCGACCACGCGCGTCACGAAGTCGACCATCGCCGTGGTGGTCGGCGCAATGATGCTGTCCAGCAGCGGGTCATTGGCGCGCTGCTCCGGATCATTCGGGAACGGATCGAACGCGGTCACATTGGAGTCGTAGCGGCTGCCCAGCGTGCCCTTGTCGCGGAATACTTCGCGCAGGTAGGCCTGGGTTTCAAGACGGCCACCGGCACGGCGCACGAACTGCGGGTCCAGCCCGGTCAGCTCGGTCACCCGGCGCAGCATCGCCTCGGTCGCCTGCGGATCGCTGCGACCCTTCATCAGCGCAGTGGCGTAGTCGCCACGGGTGTACTCCACCACCTCACGCATTGCTGCATCGGTCAGCTTGCCCTGGCGCTCCAGGTGCGCGGCGGCGATCGACGGCAGTGTCTGCATCCATGCCATCGGCGAGACATCGGCGTTGTCTTCCAGGGTCGGGCTCAGGTACGGCGAGACCAGCACCAGGCCGTTCATCGCCACGCCCAGCCGCGTCTGCAGGAAGTGGGTGATGCGCGGGCCACGGTAGCCACCATAGCTCTCACCGGTCAGGTACTTGCGCGCGCCCATGCGCTGGTTGCGCAGCAGCCAGTCGTAGATCGAGCGCGACAGGTACTCGATGTCGGCACTGGGGTTGTACAACTGCTTCTTCGCCTCGTCATCGCTGATGCGTGCGCGGCTGAAGCCGGTGCCGACCGGATCGATGAACACCAGGTCGGTGAAGTCCAGCCAGGTGCCCGGGTTGTCGTGCAGGGTGGCCGGCGCCGATGCGCTGTCACCCTCCGAACCAAAGGTGACCACCTTGGGCCCGATCGCGCCCATGTTGAGATAGACCGACGACGCCCCGGGACCGCCATTGAGCGCAAAGGTCACCGGCCGGTCCTTGCCCGGCATCGTATAGGCGGTGAACACCACATCGGCGATCACCTTGCCCTTGGCATCGCGTACCGGCAGGGTGCCGACGGTGGCGGTGTAGTCCAGGGTGCGGCCGGCCAGGCGCATGCTCTGGCGGGCCGATGCATCGGCGGGCAGCGCAGGCGCTTCGGTCTTGTCGTCTTTCGGATCGGCCTTGGTGTCGGCGTCGGGCGCGGCCAGCACGCTGGCAGGGGCGATGAGCAGGCCGACGCAGAGCGCGGCAGTGTGCAGCAGGGACTTCATGGCACCGGATCGGCAGCGGAAGGGGGTTCCGATGCTAGGCCGGTGGCGGGCATGCCGTATGTGTCCAAAGGCATGCCCGCCGGTCGAGGCCGCCACTGGCCAGATTGGGTCAAGCGGGCAGGGGTGTGCGCACGTCGTCCGCCAGCAGACCGTATACCGCCGAATCGGACAGTTCACCCTGGATGCGCCAGCGCTGCCGCAGCACGCCCTCCAGTTGGAAGCCCAGCCGTTCAAGCACGCGTGCCGAGGGCTGGTTGCGCGGGTCGACCTCGGCTTCCACGCGATGCAGGTGCAGGGTCTGGAACAGGTAGTCCAGCAGGTGCTGCAGCGCTTCGTGCATGTAGCCCCGGCCCTGCCTGTCGGGGGCCAGCAGGTAGCCGATCTCGGCGCGTGCGGCATCGCGGTCCAGCGCGAACACCACGCAGATGCCCAGCAACGGGCCGTCCAGCGTTTCGCGCACGGCCAGCTTGAGCTGGGTGCCGGTGGCCTGTGCAGCCAGGTCATCGTCGATCTGCGCGCGCGACTCGGCCGGTCGTGTCCACGCCGGGTGGTTCCAGAACCGCATCACGTCCGGATCGGACTGGATCGCGAACAGGGCGGCCGCATCGTCGCGGCGGATCGGGCTCAGGACCAGGCGCGCGCTGTGCAGTGGCAGGCCCGGGAACAGTAGCGAGTGGCTGGCCAATACGATGGTCCACACGGATGGACGCGCATTATGGCGCCGCCGGGTTTGCCGATGGGGGCGTAATGCCCAGCCGCGCATGGACCGGTAGTGCCGGCCGCTGGCCGGCAGATCTGCCTGGATCACGCGGATGCCGAGGGTGCCGGCCAGCGGCCGGCTCTACCGGG
>NZ_JAWJTI010000042.1:0-30574 GCF_032911525.1 Stenotrophomonas veracruzanensis
TCGAACAGCTCGCTTTCGGCCGGATGATGCAGCGACGTGGTCGGCCGTTGGGTCACTTCGCGGATCGCCGGGTTCGGTCCCGATGTTGTTGTTGTGGACATGCTCAGGCTGTGGGGCTACGTCCGGCATTGGCGCTCGACGCCGCTTGTCCTTGATATCGATGATCTGCTTTCCGTCCGCTATCAGAGGCAACTGTCCTCAGGCGCAACAGACGTGCTTGGAACCTTCAGGGAGCGATTGCCGGCTGCAGCCGGATGGCTGGCCAACGTGTTTGCAGCCCGTCTTCTGGCTGTCGAGTCCAAACGATTGGCAAAGATGGAGCTGGATGTGACCGCGTCCGCCGCGAGCGTCATCTTTGTATCGGGGCTGGAGGCTGAGCGGCACAGGCTGAGGACGGGCGCGGCTAACCTGTACTCTGTGCCGCCGATGTCTGCGGACGTCAGTGGCGTCCGGCCGCCACGGTTACGTCAAGGCGGCACGCCGCTTCGCTTCGCGTTCCTGGGCAATCTAAAGGCACCGCAGAACTTGCAGGCCCTGCGATACGTGGTTGGCACGCTTCTTCCTGTGCTGGTTGACGCCGGGTTTGAGTACTCGCTGGATGTGATTGGAAGCATCGATGCGAGGGTGGCCCATGAACTTTCGCGTCCGGGGATTACCTTCCATGGTTTCGTTGACGATTTGAATGAGGCGCTCCGTGAAACGGATCTACACTTGGCGCCCATTCTTTCCGGATCCGGAGTCAAGACAAAGATCGTTGATGCCTTTGCGATCGGGGTTCCAACCGTGACAACCTCTTTGGGCTTGGAGGGGTTGGATGTCGAGGGGCGTCACGTTGCACTCGTCTTCGACACGCCCATGCAGTTCCTTGAAATCGTAAGGACAGTCACTGCGGATCCGACAATGCTGGACAATATCGCCTTCAACGCATCGGCGTACGTCTCTGAGCAGCACGCGCGCGACGTGGTTTTCTCGAGGTACTCCAACGCCTACGAGAGGCTGGGATCATGATCTGGCGCATCCTCCATAAGTGCGTGGTGCATGGGGTAAACATGGCCTGCGCGGTGCTTCCCGACGATCCGATCTCCTGTCGCCTTCGTCCGCGTCTGCTGGGCATTCTCGGGATATCGACTGCCGGTGGTGTTCGAATCCGGGGGGGCGGACGCTTTGAGGGTGGGCGCATCGTCATTGGCCAGGGCTGCTTCATCAACCGTGGCTGTTACTTCGATGCAACGGGGACGATCCGCCTTGGCCGTCGTGTAACCGTGGGCCACGGCGTCGCATTGATCACGGCGTCTCATGTTGTCGATAGCGCCGACGCGCGCGCGGGCAAGGTTACCGCCAGTGACGTGCATGTTGGTGATGGGGTCTGGATTGGGGCGAACGCGGTTATTCTCCCCGGCGTTTCGATCGGTGCCGGCTCGATCATTGGTGCGGGAGCGGTGGTTACACGCGACGTGCCAGCGAATGTGCTTGTTGCGGGCAACCCGGCCGTCTTCAAGAAGGAGTTGGATGCATGACCGAGGTTCCTGCTACGGAAACACTACTGAGCCTGTTGAATGCGGACCTCCGCGCTGCCAGGGCAGGGGCGGAGCCATCACTGATGAGTGGTCTGGCTCGCTATTTTGTGGATCCTGGGTTCGCAACAGTGGTGCGCTACCGGTTGTCGGTCTTCGCGAGGCGGTTCGGCAAGGTGGGCCGCGTGCTGTCGAAGTTGATGTGGCTGTACAACGTGCGCGTTTCCGCTTGCTATCTTTCCCCCAGCTCCAGGATCGGGCCTGGATTGTCTCTTCCCCATGCTGCTGCCGTGGTCGTGGGAGATGGCGTTGTGGCGGGACGCGATCTTCAGCTGTACCAATCCGTCACGCTCGGCCAACGCGGCACGCAGTATCCGTGCATTGGAGATGGAGTAATCATTTTTGCCGGCGCCTGCGTGCTGGGCTCGCTGCAAGTGGGAGATGACGCGGTTGTGGGCGCTAATGCAGTTGTACTGCGGAGCGTACCGCCCCGCAGTACGGTGGCGGGTGTGCCTGCTCGCGAGCTGGCCGGAAAGTAGCGCCAAGTCCCGACCCGATGCGATCGAGCAGGGAGCTGTTCCCTTAATCGCCAATTCTATTGATGTTGTCGAAGAAGAACCCAGGGTCTCGTTCAGACGTCATCTGATAAAGGCCATAGCTGTGGCCAACTCTTGCGCCTCCATCTCGATAGAGCGGATTCCACAGGAAGTTGGCACGTGCGCGCGTCGATCGTGGGAGCAGGAAATCGAACGGGATCGAGACGTAGATTCCCTTGTCGAAGCTTCCTTCGCCGTAGTCGGCAGAGGATACATCAGTCTTCGTCGCGTAGGCGCCCATCGTTACGCCGTTGTCAAAGGCGCGCGAGACGGCGAGCGTTGCGCCCCAGTCTTTGGCGAGGTATCGGCCGGCGCTCAGCGCGCTGACCACGCGCCGCTGGTCACCCCACAGGTAGTAGAAGGTTGCATGGCCGGTAGCGACGCTGTAGTCGCGGAAACTGAACCGCTGGTCGAAATCGCGCTGCTTCACCCAGTTTGCTTCGACTCCCAGTGCCCAGCGCTCGTCCAGCGGGCGATAGAGAACCTCGCCGCCGGCGCCCGCATACATTGACTCCAGCATGCCGGCGTAAGCCATGCCGTAAAGGTCTCGACCGAGATGATGGGTGCTGGTCAGCTGCAAGCTGGGCAACGTCAGGTCTTCAGTCGTCATGTAACGACGAATGTTCGTTCGAACCCGCGGCAGGCGGCTTGGGGCGTCGTAGCGGAACTTGTCGTAGTTGTTGTAAGCGTTGTAGCTGATGTTGCCACTGAGCCACAGATTGCGCCTGAAGTAGAAGCTCGCGCCGTAAGTGCCGGCGACCTGGAACAGCACGAACCCGTCGGGACCGCCCAGTGATTGCTGATAGCCAATGTTGAATGCACCATCGAAGCGGTGACGCGGCGCCTCGTAGAGGGTCTGCCTGCGTTGGCTTGCCGGGGGGGCCATCTCCACATGCCCGGCCAGCGTACCCAGGTCGCTCTTGTTGTTCACATAGTCCACGAACGCTTTGCGCTCCATGCTGGTCTCGACGACCGGCACGCCGAGGCGGGTGTTCTGCACTGTGAACCAGTCGACGCTGGCTGGCGCGATGCCGTCGAGAACGCGAGCAGTCCGTCCCAGGCCCTGTGCTGGGTAATAGAAGCGTCGTTGCTCGCCGGTAACGATGATTTCTGAGCCTCGTTGGCTGATGCGGTTTACGCGCAGTCCAGCGTTCTGATCAAGCTGGCTGGCCACGGCGCTCCAATCCGGGGATTGAAAATCCGTGTTGCTGCTCTCATCGGTGCGTGCCTCACCATTCCATCCTTGACGCTTGAGTGGGACAGGCGCTGGATCCAGAACCTTAGGCATTGACCTGGCTTGCGCGAGGTTGGTTCGCAGCGTGATGCCAAAAGTGGCCACGTCTCCTCGCTCCCAGCCTGCATGCAGATGCACATTCTGATTGACGGCGTAGGATGCCCCGAAATTGAACGGGCTGCGTTGAACCTGCCGATTGTTCTGCGGCTCGCGCTTGTAATCGTTGCCGTCGTACTCGAGCTTCAGCTGAAGGGGTTCCCACGGCGTCTGATAGGCGACACCGCCGAATACGCCAACCGGACCACGGAGCATGCCATTGCTGTTGAACTTTCCTGCGCCCGTGGAGCGTGGTCGGGTCTCAAACCGATCATTCAACGCAGCAAGGGGATTGCGGAAGTCACCCCGATTGCCGATGTAGCCCGTCGCCACGCCCAGGCTCGCGTCAAAGGCGCCGATCCGCTTGCTTGCCACCAGGTATTCGCTGGAGAAAAGGCCGGTGCCGCCCAGGTCGCGGAAGCCTGCGGAGACTTCCGGAACCCAGCGGCTTTCCTGCAGCAAGCGGATCTTCACGTCGATCGACTTGTCCTTGTAGTTCTGGCTGCCGCTGAGCCATTCCGGGCCATAGCGCCGATTTGCCACCGATACATAGCGGAACGCGCCCTCCATCCATGGGAGCGGCTGCAGCACGAGGTTGTAACGACTGTAAGGCGAAGTGTGGCTGGCGGTGAACGCCAATTCGCCTTCTTCTGCCATGCGTGCGGTAGGCGTCTGCAGCAAGCCGATACCGCCCCAGTCACTTGCGGTTGGTGCAGGCGCGGTCTGTGCCTGCAGGACAGTGCTGATGCTCAGGCTGAGCAGGGCCACGCCGGCGCGCGCCAGCGGCCTATAGGTGGAGGTGATCAAGGCGAAACTCCCGGTAATTCCATTACCTGGGTTGCGAGGAAGCTTGCAATTTCTTCATTGAGGCCAGGATTCACCTTGGCCAGGGCGCCCGGTCGCAAAGGTACGTACAGCACTGCTCCAGGGGCCAGCGAGGAGGGGGCCGAGCGATTCCAGAGCGCAATGCCGATCTTCTCGACTCTGCCGTCCGGCTCGATCACGTACAGGTGGTCCTTGCTCGCGGCGCGCAGGGCAGGACAGTGGCGCAGGTAGTCGAGCGGCGCTTGCTGGGCGACATGGCGCAGCGTGCAGGGCTCGGCAACGACTCCCACGACGGTCACCGTGGTGGGACGTCCGGGATAGACCAAGCGATCTCCGTCGCCGAGGGGGCGATTGCTTGCGTCTGCCACTTCGATCGCGCGAGCGGTCAACAGCGCGGGGACACGACCGGTGACCGGCATGCGCTCGATGTCGTCCGCAAGGGTGCGGGCGACACCTGCATCATCCGCGTCGGCGGATGTGTCTTCCATCAGTTGAGCTAAATCGAACAGGACACCGGTCTTCAGGCGAGTCTGCGCGATCCGCTCGGAGGCACGCAGCCAGGCGGCCGCCAATGGGTAGGCGGAGGGCTGCGGGCTTGCGGCCAGAATGGCATCACTGAGGCGTGCGCCGGCCGGCATGATCTGCACGCCGGGATGGCTGACATGACCCATCACCTCCACCGATACCTGTGGAGCGGCCGTGGCGGTGGCTGCAGTTATCGTGCCCAGCAGCAGGGCAAGCAGACGCGGGCTCATCGGTGTGGCAGATCCGGGCTATAGGGCTTGAGCTGGGTGATTTCCACGCTGGTGCCTGGCGCGATTGCCTGGCGGCTCTTCCAGATGAAGCCGGTATCCGGGTCTACCCAGAAATGATTCTCGGCCTTCCAGTGCCTGCCGCGCTGTGTTTCGCGCACGTGCAGCACACTGCGGCGCTTGCCGAGAATCTCGATGGCTTCACTGCCCATCGGCTCCAGCGTGCCTTGCACCTCTACGCCATAGCGGTAGCCCGGCATCAGGTCGTAGCGGCGATGCACAATTACTGTACGATCAAGCTTGTGCAGTGCCCTGAATGGGTTATCGCCCTCGATCCACATGTTCTGCAGCTCGGGGTTGCCACCAAAGGTGCCGACGAGCAGGCCGTCGTGCAGGAAGATGATGCTGCGCTCACTGCTGTACCAAGCTTGGCGGCCGGCATCGATATTGCCCAGCACCAGCACGGCACCGCCATCAGGACCGAGCACCTTGATCTGCGGATAGCGCTTCTTGGCGACCTCTTCGGCGCTGGGTGTAATGTCGGGGCGGCCTTGCAGGGCCAGTTGTGCCGTCTTGATGCTGGTACGGCCCACCACGCCGCAGCCCGACAGACCGAATGCAATCAACAGCAATGCGGCAACGCCGCGTTGCGCCGACGATAGCGCGGCGAGAGCGCTCCTGCTCATCTTGTGCCTGCCATCAATTGTCGAGATCGTTACGCGCGCTTGCCGCGTTACTGATGATCGACGTGAAGGGAAGCAGCTGGTTCACAAACCGGCTCCAGCGAGTGACCCCGGCCGCACCGACGAATACAACGTCACCGGGAAGCAGTTCAAACTGGCTGGCAACGGCAAACGCGGCCGGCGATCTGGCTTCCAGGTGGTACACGGTGGAAGGCGTGCTCTGCAGATCCTGCGAGCCGCGGATCACGTAGACGGCATTTCCGTTTGAGGTGCTTTGCTGCAGCCCGCGTGCACGGCCGAGTGCCTGGCTGAGCGAAATGTCGCTGGTTTTGAAGCTCATCGCGCCGGGCTGGTTGACTTCGCCCACCACGAAAATTTCCTTGCGATCCAGGTAAGGCACGTACAAGTGGTCGCTGGACTTCAGGAAAATATTCGTGGCACCGCCGCCCTGGCGACCAAGGCGATCCAGGTCGATGGTGTAGGTGACGCCGTCGCGGGTCAGCCGGACGCCGGACAGGTCGGCCTGGGTGGCGTCCAGTCCGGACTGGCTGATTGCGTCGCCCAGCGTCAGCGGCGTGACGGTCAGCGGCACAGTGGCGGCCTGGCGCGACGCGCCAGTGACCCAGACGCGTTGGCTAGCATAGGTCAGGATGGAGACATCGACCTGGGGTGCTTCAATGTAGCGCGCAAGCTTGCTTGTGAGTTCCTCGCGCAGCTGGCTCGGTGTCCTGCCTGCGGCAGAGATCTTGCCGACATAGGGATAGAACAGCGATCCATCGGACTGGACGGGACGGCCCGCCGCATTGAGCTGTTGCTGGGGGCCTGCCGGAACGGTCAGCTCCGGGTGATCCCAAACCGTGATGTACAGGACGTCGCCGGCGCCGATCTCGTAAGGACCGGGCTGGTAGCTGGTCAGCGCTGTCGGCAGGCCGGGCACATCGCGTGCAGCCCGATCCATGGCGATGAGCTTCGGCGTGATCGGAATCAGCTCGATCTGGTCATTGCCAACCGGCTGGTCGTCGCGTGCGAACGCGCTCGAACGCATGTGCTGGCCGGGTGCAAACATGCATCCGGAGAGAGAAAGGGCCAGCGCCAAAGCGGCGCAAAGACGCTTGCAGTCCATCGATGATTCTTCCTTGCCCTGCTGGGCAAAACAAAAGCCCCCGCCAGATCTGCGCCCGGCGGGGGCGTGATGACCCTGATCTGCTCAGCGGATCAGTTGGTGCCGGTGGTGCCGGTAGTGCCGGTAGTGCCGGTAGTGCCGCCGGGACCCGGAGGCGTGGTGCCGCCACCATTGTTGTTGCCTGCATCATCCTTGCTGCTGTCAGCGGCAACGCTGTACAGCACGCCAGCGGCAGCAATGCCCAGGCCAACAGTAGCGACGGTCGTCAGGGTGCCAGTGGCGGCGGCGCCAGCCGCTTCTGCGCCAGCGACTTCAGCGCTGGTTTCCGCAGTGGCAACCGGAGCTTCCTGGGCAAACACCGGCGAGGACAGGCCCAGCAGGGCCAGAGCGGCAATCATCTTCTTCATCTACGGGGTCTCCTACTCCGTGAGGTAAGTTTTTCCGGGCTTATGTTGGCCGCTGTTCATTCCTCCTGTCAAGGAAAGTGAAGAAGATGTGCGGCTCTGTTGGCAGTTCTCACGGGTGAGCGTGGAGCTCTGTTCTTCCAGAAATGAACTTTGCCAGCGCGATCACCGCTTGATGGGTGTGCAGGTTCGGCTGGGCGAGGGGAAGTGCCGCGCCGGCGAGTACAGCGGCGGCAATGGAAATGAGAGCTGCGCGGCGGGACGCACGCGCGCCGTACAACGCCCACGCACTGCAGCCCAGTCCAAGCATCAGCCCGGCAATGACCTCAGAGAGGCTATGCGCATGCAACGGGATTCGTGACCAGGCAATGGCGATGGCCAACAGCACGCCGATTGCCACGCCGAACGCCCGTGCGCGCTTGCCCGGTCCGGCGAGCAGCGCACCAACGACCGGATAGACAACACTGGACATCGCGGCATGCCCGGAGAAGCCGGTGAAGTGCACGCTCTTGATGCCAATCCCCCAGCCCATGAAGGCCACCTTTGAGGCAAGCGTGACGCCGGCGGTGACGGCGATGGCCAGCAGCCATCGCCATTTCAGGCGTGCGTCTGCGCGGGGCAGGGTGATCAGCAGCACCAGGGCCATCGGCAGCAGCCAGCGGCTGTCGCCGAGGGCAGAGAGGGTTCGCCAGACGTCGGACATCCAGTTCACAACGGGTCGCGGCGGGCCAGCATATCTACTTCGGGAGCCGTGCAGGACGCCCGGCGCTTGGTCCATTCAGCCAGACGAGGTATCCTTTCCCGCTGCCAATGGCCCCGTAGCTCAGCTGGATAGAGCGTCCCCCTCCTAAGGGGAAGGTCGCCCGTTCGAATCGGGCCGGGGTCACCATAAATCAATGGCTTGCGGCATTTGCCAGGTTACACGATGTCTTGAAGCGCCATTTCCTTCCAGCGCTGAAAGCGGCCCTGGGCGGAACTTCGCTGCGCTGATGGTGTAAGCCCCCGCTAATTTCAGGCGGCCCGCAGCTTGCACTGTGGTCATTTATCCCGCTTTTTCTCACGAAGCGCGAGGAATACGGCAATTGCGCTTGCAGCGACGCCGAGCAAGAAGCCGAGGACCATTCCGTCGAACCAACTCAAGCTCGCCACGTTGCCCCCATGCAAAGACTGATGCGCGAATAGCGTGCCGCTGCTTGTGTTGTGCTACGGAAGAGGGCAAAGGATAGGGTCCCGGACTTTCGCGGGCCTTACAGAGAACAATTCGCGTTCTGGTATCGCGAATGTCAGGCGATCTTCAGCAACAGACTCGCGTTTGTTCCGCGGCGCGGTCACCGCGCGGCTGACGCGGTAGATCTCCTTCACTTAGCCAGAACGGCACTGCGGCTAGATGGCTGTCATGTGCTGCACCGCCCAGATCATTGCCGTCTACCGGAAAACTGGGCGGATGACCGACCAAAAGGCAAAGCCTCCCTCGCGAAAGAAGCCGCGGGCGTTGTTACCACTGGAGCCGTCGTCAGCCTTCGAAGAAAAAGGTCGCCCGTTCGAATCGGGCAGGGGTCGCCACCCGCCATACCGCATGGCAACCGTTCTCCAGGCTTCTACAACAACCCCAGCCCACCCAGCACCGCAGCCGCGCAGGCCATGACGCGAATCCCGCCAAACCGGTCATACAACGACCACAGCGGCGCCAGTTGTGCGGAGAGGGCAATGGCATCCTCGGCATCGGTGTCTGCCAGGTGCAAATGGCGCACCATGAGTGTCATGCAACCGAACCTTCGCCCCGTCCAGCCTTCCCACTACGCCGCCGTCGCCCGCTGGTCCGAATCCGCCGAAACCACCCAGCGCTGGGCGGGCCCAGGCGTGCCGTTTCCCTTGCCGCCGGAACGGTTCGCGCAGGTGCTCGAACTCGAGTCGCGGCCGGGCTGGGCGCTGCTGGACGAGCAGGACCTTTGTGTAGGCTTTGGCCAGTACTGGATGACCGACGCCGGCACCGCGCACCTGGGCCGCATCATTGTTTCCCCACTGGCGCGCGGGCGCGGCCTTGGCCGGCTGCTCATGCAGGCCTTGAGTGCACAGGCGCTGCGCGAAGACGGTATCCAGCGGCTCACCCTGCGCGTCTATCGTGACAACACGGCCGCCGTGGCCCTGTACCGCGATCTCGGTTTCCAGCAGGTTGAAGCGTCCTCAACGCCGGAACTTCTGTTCATGCAGCGCAGGTCGGGCTGAATCCCGTTCAAGCCGGTGTGGCGGCCTGCAGGGCACACCATTGCTCCCGGGTGATGCGGCTGATGTGCTCGGTACAGTAATCGCCAAGGAAGCTGTTGAACTTGTTCACTTCGGTATGGTGATGCTGGAAACCGCATTTGCTCTGCGCGGTGAGTGATTGCAGGTTGTCAGCGAAGTAGCCGCACCACAGTGCGTCCAGCTCCAGCTGCATGAATGCATGCCGCATCACTTCGCGCACCGCTTCGGGTACCAAACCGCGGCCCCAGTACGGTACGCCGATCCAGTAGGCGATCTCGCCTTCGCGGTCGCTGATCTCGAAGTTGCTGTCGGCGCCGATCAGGATCCCGACACAGCCGATGGCGCGGCCGTCTTCGCGGTTCTGCAGTGCGTAGACCTCCGGCCGGTTGAAGACGGTGCGGATGATTTCGGTACTTTCCTCGACACTGGTGTGTACCGGCCAACCGGCGATCGGACCCACGCGCGGGTCGCGGGCATACTCGTACAGATCGGCGGCGTCGGTGTCTCGCCAGGGGCGAAGGATCAAGCGTTCGGTGTGCAACTGCATGTCGATTCCAGGGGGCAAAGAGAGTGCACAGGCTAGGTCGCCAGGCGCGTGCGGCCCAGAGCGGGACCTTGATGGTTTCGGTACTTTTCGCAACTCACCGCCGTCCCGGTATGCTGGGGCCCGGAATACAGCCGGATCGGCCCATGGACCGCGTACCGCAGCTTCTGGACCAGGACGAATCCATGCGCCTGGAGTTCAGCACGCTGGCCGAAGGGCAGGGCGTCCCGTTGTCGTTCGGTCACGCATATCTGGCGGTGCTGGTATGCGTCTCGGGGCGCGCGCGCTTTGCTCTGAACTTCCGCGAGGTAGCGGTGCAGCGCCATGACGTGCTGGTGCTGGCCGAGGACACGCTGGCGCTGCTGCGGCAACGCTCGCGCGGCTTTCTGGCGATGGTCTGCCTGATGCCCAAGGCGCTGGCATCGGAGGTGGCCTATGTGCTGCCCAATGCGCTGTTCCAGTTCCTGCACGAGCAGCCGCACTGCCGGCCGTCACCGCTGGATGTGCCGTTGCTGCAGGGATGGCTGCAGTTGATGATGGACGCGCAGCACAACGGTGGACGGCATCGCCACGTGATGTTGCGCAATCTGCTGCAGAGTTTCTTCCTGAAGATGGCCACGTTGCTGCCGAAGCAGAAGAGGGCGCTTGCGCAGGTCAGCCGACGCGAGCGCCTGGCCTGGAACTTCTGGGAGCTGGTCGGGCAGCGCAGTACCCGCCAGCGTGACGTGCAGTCCTATGCAGACGCGCTGTGCATCACCCCGTTCTATCTCTCGCAGTTGACCCGCGAGTGCTTCGACGAGACGCCGAAGGCGTTGATTGATCGCCAGGTGGTGCTGGAGATCAAGGCACTGCTCACCTACAGCGAATTGCCGATCGGTCGCATCGCCGAGCGCCTGTGTTTCGAGGATGCGTCCTACCTGTGCCGCTATTTCCGGCGGCATACCGGCCAATCGCTGACCGGTTACCGCCGGGCGGGGCAGGGCGGCACTAATGTGATACGAACAGCGGCGCCGGTACTTTGGCCAGCAGATCCTCGGTGACTCCGCCGAGCACGCGCTCGACCACCCGGCTGCGGCTGTAAGGGCCCAGCACCAGCAGGTCGGCGTCGGCATCCAATACGTGTTGGCGGATGGTTGCAGCAACGCCGCCCTGGCTCGAACTGATTGTCTGGATCTCGACTTCGACACCATGCCGCGACAGATGCTGGGCCATCTCTGCGCCCGGTGTGGCCTCGGCTTTGGGGGTGTCGACCATCAACAGGTGCACCGCTTGCGCACGCGCGAGCAACGGCAACGCATCGGCCACCGCACGACGTGCCTGTTTGCTGGCATTCCAGGCCACCACGATGCGACGGCCGACCTGGTCGCCCTGCCAGTGTGGTGGCACCAGGAGCATCGGCACGCCGGTCTGGCGCAGCGTGCCCAGTGGATGCCAGCCGGTGGGCGCGCCTGGTGTGTGCGGATAGCCGGCGATGATCAGGTCGCAGTACAGCGACTGCAGCGCCAGGTCGGCGCCGCCCAGATAGTCCGAGACGATGCGCAGTTCGGTGCTGATCTGCAGCGGCTCGGACACGGCACGCAGGTTCTGCATCAACTGCGCGGTGCAGGCGGCATCCGCGCGCGCCTCATGGTCCAGCGCGGCGGCGATGCCGGCACCGCGCGCGAAGCCGTTGGCGATGTCGGTGGGATGCAGGGCCGTGGAGACTGCGACCAGATGCGCCTGCTGCGCCTGCGCCAGATGGGCGGCGATGTTGAGAACGCGGTGTCCGGTGTCGCCGGCGTCGAACAGCACGGCGATATCGCGTAGTGGATGCAGCATGGCGTTGGCTCCTTCGATGCCTGTGACGCGTTCCCTGCCGTGCACCGACCCGGGTGCACCGGACGCATCACCGTTGTAGCGCATCCGTGATTCGGGTGAATCATATTTGATTCAATTTATTAATTGATGATTCATGCTAGCGTGAGGGCGAGCCCACACCTCAGTGCTTTCATGCGACCTGCCGCAGCACGCAACCGCCGCGACCTGCACCACGCCCTGGCAGCCACTCTGGTCAGCCATCCGCGCTGCACGCTCAGCGAACTCGCGCGCGGGGCGGGCATCAGCCGCGCGACCCTGTACCGGTTTGCGCCGACCCGGGAGGCAATCGACGTGGCCCTGTTCGCAGCCGGTTTCGAGCGTCTGGAAGCGGCGGCGGTCTGGTTCGATGAGCGCGTTGATGCACGCCACGTGCTGGAGCAGGTCACCGCCACGCTGTTGGCGGACTGGGAACTGGTGACGCTGCTGTTCGCGCGGATGATGGAAGAGCAGCAGCGACAGGGGGACCTGCACCTGCTGCCCGAGCGCTGGGCGCCGATCGGCGAGCGTTTCGAGGCCTTTTTCCTGCGCGGCCAGAAGGCCGGCGTGTTCAACGTCGAGTTCAGTGCGGTGTGGCTGGCCGATTTCTACTGGACCTGTTTCTACGGCATTACCTGGTCACTGGCACGCGGTCGGCTGGCGCCGGCGGCGGCAGCCTCTACGCTGCTGGCTTCGTTCCAGCGGGGGGCGATGAAAGGTTGACCGTAGGGGCGCCCGGCCGGGGCGCCGTGGCTTACGCCTGCTTCAGCAGCTGCACCAGCTGGCGCAGGCGATAAGGCTTGGGCAGGAACTCCACCTGTTCCGGCAGGGGTGGAAGCTGCGAGCGCGCATAACCGGACGACAGGATCATCCGCGCCTGCGGTTGTTCGCGCGCCACATGCTCGCTCAGCTCGATGCCGGACATGCCGTTGGGCATGCTGACGTCGCTGAACACCACGTCGAAGCGCGCTTCGCCCTTGAGCAGTTCCGCCGCCTCGTGGCCATCGGCGGTCGTGGCCACGTCGATGCCGAGGTCGCGCAGGGCCAGGCCGATCATTTCACGCAGATCGGTCTGGTCTTCCACCATCAGTACGCGGATCGGGTCATCGGTCATCGGCAGGGTCCTCCATTGCGGGGAGCAGCAGGCTGACCGTGGTGCCGACACCGGGCGTGGTGGACACGTCGACGAAGCCGCCGCTCTGGGTAGTGAATCCGAACACCTGGCTCAGGCCCAGGCCGCTGCCTTTGCCGATGTCCTTGGTGGTGAAGAACGGCTCGGTCGCCCGTTCGGCGATGTCGGCCGCCATCCCGTGGCCCTCATCGCAGACGCTGAGGGTGACATAGCCACGTTGCAGCGTGGAGTCTGCATCCGGGTCGAGGCGATGCTCCAGCGCGGTGCCGATCAGGATGCGGCCGCCTTCGAGGGTAGCGTCGGCAGCATTGGCGACCAGATTGGCCAGCGCCGTCTGCAGCTGCAGCGCATCGGTGTTGATCGCCGGCAGGCCGGGCGCCAGCTGGGCATCCAGCACCACCGTGGGCGGGCAGGCGCGTTGCAGGCCTGGCAGCCATTGCTGTATCAGCGCGTTGAGGTCCAGAGCCTCGCGGATCAGGGTCTGTCCGGTGCTGAAGGCCAGCAGCTGGCGGGTCAGCAGCGCACCGCGATCAGTTGCGGTCTGCGCCGCATCAAGCAGTTCGGCGGCGCGCGCATCGTCACCGTTCACGCGCAGCGACAGCAGGTCCAGTGCGTTGCCGATGGTGGTCAGCAGGTTGTTGAACTCGTGCGACAGGCCGCGGCTGAGACGGCCGACGGTCTCGAACTGCTGGGTATTGCGCAGTGCTCGCTGGGCATCACGCAGCAGGCGCTGTGCCTGCCACTGCTCGGTGATGTCGCGGGTGATCTTGACGAAGCCGAGCAGCTCGCCCGCTTCAACCACCGGCTCGATCACCACACTGGCACGGAAGGATGAGCCATCGCGGCGAACCCGCCAGCCTTCGCTGGCAACGTGGCCATGCTGCGCTGCATGGCGGAGCAGGCGTTGTGGTTCCCCGGCCTCGCGATCAGCGGCCAGGTAAAAGCGACCAAAGTAGGTGCCTACCACTTCGTCGGCTGAATAGCCCTTGATGCGCTCCGCGCCGGGGTTCCAGCTGCAGACGATCCCATCAGGATCAAGCAGGTACAGCGCATGGTCGCGCACGCTGTCAATCAGCAGTCGCAGTTGGCGGGAAGGGTCCGTCAGCACGGACGTCGTAGAGGCGGCAGCGTCCACGTAAAAATAAGTGTTACCCCTGAGAGGCACGTGAAACTAGGCATTCAAGTGTGAAGGGAACGTGGAGGCGCGACACGTGCCATTTGTCCTGTGCGGCTGAATACGACACGGAGTAACATCACCCACCCTCTGTGTTCTGGAACCGACCTGCATGCGTCCTGGTGCGACTACGCGTGACCGCTGGATCTGGATGACCTCCGCCGTGCTGCTGGCCGCGACCATCGCGTTGGAGCTGGTGGTGCCGCTCGGCTATGCGGTATGGCTGGCGTACTTCCTGGCCGTGGGCGTGACCGTGTTCCAGCGCAGTGCGCGGGCGCCGTTCATCGTGGCCGTCCTTGCCTGCGTCCTGCTGATCATTGGCTACAACGTCGCGCCGGCCAGCTCCAACTCGGCGTTCTCGTTCGTCAACCGCAGCATCGGTGGCGTCGCATTCCTGATGATTGCGCTGATCGTCTCCCGTGCCATCCAGGCACGTCGCGAAGCAATGCGGGCGCTGTGGCTGCAGGAAGCGGAGAACGCGGTGGCCACGAGCCTGCGCGGTGACCTGGGTCCCGAGCAGATTGCCGAAGCGGCGGCAACCAGCCTGGGTGCCCAGCTGCAGGCAGACGTCGCCGCCGTCTACCGCCTGGAAGGCGGGCGACTGCAGCTGACCGGCGGCCTGGCGTTGCCGTCCGGCATGCCGGCGTCGCTGGCATTGCAGGAAGGCGTGGCCGGGCAGGTGGCGCGGGATGAACGCATCCGTCACCTGCACGGCGGCCACGATACGGTGCTTGAGCTGCAGACCAGCCTGGGCCGGTTGCCGGTGCGCGAACGCGTCCTGGCACCGATCAGCAGCGATGGTGCGGTGGTGGGCATCATTGAGCTGGGGCGCACCCGCGCCGGCGAGCAGCAGCGGCTCGATATTGAACTGCTGGAACGCTGCGCCGAGACCATCGGCATGGCGCTGCGTGCATCGCTGCTGCGCGCGCAGCTGGTGGTGCTGCTGGAGGAATCCCAGCGCCAGGGCGAGGAGCTGCAGGCCCAGCAGGAGGAGCTGCGCGTGGCCAACGAGGAACTGGAGGAACAGAGCCGCAGCCTGCAGCAGTCGCAGGCCCATCTGGAAGAACAGCAGGCCGAGCTGGAACAGAGCAACGTGCAGCTGGAAGAGCGCACCCACGAGCTGGAGGCACAGAAGCAGGCGCTGCTGGTCGCGCAGAGCCAGCTGGTGCGCAACAGCAACGAACTGGCCGCGACCTCGCGCTACAAGTCCGAATTCCTGGCCAACATGTCGCATGAGCTGCGCACGCCGCTGAACAGCTCCTTGATCCTGGCCAAGCTGCTGGCCGACAACAAGGACGGCACGCTCACCGAAGAACAGGTGAAGTACGCGCGTGCGATCCTGTCGTCCAACAACGATCTGCTGGCGCTGATCAATGACATCCTGGACCTGTCGCGCATCGAGGCCGGCCACGTCGAGCTGGCCGATGAAGTGGTGGTGACGGGCAGCGTGCTGCAGCGCCTGCGCGAGACCTTCGAGCCGATGGCGCGGCAGAAGGGCCTGGCGTTGCAGATCGAGGCCGATGCGCTCGCCCCCAGCCAGCTGGTGGTCGACAGCCAGCGCCTGCAGCAGATCCTGAAGAACCTGCTGGCCAACGCGGTGAAGTTCACCGAGCACGGAAAGGTCAGCCTGCACGTGCGCGCGGCCGGCCAGGGGCGCATCCGTTTCGAGGTCTGCGACAGCGGTATCGGCATTGCCCGCGAGCAGCTGCAGGTCATCTTCGAGGCATTCCGCCAGGCTGATGGCAGCACCCGCCGCCGCTACGGTGGCACCGGCCTGGGGCTGTCGATCTCGCGCGATCTGGCCGAGCGCATGGGCGGCAGCATCCAGGTCGACAGCGAACCGGGCCGCGGCAGCTGCTTCATCCTGGAGCTGCCGTTGCAGGGCGCGCCCGCCTCGACGGTGGCTGACATCGCCGCCGCCCCCGTGGTGTCGCCGGTTCAGGCCGCTGTGCCGTCGAATCCGGTGCCGGCAACGGCTGCTGCGGTGGCGCCGGCGACGACGGCGCCCAGCGTGGCCGATGACCGCGGTCGTCGCCAGCACCCCGGCCGCCTGATCCTGGCCGTCGAGGATGACGCCACGTTCGCCGAGGCCCTTGTGGCCCTGGCCCATGAACTGGATTTCGACTGCGTGGTGGCCGGCACGGCGGAAGAGGCCCTGGCCCTGGCCAGCGAACTGCGGCCAAACGGCATCCTGCTCGATATCGGCCTGCCGGACGTGTCCGGCCTGAGCGTGCTGGAACGCCTGAAGCGCAACCCAGACACCCGCCACATTCCTGTGCACGTGGTCTCCGCAACGGATCGCAGCCAAGTGGCGCGTGAGCTTGGCGCGATCGGTTTCGCGATCAAGCCGACCACGCGCGAGCGCCTGGTGACCGCCATCGAGCAACTGGAACAGACCAGCCAGCGCGACGTGCGGCGCCTGCTGATCGTCGAGGACGACAGCGAACTGCGCCACAACCTGGAATTGCTGCTGGGCCGTGATCAGCTGCAGATCGTCGCCGTGGGAACCCTTGCCGGCGCGCTGGAGCAGCTCAGCACGGTGACCTTTGATTGCATGGTGATGGACCTGTCGCTGCCTGACGGCAGCGGCTACGACCTGCTCGAACACATGGCCGGCAACGATGACGTCGGCTTCCCGCCGGTGATCGTCTATACCGGTCGCGCGCTCGGCCGTGAGGAAGAACAGCGCCTGCGCCGCTATTCCAAGAGCATCATCATCAAGGGCGCGCGTTCGCCCGAGCGCCTGCTGGATGAGGTGACCCTGTTCCTGCACAGCGTGGAGGCCAGCCTGCCGACCGACCAGCAGCGCCTGCTGCGCGAGGCGCGCCGGCGCGACACCGTGCTCGATGGACGCACCGTGCTGCTGGCCGAGGACGACGTACGCAACATCTTCGCGCTGTCCAGCGTGCTCGAGCCGCTGGGCGTGACGCTGGAGATCGCGCGCAATGGACAGGAGGCAGTGGACCGCCTGGCCGAGCGCGAGGTCGACCTGGTGCTGATGGACATCATGATGCCGGAGAAGGATGGCCTGGCCGCGATGCGCGAGATCCGCGCGCAGCGTCACCTGCAGGACCTGCCGATCATCGCGTTGACCGCCAAGGCCATGCCCGATGACCGCGAGCGTTGCCTGCAGGCCGGTGCCAACGATTACATCGCCAAGCCCATCGACGTCGACAAGCTGGTCTCGCTGTGCCGGGTCTGGTGCTCGCGGCAATGAACGAGCAGGGGCTGTTCGACCTGGAACTGAAGGTTCTGCTGGAAGCGCTGTACCAGCGCTATCACTACGATTTTCGTAGTTATGCGGTGTCGTCGCTGCGCCGGCGCATGCGCCAGGCGATGCAGCGCTATGAGTGCGAACGGCTGGTCGACCTGCAGTACCGCCTGCTGCACGAGCCGGACCTGTTCACCCAGGCAATGCAGTTCTTCACCGTGCAGGTCTCGGAGATGTTCCGTGACCCCGCGTACTTCCGTGAGCTGCGCGAGCAGGTGGTTCCGGTACTGCGTACCTATCCCTCGGTGAAGTTGTGGGTGGCCGGTTGCAGCACGGGTGAGGAAGTCTGGTCGCTGGCGATCCTGCTGCACGAAGAAGGCCTGCTTGATCGCAGCATCGTCTATGCCACCGACATCAATCCGGCCGCGCTGGCCACCGCCGAGGCGGGGGCCTATGGCATCGACCGGATGGCCCAGTTCAGCCGCAACTACCTGGCCGCCGGCGGCACGGCGTCGCTGTCCGACTATTACGCCACGGCGTACGACGGTGCGGTGTTCGACCGCCAGCTGCGCCGCAACGTGGTGTTCGCCGACCACAGCCTGGCCACCGATACCGTGTTCTCCGAAGTGCACCTGGTGTCGTGCCGCAACGTGCTGATCTACTTCAACCGCGACCTGCAGGACCGCGCCGTCGGCCTGTTCCGCGAAGCGCTGGTGCACCGTGGCTTCCTTGGCCTGGGCAGCAAGGAGTCGCTGCAGTTCGGGTGCCATCACGACGCCTTCGAGGTCTGTTCGCGAGAGCACCGTCTGTACCGGAAGGTGGCCTGATGACGCTGCGGGTGCGTCCGGCCGTGCTGGTGATCGGCGCGTCCGCCGGTGGCGTGGCGGCCCTGCAGGCGGTGCTCGGTGCACTGCCGGCGACGCTGCCGGTACCGGTACTGGCCGTCCTGCACCTGCCGCGAGACCGCACCAGCCGCATTGCCGAGGTGCTGGCGCCGTACTGCGCGTTGCCGGTGCGCGAAGCCGAAGACAAGCAGCCGCTGCAGCCGGGCACGGTGACGTTCGCGCCGCCGGATTACCACCTGCTGGTGGAGGACGAGGAATCGGTGGCGTTGTCGGTGGATGCGCCGGTGCTGTTTTCGCGTCCGGCCATCGACCCGCTGTTCGACTCCGCTGCCGCGGTGTTCGGCGGGCAGGTACTGGCCCTGCTGCTGACCGGTGCCAGCAGTGATGGCAGCGAGGGCGTTGCCGCCGTGCGCCATGCCGGTGGCCATGCCTGGCTGCAATGTCCCGAGGAGGCCGAGGCGTCGATGATGCCGGCTTCCGCCCTGCAGCACGCCGGCGCCGATGCCGTGCTGCCCCTTGAACTGATGTGTCGTCGCCTGAAGGAGTTGTTTGCATGAACCTGCTGCCACCGGACCCTGCGCAGTCGCAGACCCCGGTCAACCTGCTGATCGTCGATGACGTGCCGCAGAACCTGGTAGCCATGCAGGCCCTGCTGCAGCGCGAAGGGGTCAACCTGCTGCTGGCCGGCTCCGGCGCGCAGGCGCTTGAGCTGCTGCTCGAGCACGAGGTGGCATTGGCCCTGCTTGACGTGCACATGCCGGAGATCGATGGCTTCACCCTGGCCGAACTGATGCGCGGTTCCCATCGCAGCCGCGACGTGCCGATCATCTTCCTGACCGCCTCGCCTGACGATCCGCTGCGCGCCTTCAAAGGCTACGAGAGCGGCGCAGTGGATTTCCTGCACAAGCCGGTGGCGCCGCAGGTGATCCTGAGCAAGGTCAACGTCTTCATCGAGCTTTACCAGCAGCGGCAGTTGCTGAAGGCGCGCAACGAGGCGCTGGAACGCGCGCTCAAACTCAACGAAACAATGGCCGCGGTGCTGACCCACGATCTGCGCACGCCGCTGTCGGCGATCCTGCTGTGCACCGACAAGCTGGCGCTGGAGCTTCCGGAAGACAACGCAGGCGCGCAGCAGACCCTTCAGTACCTGGAAGCCAGCACCCTGCGGATGGCGCGGATGGTCGAGCAGCTGCTCGATTTCTCGCGCATCCGCAGCGGTGGCCTGAGGCTGGAGGCAAGTGCCTGCGATCTGGCCGAGGTGACGCGCGCGGTAGTAGCTGAAGCAGGCAGCGCGCATGGGGCGGGCCGGATCCACTTGGACATGCATGGTGATACGCGGCTGCAGGGCGATCTGGACCGTCTCGGCCAGGTTGCCGCCAACCTGGTCGGCAACGCGCTTACCCATGGCAGCGAGGCGAGGGTGGAGGTGGACGGACGCGACCCCCGCAGCGTGCTGCTGCGGGTGAGCAACGCCGGCCGGATCGACGACGCGCTGCTGCCGCGGTTGTTCGAGCCGTTCAAGGCCAGCTTCCACCAGAGCAAGGGCCTGGGGCTGGGCCTGTACATCGTCGATCAGTTCGTGCGCGCGCACGGGGGGCGCATCGCAGCGCGCAACGAGGCCGGGCAGGTGGTGTTCGAAGCCCTGTTGCCGAGACGCGCAGAAGGGCCGCCTGCAGCGGCAACCTGAATTCTTCAGGAAACGCCCGCGGGTGCTGAGACGGACTCGTCCGCAACTGCTACCGTGGGTGTACATCTTGTCAAGGAAGCACCATGCCACTGCGCGCCATCGCCTACGTCAGCCAGGCGCTGCCGGATCTTTCCGCTGAACGGTTGCAGGTGCTGGTCGACGATGCAGCCCGCTTCAACAAGATGGCGGGCGTGACCGGCGTGCTGCTGTGTGACGGCGAACGTTTCCTGCAGTACATCGAGGGGCCGCCGGACGGGATCGACTCGGTCTTCGAGCGCATCCTGCAGGCTGGCAGTCATGTCGACATCATCGAGCTTGCACGCGGCCGCCTCGGTCAGCGTCAGTTTCCGTACTGGTCGATGCGCGCGTTGCCGGTGGAAGAGGCGCTGTTGCGCCAGCTCTCATCCAGCGACTGGTCGGGTTTTACCCGCGCGTTGGACGGGGACCTGTCAGCGCCGACGCCGGTGGATCTGCTCGACAACGTCGTGCAGCCACTCCTGCACGCTGGCTGAGCATCAACGCGGTCTGCGGCCGCAGTAGGCGGCATGCAGTGCCTGCAGCACGCCCAGTGCGGGGCCTTCAATCACGCGGTAGTGGATCGCCTGTGCTTCGCGCCGGGTCGCAACGATCTCCATCGCCCGCAGCACCGCCAGATGCTGCGAAAGCGCCGATGCACTCAGGGCGGTCAACTCCTGCAATTCCGCTACCGGCGCCTCACCTTCGACAAGGCGGCACAACACGCGCAGCCGCGCAGGATGGGCCAGGCTTTTGAGCAGCGCTGCGGCCTGGGCGGCATGCTCGGCCATCGCGGCGCTGTCGAGCTCGGTGCTGACCATGGCTGGCCTTTTGATTTAGAAGAAGCTAATTTAGAAAAAACTAAATCAAAAGGCAAACGAATGAACGCATCGGGCGGAGGCAGATCATGACCCTGCCGTGGGCCGCGGCGGCGGGGGGCGTGTTGATCGGTGCGGCGGCGGTGCTGTTGCTGGCCACAACGGGGCGGGTGGCCGGCATCAGTGGCATTGCCGCTGGCAGCGTGCGTGCCGCGCCGGCTGAGCGTGGTTGGCGCTGGGCCTTCCTGCTCGGCCTGCTTGCCGCTGCAGGGCTGGTGCTGTGGTGGCAGGCCGCGCCAGGGCAAGCGCCCGGCGTCCTGCTGCGTGACGCCTTGCCTGCGTGGCAGTTGGTCGGCGCCGGCCTGCTGGTCGGCTTCGGTACGCGGTTGGGTAATGGTTGCACCAGTGGACACGGCGTCTGCGGGTTGGCCCGCGGCTCAAAGCGGTCGCTGCTGGCGGTGCTGGTGTTCATGGCCTGCGCGATGCTGACCACGTTCCTGATCCGCCACGGTGGAGGCTTGGAATGAGCCGCGTGTCGGTGGCTGCCGGCTCGGCAGGAGCACTGTTTGGCGCAGGCCTGGCGTTGGCCGGCATGACCGATCCTCGCCGCATCCTTGGTTTCCTCGACATCGCCGGCGATTTTGACCCCACTTTGGCCTGGGTGCTGGCCGCTGCGCTGCTGGTCAGCGCGGTTGGCCAGCGCTGGGTGCTGCGGCGCGCCCGTCCGTTGTGCGCAACGCGCTTCCAGTTGCCAGCTGCGCGCGGTATCGATCCGCGCCTGGTGCTGGGCGCGGCGTTGTTCGGCATCGGCTGGGGATGGGCAGGCTATTGTCCGGGCCCTGCCATCGCCGGGCTGGCGGTGGGATCGCGCGAGGCGCTGTGGTTCGTGCCGGCGATGCTTGCGGGTTTCTGGCTCCACGATCGCGTGCTTCGCTGAGGTTTCACCGCTGTGTCACCCCGCATGGGGTCATATCCATGGACCACGGGGAAAGGAGCGTAATGACATGGCACGGATGAAGTGGAAGGAAATGGCACTGCTTGCGGCTGCACTGGTCGCAGCAGCACCGGCGCTGGCCTGCACGCGTGCGGTGTACCTGGGCGACAACGGTGATGTGATCACCGCGCGCTCGATGGACTGGAAGGTCGATGTAGCGACCAACCTCTACGTGCTGCCGCGTGGTATTGCACGCACCGGCCAGGCCGGTCCGAAGTCGCTGGCCTGGACCGCGCGCTATGGCAGCGTGGTGGCGACCGGATACGACGTGTCTACCACCGATGGCATGAACGAAAAGGGCCTGGTGGCCAACCTGCTGTGGCTGGTCGAATCGGAGTATCCGCAGCAGCGTGGCAACAAGCCGGGCCTGGCGATCTCGCTGTGGGCGCAGTATGTGCTGGATAATTTCGCGACCGTGGACGAGGCGGTGGCGGCGCTGAAGCGTGAGCCATACTCGATCGTCACCGACAAGGTGCCCGGCGAAGATCGGCAGGCAACGCTGCATCTGTCGCTGTCCGACGCGACCGGCGACAGTGCCATTGTCGAATACATCGGCGGCCGCCAGGTGATCCATCACGACCGCCGCTACCAGGTGATGACCAATTCGCCGATCTTCGAGCAGCAGCTGGCACTCAACAGCTACTGGCAGCAGATCGGTGGCACGGTGATGCTGCCGGGTACCAACCGCTCGTCCGACCGCTTCGCGCGCGCGTCGTTCTACATCAACGCCATTCCCAAGGCCGAGGATCCGGTGGAGGCCCTGGCCAGCGTGTTCAGCGTGATCCGCAACGCGTCGGTGCCGTACGGCATCACCACGCCAGGTGAGCCGAACATCTCATCCACGCGTTGGCGCACCGTGGCCGACCACAAGCGGCGGCTGTACTTCTTCGAATCGGCATTGACCCCGAACACCTTCTGGGTCGACCTGAACAAGGTTGATTTCGGCGGGCAGGTACTCAAGCTCGACCTTGGAAAGGACCAGCGAAACACCTTTGCCGGTGATGCGCTGGGTCACTTCGTGCCCAGCGCACCCTTTGCCTTCCTCGGCGTCGACGGTTAATTCGACGCCTGGCTGGAGGCCGGGTAGACCGCCTGGATCGTGCAGGCGCCGCGCGTGTATTGCGGCAGCGGGGCCAGCCCATCGCTGCGCAGGTCACCGTTCTCGAAATCGGCGGTGAGGATGCGGTCACCGGCATTGCCACAGATCAGGCCGTTCTGCATGCCGGAGCGGAAGCTGAGCTGCGGCGCACGATCAAGCTGGCGACAGTGGCTGCCGAGCTCGACACGGTAGTAGCGGTGGCCACCATTGCGGCGCGGATTGGTCTCCACCAGCATGCCCTGCGCGTCGGACGACCACGCGCGGACGTTGCGGGTGGCGAAGCAGTACGACGGCGAGCCGCCGAATCCGCGGCGGATATCCTTGCGTTCGCGGATGGTCACGGCGGGCAGGGTGGCTGTGCGCAGGCGGTCACTGTCGCGGGCCACGCCGGCGAAGTCCCGGTTCTGCACCGGGGTGACCGCACTGACGGCGCAGCTGCGGCCATCGACCACCACGCGCTCGCTGGGACGACCGCAGGCCCAGCCGGCGGGTGCTTCCAGCTTCAGCGTGGTGGCAGTGCGGACACCGGGGCAATCCTCGCTGAAGTCGATGCGGTAGGCCTGGCCGGAGGCCGCGCGCAGCGCGATCGAGCGCGGCGAGGCCTGTTCCACTTCCTGCACGCCGACCGCGTCCATGCAGTGCGGGGCGGGCGGGGTGCGTTCCTGTGACAGGGCCGGAACTGCAAGCGCCAGGCCGAGGCTGGCGGCCAATACCGCGAGTACGTGCTGATGGGTCATGTCCTGCACTCCCTGCGTTGGATGACGGATCGACTATAGCAGCGGTTTGCACGGCCGTTGTTACACGCGCACACTGCCCGGATGGGCGCCATCTTCCACCTGCGGCACTACGGACAGGCCACTGGCCTGGACCGGCATGACTATGCGCAATGGGTGCTGCCGCTGCAGGGCGAGCTGCAGTTCGAGATGGAAGGGCGCGGTGGTCGGCTGGACCTGCTGCAGGGGGCTTTTGTTGCCGCTGGCGAAGCGCATGACCAGATGGCGGATGGTCCCAATGGTTTCGTGATCGTTGACTGTGCTCCGGGCGTGCTTGATGACGGCACGCAGGAGTATCTGTGCCGTCAGCGCTGGCTGCATCTGCCGCTGGGGCTGCGCCGCTGCCTGGCCGAGGTGCAGGCTGGGCAGCCGGTGCCGGCCCTGTTGCCGCAGCTGCTGCAGCTGTTTGCACCGGCCGGCAGTGGCGCGCGCATGCAGGGACTGTGCGCGGCGGTGCAGAAAGATCCGGGCCAGGCGTGGCCGGTGGCGCGCATGGCCGGATTCGTCGGGGTCAGCGAGAGCCGGTTGCACGCGCTGTTCCAGCGTGATTTTGGGCTAAGCCCGCAGGCCTGGCTGAGCGCGTGCCGGTTACGCTGGGCCAAGCATCAGCTGCGAACCAGCACGGCGCCGATCAGCGATATCGCGCTGGCCGCAGGCTATTCCGAGCAGAGCGCACTGACCCGCGCGCTGCGCCGCGAGTGTGGCCAGACCCCGGCCGCGTGGCGCAGGGGCGGCGGCTGACTTGTAGAGCCGAGCCCACGCTCGGCTGTCCTTGTCTGCACAGTGGCCAATCGCAGTCGAGCATGGCTCGGCTCTACAGAGATGACAGGGCAGTAGCCTCGGTCAAGAGTGCCTGTCGGCCAGCGCTTACACTGCGCGGCCCGTTCTCTCCCCCCCGAAGAACCCGAATGCGCAACAACCCGATGGCCCTGGGCATCGCCAATGGCGTTGCCGCCGGCGCGCTGTGGGGCGTGGTTTTCCTCGCGCCCGCCGTGCTGCAGTCGTTCAATGCCCTGCAACTGTCAGCAGGTCGCTATCTGGTCTACGGCCTGATCGCCGTAGCCCTGCTGCTGCCGCGCTGGAAGCGGCTGGCCCCGCGGCTGGGCCGCGCCGAATGGATCGGCCTGCTGTGGTTGAGCCTGGCCGGGAATCTGGTGTACTTCCTGCTGCTGGCGACGGCGGTGCAGTGGGCCGGTGGCGCGGCGGCGTCCTTGATTGTCGGCCTGATTCCGGTGGTGGTCACTCTGGTTGGCGTGCGCGAGCAGGGCGCTGTACCACTGAAGCAGCTGTTGCCGGCACTTGGGCTGTGCGTGCTGGGCGTGGCACTGGTTGGCTGGGAAGCGCTGATGTCCGAGCACCTGGCGACCCCGTGGCGGCAGCGCCTGATCGGCCTGCTGTGTGCATTCGGCGCGCTGTTCTCGTGGGCGCTGTACTCGATCGGCAACAGCCGCTGGCTGGCGCGCCGGCCGGATCTGTCCGGCTATGACTGGTCGCTGCTGACCGGCGTCACCACCGGCGGCCTGGCCCTGCTGCTGGTGCCGATGGCCTTCTTCGGTCACACCAGCAGCCACACAACGGCACAGTGGGGGGGCTTCTGGGCGATCAGTGCAGGCGTGGCGGTGGTGGCCTCGATCCTTGGCACTGCGTTCTGGAACCGCGCCAGCCGCCTCCTGCCGCTGACCCTGACGGGCCAGATGATCGTGTTCGAGACGCTGTTCGCGCTGGCGTATGCCTTCGCCTGGCAACAGCGCTGGCCTTCGCTGCTGGAAGCACTGGCAATCGTGTTCCTGGTGGCCGGCGTGATGATGTGTGCGCACGCGCACCGCACGCCGCGCGCGATCGCCGAACATGCGGGCTGAATGCCCTCGTCAGGCGTGCTGATGCCGGCTTGGTCTCAGATGCAACCAATTGCCGGCACGTTGGGCGATGATCGCGGCAATGATTTTTTGCATCGCAGCACTTGACAGCGGGCCGGCGCACAGTGTTTTCTGTGCGCCATGGTCCTTGATGCCGCCCACGCCAGCCTGATCGCCCCCGCCATTGCGGGCCGTTCGACTGCGCCGGTCGCCACCACCACCATTACCACCACCACCGTCACCACTGCCCTGGTGCGGCCCGTCGTCTTCGTGTAACTCCCGAAAACCACGGCCCCGCACCATACAGGTGGCGGGGAAACTCGACACCTGCATGCGACGGGGCCTCCTACCGAGGTCTGCATGTCTTCCCACGCCCCCGCTCATCCCGTTGCCCCGGCCGACCTGGCTGCGCCGTCCACTGTCGTGCACAAGTTCGGCGGCACCTCGGTGGCCGATGCCGAACGCTATCGCCATGTTGCCGGCCTGCTGCGGGCCCGTCCCGAATCGCTGCAGGTCACTGTCGTCTCGGCGATGAAGGGCGTCACCGACGCCCTGATTGAACTGGCGCAGCTGGCGGCCAGGGGCGACGAAAGTTGGCGCGAGGCCTGGCATGCACTGCGCGCACGCCATCGTGGCGCTGCCGTGGCGCTGTTGGGCGAGCAGGTGGGCGAGACCGTGGAATGGATCGACGCCCGTTTCGAGCAGCTGGCCGAAGTGCTGGCGGCGCTGGCGGTGATCGGTGAACTGCCGCGCGAGGTGCTGGACCGCGTGCAGGGGCAGGGCGAAGTGTTCTCCGCGCAGCTGCTTGGCACCCACCTGCGTTCATTGGGCGAAGACTGCGCGGTGCTCGATGCGCGAGATGTGCTGGTGGTCGGGCATGGTGAACTGGGCGTCGATGTCGACTGGGAAGCCAGTGCCGACCGCCTGGCCAAGTGGCGCCTGCAGCACCCACAATCGCGCCTGGTCGCCACCGGTTTCGTCGCGCGCGACCGCGATGACCGCATCACCACGCTCGGTCGCAACGGCAGCGATTACTCCGGCGCGATCTTCGCCGCGCTGTTCAACGCCGATGAACTGCACATCTGGACCGACGTCGACGGCGTGCTGTCGGCCGACCCGCGGCTTGTGCCCGAGGCGGTGCAGCTGGAGTCGCTGAGCTACGACGAGGCCTGCGAACTGGCCTATTTCGGCGCCAAGGTGGTGCACCCGCAGACGATGTCGCCGGCTATCCGCCTCGGCCTGCCGATCTTCATCCGCAATACCTTCCAGCCGGCGCATCCGGGCACGCGCATCAGTGCCGAACGCTCGCCGCGCGGGCCGGTGAAGGGCCTGACCCTGAGCCCCGGGCTGGCTCTGCTGAACCTGGAAGGCACCGGCCTGATCGGCGTTCCCGGTACCGCCGAGCGCGTGTTTGCCGCCCTGCGCCAGGCGCAGGTGTCGGTGGTGATGATCTCGCAGGGTTCGTCGGAACATTCGATCTGCTGCGTGGTGCGCGCCGCCGAAGCAGCGCGTGGCCGTGAGGCATTGCTGCACGCGTTCGCGCATGAGTTGTCCGTGGGCCAGGTGCAGCGCGTGCAGGTCAGTGAGGGCGTCAGCGTCCTGGCGGCGGTGGGTGACGGCATGGCCGGGCAGCCGGGTGTGGCCGCACGCCTGTTCGAGGCACTGGGGCGTGCGCAGGTGAATATCCTGGCGATCGCGCAGGGTTCGTCCGAACGCAACATCTCGGTGGCGGTGGACAGTGCCGATGCCACCCGTGCGCTGCGCGCGGCGCATGCCGGCTTCTGGCTGTCGCCGCAGACGTTTGCGGTCGGTGTGATCGGGCCGGGCAATGTCGGTGCCGCGCTGCTGGACCAGCTGCTGGCGGCCCGTCCGCAGCTGCTGGCCAAGGCCAATGTGGATCTGCGCCTGCGCGCGCTGGCCTCGCGTTCGCGCATGCGCCTGGAAGTGGATGGTCTGCACGCCGACTGGCGGGAGGCATTGCAGGACGCGGGCGAGTCCAGCGATCTGGATCGCTTCACCGAACACCTGCTGGCCGCGCACCTGCCGCATGCGGTGGTGATTGACTGCAGTGGTAGTGCCGATGTGGCCGAGCGCTACGAGGGCTGGTTGGCGGCCGGCATCCACGTGGTCACCCCGAACAAACAGGCCGGCGCCGGGCCTCTGCCGCGCTATCAGCGCATCCGCGCCGCCGCGGCGGCCAGTGGCGCGCGTTTCCGCTACGAGGCCACGGTGGGCGCAGGTCTGCCGGTGATCACCACGCTGCGTGATCTGGTCGATACCGGTGATGAAGTGCTGGCGATTGAAGGCATCTTCTCCGGCACGCTGGCGTGGCTGTTCAATCGCTTCGATGGCAGTCAGCCGTTCTCGCAGCTGGTCGCGCAGGCGCGGTCGATGGGCTACACCGAGCCGGACCCGCGCGATGATCTTTCGGGCGTGGACGTGGCGCGCAAGCTGGTGATCCTGGCCCGCGAGGCCGGCCACGCACTCAGCCTGGAACAGGTACAGGTGGAAAGCCTGGTGCCGGCGCTGTTGCGCGATGGCAGCGTGGATGACTTCATGGAGCGGCTTGGCGAGTCCGATGCCAGCCTGCTGCAGCGCCTGCAGGACGCGCGGGCCCGTGGTGCGGTGCTGCGCTATGTGGCACAGCTGGGTGCCGGCGGCGCCTCGGTGGGCCTGCAGGAGCTGCCTGCCGACCACGCCTTCGCCAACCTGCGGCTGACCGACAACGTGGTGCAGTTCCGCACCCGCCGCTACTGCGACAACCCGTTGGTGGTGCAGGGGCCGGGGGCTGGCCCGGAAGTCACGGCGGCTGGCGTGTTCGCGGACCTGCTGCGGGTGGCTGCCGGCGAAGGAGCGCGTCTGTGATCGCGCGTGCGTTCGCGCCCGCCTCGGTGGCCAACGTGGCGGTGGGCTTCGATATTCTTGGTCATGCCATCGCCGGTGTTGGCGATACCGTGATCGTGCGCCGCATCGATGAGCCGGTGGTGCGCATCGAAGCGATTCGCGGCAGCGTCGTCGAGCTGCCACTGGATGCGGCTGGAAACACCGCGGGTGCTGCATTGATGTCGCTGCGCGCAGGGCTGGCCCTGGACTTCGGTTTCGCGGTGGAGATCGACAAGGGCATTCCGTTCGGTTCCGGCATGGGCGGTTCGGCAGCGTCGTGCGTCGCTGCGCTGGTTGCCGCCAACGCACTGCTGGATACGCCGCTGTCGCGCGAAGCGCTGTACCCGTTTGCGCTCGATGGCGAGGCTGTGGCCAGCGGTGGCCGTCACGGCGACAACGTGGGGCCGCTGCTGCTGGGCGGTCTTGCACTGTGCACGGCCGACCGCCTGCTGCCGATTCCGGTGCCGGCAACCTGGCACAGCCTGCTGGTGCATCCGCATGCGGTGCTGGAAACACGCCGCGCACGCCAGGTGCTGCAGGGCAGCTACGCGCTGGGTGAATTCGTGGCACAGAGTGCGAACCTCGCGCTGGTACTCAGTGGTTGCCATCGTAGTGATGCGGCGCTGGTGCGGGCTGGACTACGCGATGTGCTGGTGGAACCACGGCGGGCCGGCCTGATTGTGGGCTTCGAGGCAGCACGCGATGCAGCACTGTCGGCACAGGCAATGGGGGCAGGCATCTCCGGTGCCGGTCCGAGCGTGTTCGCCTGGTTCGAGGATGCCGACCAGGCCCGCGCCGCTGCCGCACCGGTGCAGGCGGCATTCGCCGCTGCCGGTTTCGACAGCGATGCCTGGGTGTCGCCGCTGGATGCACCGGGAGCCCGCTTGTGCTGAATCCTTCCCCTCTACTGGATACTCAACCCATGCAATTTGTTTCGACCCGTGGCCAGTCCCCGGCTGTTGGCCTCAGTGCGGCGATCGCTGCAGGATTGGCGCCCGACGGCGGACTGTATGTACCGGAGTTGCTACCCGCGGCCAGTGAGCTGCGGGCCGGCGCGACGTTGGCCGATACGGCCGCGGATCTACTGGCACCATTCTTCGCCGGTGATGCTCTGGAGGCAGCCCTGCCATCGATCTGTCGTGAGGCGTTCGACTTTCCGGTGCCGCTGCGGCCACTGGGCGACGGTGACCATGTGCTGGAGCTGTTCCATGGGCCAACGGCGGCGTTCAAGGATATCGGTGCGCGCTTCCTGGCCGGAACACTGTCGCGGCTGCAGGCCGGCAAGAACCGCGACCTGACCATTGTTGTCGCCACCTCCGGCGATACCGGTGCCGCCGTTGCTGCGGCCTTCCATCGCCAGCCCGGCGTGCGTGTGGTGGTGCTGTATCCGGACGGCCGCGTGTCGCCGCGGCAGGCGCACCAGCTCGGTTGCTTCGGCGACAACATCCAGGCGCTACGCGTGGCCGGTGCCTTCGACGACTGCCAGGCGATGGTCAAGCAGGCGCTGGCCGACCGCGAACTGCAGGCGCAGGTGCCGCTGAGTTCGGCCAACAGCATCAGCCTCGGCCGCCTGCTGCCGCAGATGAGTTATTACGCGCATGCGGCGTTGTCCCATTACGCGACGCACCGTCGCCGGCTCAACCTGGTGGTGCCGACCGGCAACCTTGGCAATGCGATGGCGGCCGTGCTGGCGCGCGCGCTGGGCGTGCCGATCGGGCAGATCGTGCTGGCCACCAATGCCAATGCGGTGCTGCCGGCGTACTTCAATGGTGGCGACTACCAGCCGCAGGCCAGCGTGGCCACCGTTGCAAACGCAATGGACGTAGGGGCGCCCAGCAACTTCGAGCGCCTGCGCTGGCTTTACCAAGGAGATGACGACGAGCTGCGCGCTGCCTTCCGCGCGTTCGCGGTGGACGACGTGACCATCCGCGCGACGATTGCGGCGGCGCACGCCAGCAGTGGTGAATTGTTCTGTCCGCACACGGCGACGGCGGTGAAGGTGCTGCAGGACCTGCGCGCGCGCGGAGCCAGGGGCGACTGGGCGGTGGTGGCTACCGCACATCCGGCCAAGTTCGAGGCAGTGGTGGAGCCGCTGATTGGCGAATCAGTGGCCGTGCCGCCGGCGCTGGATGCGTTGCTGCAGCGGCCCGCGTACGCGGAACCGTTGGCCGCGGATTACGCTTCTTTGCGTGAGGTGTTGCTGCGCTGATCGGAGATGGACGCAGTTGCCGGCCAGCGG
>NZ_JAWJTI010000043.1:0-30025 GCF_032911525.1 Stenotrophomonas veracruzanensis
CCCCCCCCCCCCCCCCCCCCCCCCCCCCCCCCCCCCCCCCCCAACCCACGGAATGCCAGCTTCTGCCGTTGACGTTGCTCTGGCTTCGGCGGGTGCAGGGCGCAGCCCTGCCGACACCTCCCCCCATTCAGGCAGGTAAGTGCAGGTCACAGGATAAGCAGACGCCTTGTTGCCTCCGCCAATCGGGTCCACATTCCTGTGCAGGAGACGGGCCACCGCCCGTTGTCGAGACAACAGGAGCCCTGCATGTCCGCTGCCCCCAGCACTGCCATTTCGCGCGATCCGGCCACCGGTGAACAGATCGCCAGCCATCCCTTCGCCACCGACGCCGAACTGGAAACAATCCTCGACCGCGGTCAGGTCGGCTTCGCGGCCTGGAGCGCCAAGAGCCTCGAACAGCGTGCGGATGTACTGCGTGCGATGGCCGCGGTACTGCGCCGCGACCGTGAGAAGTTGGCTGCGCTGGCTACCGCCGAAATGGGCAAGGTCCAGGCCGAATCGCTGGCCGAAATCGAGAAATGCGCCGTGCTGTGCGACTGGTACGCCGACAACGGCGCGAAGTTCCTGCGCGACGAACCGACCCAGGTGCCCGACGACAAGGCTTACGTGTCCTACCTGCCGCTGGGCGTGGTGCTGGGCATCATGCCGTGGAACTTCCCGTACTGGCAGGTGATGCGCGCGGCGGTGCCGATCCTGATGGGCGGCAACGGCTTCCTGTTGAAGCCGGCCGAGAACATCGTCGGTACCGCGCAGCTGCTCGACGCCGCCTGGCGCGACGCTGGGTTGCCGGAAGGTACCTTCATCGCCGCCAACATCAGCCGCGAGGGCACCAGCCGTGCCATTGCCGATGACCGCATCGCGGCGGTGACCCTGACGGGCAGCGTGGCTGCCGGCCGCAGCATCGCCGCCCAGGCCGGGCAGGCGCTGAAGAAGGTGGTGCTGGAACTGGGCGGCTCGGACCCGTTCATCGTGCTGGCCGACGCCGATCTGGACGCTGCCGTCGATGCGGCCGTGGCTTCGCGCTTCCAGAACACCGGGCAGGTGTGCATCGCCGGCAAGCGCATCATCGTTGAAGACGCGATATACGACCGTTTCGTGGCGCAGTTCTGCCAGAAGGTGCAGGCGCTGACCATCGGTGATGGCCGTGAAGCGGGCCACCGCATTGGCCCGATGGCCCGCCAGGACCTGCTGGAACAGCTGGACGCGCAGGTGCGCGCTTCGGTGGACGCGGGCGCGAAGCTGCTGGTCGGTGGCCATCAGCTGGATCGCCCGGGCGCTTTCTATGCCCCCACCGTGCTGGCGGACGTGGAGCCGGGCATGCAGGCCTTCGACACCGAAACGTTCGGTCCGGTGGCCTCGATCAGCCGCGCACGCGATGCCGACCATGCGGTGGAGCTGGCCAACCAGAGTGAGTTCGGCCTCAGCGGCAACCTGTGGACCGGCGACCGCGCCCGTGCGATGCAGCTGGCGCGCCGGCTGCAGACCGGTGGCGTGTTCGTCAACGGTTTCTCCGCCTCCGATCCGCGCGTGCCGATCGGCGGCGTGAAGAAGAGCGGCTTCGGCCGCGAACTCTCGCACTTCGGCGTCCGCGAATTCGTCAACGCGCAGACGGTGTGGTTCGACAAGCGTTGACGCGCAGCTTCCATCCTTCCTGCAACGATCCATCACCAGTCCAGCGAAAAGGACGGCATTCCAATGTCCAAGGGTTCAGATCTGCTTGTCGCCGCGCTTGAGAACGAAGGCGTCGAGCGCATTTTCGGCATTCCCGGCGAAGAGAATCTCGACGTGGTCGAGTCGCTGCGCCATTCCAGCATCGAGCTGGTCATCACCCGCCACGAACAGGCGGCGGTGTTCATGGCAGCCACCTATGGCCGCCTGACCGGCAAGCCCGGCGTGTGCCTGGCCACGCTCGGCCCGGGCGCGCTCAACTTCACCACGGGCGCGGCCTATGCGCTGCTCGGTGCATGGCCGGTCATCATGATCACCGGCCAGAAGGGCATCGTTGCCAGCAAGCAGGCGCGCTTCCAGATCGTCGACATCGTCAGCACCATGAAGCCGCTGACCAAGCAGGCGCGGCAGATCGTCTCGGCGCGCACCATCCCGACCATCGTCCGCGAGGCGTTCCGCACGGCGCTGGAAGAGCGGCCCGGTCCGGTGCTGCTGGAGCTGCCCGAGGACATCGCGGCTGATGAGGTCGGGGACGTGGCGCTGATTCCGCCGCACGCGGTGGATCGTCCCATTGCCAGTCCGGAGGCGCTGGACCGCGCGGCGGAGATCATCCGCAACGCCAAGCGACCGTTGCTGATGATCGCTTCTGCGGCGTCGCGGCCGCAGTCCAGCGAAGCGCTGTCGGCGTTCGTGCTGCGTGCCGGTATTCCGTTCTTCACCACGCAGATGGGCAAGGGCGCGGTGGCCGGTGGATCGGGCCTGTACATGGGCACTGCGGCGCTGACCGAGCGCGACTACGTGCACATGGCCATCGACCAGGCCGACGTGATCGTGACCATCGGCCACGAGGTCACCGAGAAGCCGCCGTTCGTGATGCGCCCGGGGGGGCCGACCGTGATCCATATCGGCTATTCGCAGGCGGCGGTGGAGCAGGTGTATTTCCCGCAGGTGGAAGTGATCGGTGATATCGGCCGCGCGCTGACCCAGCTGGCCGACCGTATCGAAGGCGCGGTGCCGAATGCCGATGCGCTGCTGCCGCTGCGCGCGACCATTCTGGAACACCTGGCCGATCGTGCCGAGGAAGCTGGATTCACCCCGCAGCGGCTGGTGCACGACGTGCGCCAGGTGATGCCGCCGGACGGCATCGTGGCGCTGGACAACGGCATGTACAAGATCTGGTTTGCGCGAAATTACCGCACCCAGGTGGCCAACACGCTGCTGCTGGACAACGCGCTGGCGACCATGGGTGCGGGCCTGCCGTCGGCGATCATGGCCGCGATCCTGTACCCGCAGCGGCGGGTGCTGGCGGTGTGCGGTGATGGCGGTTTCATGATGAACAGCCAGGAGCTGGAAACGGCGCGCCGGCTGGGTCTGAACCTGGTGGTGCTGATCCTCAACGACGGCGCCTACGGCATGATCCGCTGGAAGCAGGCGGTGGATGGCTTCACCGACTACGGCATGACCTTCAGCAATCCCGATTTCGTGAAGTATGCCGAGGCCTATGGCTGCAAGGGGCATGAGGTGACGGCCATCGGGCAGTTCATCCCGACGCTGGAGGCGGCCTTCAACGAGGGAGGGGTGCACCTGGTGTCGGTGCCGGTCGATTACTCGGAAAACCAGCGGGTGCTGGTGGACGAGCTGCGGCAGGCGTTTCCCGGCAACGGCTGACGCCGGACCAGGTGCTCCTGTGGGTGCCGACCTTGGTCGACGGACCGCCGGCCAAGGCAGGCGCCTGCCGGGGCATCGGTTCCCGGAATCCGGTAGGTGTCGACCTTGGTCGACACGCGGACCGCTGACCAAGGTTGGCGGTCCTCCGGGCGGGTCCGGCCCAGGGCCGGGGCAGGGCGGTTTTGGTATGCTGGGCAACCGGCTGTGCCGGGCGCAGCATCCCCCCTCACTACACGATTCCCGCAGATCCATGAGCGAAGCTACCGATACCCCCCCCGTCGACGAAAACAAGTTGATCGCCGAGCGCCGTGAGAAACTCAAAGCGCTGCGTGGGCAGGGCATCGCGTACCCGAACGACTTCCGTCGCGAGGACTTCGCCGGTCGCCTGCAGGAAGAGTTCGCCGATGCCGAACAGTGGACCGCCGAGGCCCTGGAAGGCAACGGCCGCCAGGTGAAGATGGCGGGCCGCCTGATGGCCAAGCGCATCATGGGCAAGGCCAGCTTCGCGCAGATCCAGGACGAGTCCGGCCGCATCCAGCTGTTCCTGCAGGGCACGGTGCTGGGCGATGCCTATACCGCCTTCAAGGGCTGGGACGTGGGCGACATCATCGCCGTCGAAGGCGGCCTGACCCGGACCAAGACCGGCGAGCTGTCGGTCAAGGCCGAATCGATCCGCCTGCTGACCAAGTCGCTGCGCCCGCTGCCGGACAAGTGGCATGGCCTGGCCGACGTCGAGCAGCGTTACCGCCAGCGTTACGTCGACCTGATCGTGACCCCGGAGTCGCGCGCGGTCTTCATCAAGCGCTCGAAGATCATCCGCGCCATGCGCGCGTGGCTGGACAACCGCGACTTCCTGGAAGTCGAGACACCGATGATGCATTACATCCCCGGCGGCGCGGCGGCCAAGCCGTTCACCACCCATCACAACGCGCTGGACCTGGACCTGTACCTGCGCGTGGCGCCTGAGCTTTACCTCAAGCGCCTGACCGTGGGTGGCCTGGAGCGCGTGTACGAGATCAACCGCAACTTCCGCAATGAAGGCGTCAGCACCCGCCACAACCCGGAATTCACCATGATGGAGCTGTACGAGGCCTACGCCACGTACAACGAGATCATGGACCTGACCGAAGGCGTGATCCGTGACGTTGCCAAGGCCGTCAACGGTGGCACCGAGGTCGAATGGGACGGCGCGAAGATCGACCTGGGCCCGGCATTCCGCCGCTGGCGCATGGACGAGGCGGTGCGCCATCACAATCCGGAAATCTCCGCCGCGGACTGCACCGACCGTGACGCGCTGCTGCGCCATTGCGAGCGCTTGAAGATCCGCGTCAAGCCTTCTTACGGCTGGGGCAAGCTGCTGCTGGAGATCTTCGAGGCCACTGTCGAGCACACCCTGATCCAGCCGACCTTCATCACCGATCATCCGGTGGAAGTCTCGCCGCTGGCCCGCGCCAACGACAACGATCCGGGTTACACCGACCGCTTCGAGCTGTTCGTCAACGGCAAGGAACTGGCCAACGGCTTCTCCGAGCTGAATGACCCGGAAGACCAGGCCCAGCGCTTCCAGGCCCAGGTGGCCGCGAAGGAAGGTGGCGACGACGAGGCCATGCACTACGACGCCGACTACATCCGTGCGCTGGAGTACGGCATGGCTCCGACCGGCGGCCTCGGCATCGGTGTCGATCGCCTGGTGATGCTGCTGACCGGTAGCAGCTCGATACGTGACGTGCTGCTGTTCCCGTACATGCGTCCGGAGCAGTAAGTCGTCTTTTTGACTCCTGTTTGTGCGCGCCGTCGCGAAATGAGACGGCGCGATTGACGCCTCCCGCACTCGGCGTATCGTTAATGCACTACCTTGACGTCTGTTGTGGCTTGATCGGCGTCAGGGGGAGTGCGCATTGTGGAGAGTCCGCTTCACAATGTGATGACGATCATGAACCGGGACGCATGACACGGGAGTCAGGCCGATGCAGGGTGCGAGCGTTCGCAGCGGCAGGGTATCCTCGCCTGCTGATGATCCAGCATGGTCGAGAAACCAGGCAGAGTACGCGTTGAACATCGTCATTGTTGACGACCAGACGTCCGCCCGGACGATGCTCCGTCACGTCATCGAGGACATCGCGCCCGAACTGAGCGTGTATGACTTCGGTGATCCGCTGACCGCATTGGCCTGGTGCGAGGCGCATCCGGTCGACCTGCTGCTGCTCGATTACCGCATGCCGGAGATGGACGGGCTGGAATTTGCCCGTCGTTTCCGCCGCCTGCCCAAGCACCGCGACATTCCGGTGATCCTGATCACCGTGGTCGGCGATGAGCCGATCCGGCAGGCCGCGCTGGAAGCGGGCGTCATTGATTTCCTGGTCAAGCCGATCCGCCCACGCGAACTGCGTGCGCGCTGCTACAACCTGCTGCAGCTGCGCCAGCAGACCGAGAACGTGAAGCAGCGGGCGTTGTCGCTGGAGCAGCGCCTGCTGGCGAGCATGCACGAGGTCGAGGAACGCGAACGCGAGACCCTGTCGCGATTGGCGCGGGCGATCGAGTTCCGTGATGCCGGCACCAGCGCCTACCTTGAGCGCATGGCACGCGTAGCGGGGCTGATTGCCGAACAGCTCGGCCTGCCCGAAGACGACGTCCGCCTGATCGAGATGGCGGCGCCGCTGCACGACATGGGCAAGATCGCCATTCCCGATGCGGTGTTGCTCAAGCAGGGCAAGCTCAACGACGAGGAGCTGGCGATCATGCGCCGGCACCCGCGGATCGGCCATGAGCTGCTCAGTGGCAGCCAGAACCGTTTCATCCAGGTCGGTGCGCTGATCGCGCTGCGCCACCACGAGCGCTATGACGGCAGTGGCTATCCTGATGGCCTGGTCGGTGAGGCGATCCCGCTGGAAGCGCGCATCGTCGCCGTCGCCGACGTTTTTGATGCCCTGATTTCGCCCCGTCCGTACAAGGAAGCATGGACCATGGAAGCCACACTGGCTTATCTGTACGCCCAGCGTGGCCGCCTGTTCGATCCACGTTGCGTGGATGCGCTGATGCGCGGCCACCAGCAGTTGATGGATATCTGCGCCCAGCACTCGACGGCATCGACGCGACCGGGTGGGTGACGTGCAGGACCTGTTCGCACGCGTGAAGCGCCGGTTGGCGCAGCGTCCGGATTCGGAGCATGGCCAGGCGATCGTGCGAGTGGCGCTGATCTCGCTGATCCTGGTCTATGTGCTCCTGTCGGGCGCTCGACTGCACCGCCTGGAGCAGTACCAGGGCGTGCTGGCAACGGTGTTGACCGGGATGGGCCTGTCGCTGCTGCTGTTCGGCTGGCTGCTGTGGAAGCCTGACCGCTCCGATCCACGGCGGGCCATCGGGATGCTGGCCGACTATGGCCTGATCGCAGTCGGCATGATCCAGATGGGCGAACCGCTGGCGTGGGTGTATGCGGTGGTGATGTGGGTCACGGTGGGCAACGGCCTGCGATTCGGGTCGCGTTACCTGGCCGCTGCCATCGTGCTGGCGATGGTCAGTTTCGGCACTACCGTGCTGTTGACCCCTTACTGGCAGGCCAACCTGGGCCTGGCCATTTCCCTGTGGTTGGGGTTGCTGGCAGTACCGTTGTGCTGCTCCTCCCTGCTGCGCCGAAGGATGCGACATCCGACCATGGATACGACTCCCGCCGCTGGCTCCGACAAGCGCTCGCTGCTGGCCCGCTTCAAGCAGCGCCTGTCCGGGCGCGAGGACAGCGAGCACGCGCAGAACCTGATCCGCATCATCATCACGGCGCTGTTCATCAGCTATCTCGGCTGGCGCTCGCTGAGTGGTGGCGGTGAGGCGCTGACGGCGACCTGGCTGATCCTCGCTTTCGAGCTGACCATCTCCGCCGGCCTGCTGACCGCGATCCTGGTCAATCCGGGCGTGTCGCATGTGCGCCGGGTGATCGGCATGCTGACCGACTACACCTGCATGGCCTGGATCATGACGATCCAGGGCGAGCCGGCCGCGCCGCTGTATGCGGTGATGCTGTGGGTGACGATCGGCAACGGCATGCGCTACGGCAGCACCTACCTGCGTGTGGCCACGGCCATGGGCTGCCTCGCCTTCCTGTGTACGGTGATGCTGTCGCCGTACTGGCGTAGCCACGATTATCTGGGCTGGGGCCTGCTGCTGGGCCTGGGCGCGATTCCGCTGTACTTCGATTCGCTGCTGCATGCCTTGACCCGGGCGGTGGCCGAGGCACGCCAAGCCAACGAAGCCAAGAGCCGCTTCCTGGCCAACATGAGCCATGAGTTCCGCACGCCGTTGAACGGGCTGGCCGGCATGACCGAAGTGCTGGCCACCACCCGCCTGGACGACGAACAGCGCGAGTGCCTGAACACCATCCAGGCTTCGACCCGCAGCCTGCTGGCGCTGGTGGAAGAGGTGCTGGACATCTCCGCGATCGAAGCCGGCAAGGTGCGCGTGGAGTGGCACGAGTTCGCGCTGGCCGACGTGCTGCAGGCAATCAACCTGATCCTGACCCCGCAGACCCGTTCCAAGTCGCTCGATTATCGCGTGCAGGTGGACGACAACGTGCCGCCGCGCCTGCTGGGTGATGCCGGGCATCTGCAGCAGATCCTGCTGAACCTGATGGGCAATGCGGTCAAGTTCACCGACAGCGGTTACGTGCATCTGCGCGTGTCCAGCCCCGATGCGCTGGGCAGCGAGCGGATGCGGCTGCGATTCGAGATCGTCGATACCGGCATCGGCGTACCTGTGGCGTTGCGCGGGCGCCTGTTCAATGCCTTCGAACAGGGCGATGTCGGCCTTGCCCGACGCCATGAAGGCACCGGTCTGGGCACCGCCATTGCCAAGGGCCTGGTGGAATCGATGGGCGGGCAGGTCGGCTATGCGCCGAACAGCCCGCGCGGCAGCGTGTTCTGGGTCGAGATCACACTGGACGTCGCAGACACCTCTTCAGCCCCGACGGTTCCGTCCGAGGTGGCTGAAGCCGGCAATGTCATCGCGTTTTCCAACCCCTTCCTGCGCCATCGCGCACGGGTGCGCAGCCTGCGGGTTCTGGTGGCCGACGACCATGAAGCCAACCGCATGGTGCTGCAGCGGTTGCTGGAGAAGGCCGGCCACAAGGTTACCTGCGTCAATGGCGGTGCCGAAGTGCTCGATGCGTTGGAGCAGGCCAGTTACGACGCCGCGATCGTCGATCTGCACATGCCCGGCATGAGCGGACTCGACCTGCTCAAGCAGCTGCGGGTGATGCAGGCCAGTGGCATGCCTTACGTGCCGGTCATGGTGCTGAGCGCGGACGTCACCCCCGAATCGATCCTGCGTTGCGAGCAGGCCGGTGCCCGCGCCTTCCTTGCCAAGCCCGTGGTGGCCACCCGCCTGCTGGAAGTGCTGGCCGATGTTGCCGCCAACACCCGCGCCGAGTCCGGCATCCAGTCGGTGCCGGCACTGCCGGTCGGCGATGGCGTGCTCGATACCGCGGTGCTGGACGAGCTGGCGTCGCTGGGCATGGGCGATGGCTTCGAACGCAAGTTCATCGACCAGTGCCTGGCGGACGTGGACGCGAGCATGGGCCAGCTGCAGGGCTGCGGCGAGCGCCAGGCGTGGGAGGATTTCCGCGAGCACGCCCACGCGCTGCGTGGCGTGGCGAGCAACCTGGGGCTTGTCCAGGTTGCCGCCTCCAGTGGCGAAATCATGCGCATGGCGGACTGGCAGCTTAAGGGTGAATGGAGCTCCCGCCTCGGCAACCTGGCGACCGCGCTGCGCAACGGCAGGAATGCGTTGGCCGCCCGTAGTGCGGGGGCACCACACCGCGACGACAGCGAGCGCAGCCCGTCCTGACCCGCCAGACGATCAGGCCGGGTCGCCATTGCGCCGGGCCTGCGCCCGTACCAGCCGATCCATGGTGCGCAGGGACTTCTCGCCCAGCTGCATGGCGGTGTCCACCCAGATCTCGGTGATCCGCATCATTTCATGCAGCGGCACCATGGTGGCGATCTCGTTGACCTCACGCATCGCCGCCCACGCGTGCGGAATGCGCCGGCTTTCCTTGATCACCTGTTCGACCGCGGCAACACCTTCGCCCGCCGGCACCACGATGTCGACCAGGCCCATTTCCTTCAGCTGGCTGGCGGTGTAAAGGTTGCCTTCCAGCATGATCTTCTCGGCCAGCCGCGGACTGATCCGCTGGCACAGGAAGGAGTAGGCGCCCATGCCCGGGAACAGGTCGAACAGCACCTCCGGCAGGCCCATCAGCACGCCTTCCTCGGCGACGATGGTATGGCAGCTCAGTGCGGCCTCGAAGCCGCCACCCAGTGCATTGCCCTGGACCAGGGCGATGCTGTGGGCACGAGTTCCCAGGCCGGCATGGAAGGCATGCACGCCGCGCACGCAGCGCTGGGCATAGTCGAGCAGGCGGGCGCGGTCGCCTTCGCGGATCAGGCGGCAGAACAGTTCCAGGTCGCCGCCCAAGTTGAATACGTCACTGTCCGAGGCAAGAACGACATGGGGTGACAGAGCGTGCGAGGCGCTGAGGCGATCGCCCAGTTCGCGCTGGTAGTCGACGATGTCATCGACCAGGCGCGAGGCGAAGCACGGGCGGCCCGGCTGGTTGACCAGGTTGGCGTGCATGTGGATCCAGTAGACATCCCGCTCGGGCTCTTCGGTGATGCGCAGGGTAGGGTGCTGCGAGGGGCGGGTGATGATGGGGCGTACTGCGGACATGGGAGTTCTCCGTGTGACCGTCCGGCCAACCGCAGAGCGGACGGAGAGGAGTGGAGGGGGCGAGCTGAACGTGCGGCGGCGACTGATTCTATGCACCCGTCGTGAACCGCCCGCAAGCACTGAACCGGCCATGTTCCGGCAATAAAAAGACCCCGCCGTCTCCGGCGGGGTCCCTGTGCTGCTCGCTTGCCCGGAAACCCTTACTGGGCGGGCGTATCACGCAGCTCGCGACGGAGAATCTTGCCGACGTTGGTCTTCGGCAGCTCTTTTCGGAATTCTACGATTCTGGGGTGCTTGTAACCGGTCAGGTTTGCCCGCGCATGTTCCTTGACCATTTCCGCGGTCAGGTTCGGGTCCTTCTTCACGATCACGACCTTGACCACTTCGCCGGACTTCTCGTCCGGGACACCGACGGCAGCGACTTCCAGCACGCCCGGCATCATCGCGATGACGTCTTCGACCTCGTTCGGGTACACGTTGAAGCCGGACACCAGGATCATGTCCTTCTTGCGGTCGACGATGTAGAAGAAGCCCTGTTCGTCCATCTTCGCCATGTCGCCGGTGTGCAGCCAGCCGTCGGCGTCGATGGCGGTGGCGGTTTCCTCCGGCCGCTGCCAGTAGCCCTTCATCACCTGCGGGCCCTTGATGCACAGCTCGCCCACTTCGCCCAGCGCCAGGATGTTGCCGTTGTCGTCCTTGATGCAGGCGTCGGTGGACGGGATCGGCAGACCGATGGCGCCGTTGTACTCGGGCAGGGTGAGCGGGTTGATGCAGGCTGCCGGCGAGGTTTCGGTCAAGCCGTAGGCTTCGACCAGGGTCACGCCGGTGACCTTCTTCCAGCGTTCGGCCACGGCGCGTTGAACCGCCATGCCACCGCCCAGGGTGAACTTGACCGACGAGAAGTCGATCTCGTCGAAGCCCGGAGTGTTGAGAAGGCCGTTGAACAGCGTGTTGACGCCGGTGATGGCGGTGAAGCGGGTGCCCTTGAGCTCCTTGACGAAGCCCTTCATGTCGCGCGGGTTGGTGATCAGGTGGTTGCAGCCACCGAACTTCATGAAGACCAGCCCGTTCGCGGTCAGCGCGAAGATGTGGTACAGCGGCAGGGCAGTAATGATCACTTCCTTGCCCGGCTCGATGCCCGAGGTCGACAACCATGCCGATGCCTGCTGCATGTTGGCGATCAGGTTGCGGTTGGTCAGCATCGCGCCCTTGGCAACGCCGGTGGTACCGCCGGTGTACTGCAGGAAGGCAATGTCGTCGTGGTCGATCTCGACCTTGGGAAGCGTATGGCGGCTGCCCAGCTTGAGCGCCTGCTTGAAGCGGACGGCGCCCTTGATGTGGTAGTTGGGCACCATCTTCTTGACGTACTTCAGCACGAAGTTGACGATCGCGCCCTTGGCGCCGAGCAGGTCGCCCAGGCCGGTGGTGATCACGTGCTTGACCGGCGTATCGGCGATGACCTGCTCGACGGTGTCGCCGAAGTTGTCGACCACCACCAGCGCACTGACGCCGGCGTCGACCAACTGGTGCTTGAGTTCGCGCGCGGTGTACAGCGGGTTGACGTTGACCACGGTCAGGCCGGCGCGCAGCACGCCGAAAGTGGCCACCGGGTACTGCAGGCAGTTGGGCATCATCAGGGCGACGCGGTCGCCCTTCTTGAGCTTGAGCTCACCCAGCAGGTAGGCGGCGAACTGGGTGACCAGCGCATCGGTCTCACCGTAGGTGAGCACTTTGCCGAAGCTGGAGTAGGCCGGACGGTCGCGGAATTTCGCGACGGAAGCGTCGAAGACCGAAGCTACCGAATGGAACTCGTTGACGTCGATTTCGGCGGGAACGCCTTTCGGATAGCTCTGCAGCCAGGGACGATCCAGACTCATATTCCCCCTCCAGGAATCGTGATGTTTTAGGTTTCGGCCCTGAGCGTAGCGACAATGGCCGTTCATTGCAGCATACCCCGCCGTAGGGAAAACGCGAAGAGGGGTTCGCGGAGGCTGCAACGGTAGGTGCCGACCTCGGTCGGCACGGGATTGCGAGGGGGGCGCTGTGGAGATGTGCCCACCAAGGTGGGCACCTACCGGTTTGGGGTGTGAGTCGGCAGAAGGGCCGTCTGCGTCAGCCCTGCTTGCGCACCGGTGCACCATTGGCCTTGTAGTACGGCGCAGTGCTGCGGGCCAGCGGGGTGCGGCCGCGGATCACGTCGGCCAGCTTCTCGGCCATCATGATGGTCGGCGCGTTGAGGTTGCCGGTCACCACCTGCGGCATGATCGAGGCATCGACGATGCGCAGGCCTTCCAGCCCGTGCACGCGGCCCTGGCCGTCGACCACTGCCATCGGGTCATCGGCGTGGCCCATCTTGTTCGAGCACGACGGGTGGTAAGCGGTCTCGGCATGTTCGCGGACGAACGCATCGATCTGCGCATCGGTCTGCAGCGCGCTGCCCGGGGAAATCTCGCGGCCGCTGTACGGTGCCAGCGCCGGCTGCGCGAAGATCTCGCGGGTGATGCGGATCGCCGCGCGGAACTCGCGCCAGTCCTGGTCGTGCGACATGTAGTTGAACAGGATGCTCGGATGTTCGCGCGGATCCTTCGAACGCACATGGATGCGGCCGCGGCTGGGCGAGCGCATCGAACCGACGTGCATCTGGAAGCTGTGCGCCTTGATCGGGTTGGAGCCGTTGTAATTGATGGCCACCGGCAGGAAGTGGTACTGCAGGTTCGGCCAGTCGAATTCGGCGTCGCTGCGGATGAAGCCACCGGCCTCGAACTGGTTGCTGGCGCCGATGCCGGTGCCCAGGAACAGCCACTCGGCACCGATCGCCGGCTGGTTGTACAGCTTCAGTGCCGGCGCCAGCGAGACCGGCTTCTTGCACTCGTACTGCAGGTACATCTCCAGGTGATCCTGCAGGTTGGCGCCGACGCCCGGCAGGTGGTGCACCAGGTCGATGTCCAGGCTGCGCAGCAGGTCGGCCGGGCCGACACCCGAGCGCTGCAGGATCTGCGGCGAGGCGATGGCGCCGCCACACAGCAGCACTTCGCGGCGCGCGGTGGCACGCTGCGGCTGGTCGTTGTGCAGCCACTGCACGCCCACCGCACGCTTGCCCGAGAACAGGATGCGGTCGGTCAGCGCGTGGGTGACGATGGTCAGGTTCGGGCGCGGCTTGGCCAGGTCCAGGTAACCACGGGCGGTGCTGGAGCGACGGCCCTTCGGGGTCACCGTGCGGTCCATCGGGCCGAAGCCTTCCTGCTGGTAGCCGTTCAGATCGTCGGTGCGCGGGTAGCCAGCCTGCACGCCGGCTTCGACCATCGCAGCGAACAGTTCGTTGTTGCCGGCCTTCGGCGTGGTCACGCGCAGCGGGCCGTCGCCACCGTGGTAGTCGTTGGGGCCGATGTCACGGGTTTCCGCCTTGCGGAAGTACGGCAGGCAGTCCAGGTAGGTCCAGTCTTCCAGGCCCGGCATGCTGGCCCAGTTGTCGTAATCCATCGCGTTGCCACGGATGTAGCACATGCCGTTGATCAGCGACGAGCCGCCCAGGCCCTTGCCGCGGCCGCAGTCCATGCGGCGGTTGTTCATGAAGGGCTCGGGATCGGTCTTGTACGCCCAGTTGTAGCGCTTGCCCTGCAGCGGGAAGGCCAGTGCCGCCGGCATCTGGGTACGGAAGTCGAGCCGGTAGTCCGGGCCACCGGCTTCCAGCAGCAGCACGCTGACATCGGCATCTTCGGTGAGGCGGGTAGCCAGCACGTTGCCGGCCGAACCGGCGCCGATGATGATGTAGTCGTACTCGTTATGGGTGCTCATGGGTGTCTCCTGCAGGCCGGGGCGCGCTGCGTGCAGGCGTCCCGGCGGAATGTCGGATCGGCGCGGTGGCCGGACGAGGGGGCGTGCTCGGGGCGCGCCGGTCAGAACACGCTGGCGTAGTCGCCCAGTTCCACCTGCACCGACTTGATGCGGGTGTAGTGGCCAAGGGTCGAGATGCCGTTTTCGCGGCCGACGCCGGATTCCTTGTAGCCACCGACCGGCATTTCGGCCGGCGATTCGCCCCAGGTGTTGATCCAGCAGATGCCGGCTTCCAGGCGGTGGATGATGCGGTGGGCGCGGCTGACGTCCTTGCTGACCACGCCGGCGGCGAGGCCGAAGGTGGTGTCATTGGCACGACGCACCACTTCGTCTTCGTCGTCGTAGGCGAGGATGCTCATCACCGGCCCGAAGATCTCTTCCCGGACAATCGTCATGTCATCGCGGCAGTCGGAGAACACGGTCGGCAGCACGTAGGCGCCATTGGCCAGCGCGCCCTCGGTGGCACGGCCACCGCCGGTCAGCAGGCGGGCGCCTTCGGCCTTGCCGCTTTCGATGTAGCGCAGCACGTTTTCCATGTGCGGGAAGCTGGTCAGCGGGCCGAAGTTGGTTTCGGCGGCCATCGGGTCGCCGATGCGGATGCGCTTGACGCGCTCGACCACGGCGGCCTCGAATGCAGCCAGCATGCTGCGCGGCACGAACACGCGGGTGCCGTTGGTGCAGACCTGGCCGGAGCTGAAGAAGTTGGCCATCACCGCGATGTCGGCGGCGCGGTCCAGATCGGCGTCATCGCAGATCACCAGCGGCGACTTGCCGCCCAGTTCCATGGTCACTTCCTTCAGCGACGAGGAGGCGGCGCTGGCCATCACCTTCTTGCCGGTGGCGACGCCGCCGGTGAAGGAGATCTTCTCGATCACCGGGTGCTCGGTCAGCCACTGGCCGATCTCGCGGCCCGGACCCTGCACGACATTGAACACGCCGGCCGGCACGCCGGCTTCGGTGTAGATCTCGGCCAGCCGGATCGCGGTCAACGGGGTTACTTCCGACGGCTTGAACACCATCGCGTTGCCGGCAGCCAGGGCCGGCGCCGACTTCCACATGGCGATCTGGATCGGGTAGTTCCAGGCACCGATGCCAGCGACCACGCCCAGCGGCTCGCGACGGGTGTAGAAGAAGCTCGATTCGCGCAGCGGCAGCTGGATGCCTTCGATGGCGGTGGCGAGGCCGGCGTAGTACTCGACCACGTCGGCGCCGGTGACGATGTCCACGGTGGTGGTTTCGGCCAGTGCCTTGCCGGTGTCCAGGGTTTCCAGGTGGGCCAGTTCGTCGTTGCGCTCACGCAGGAGCTCGACCGCGCGGCGCAGGATGCGCGAACGCTCCATGGCCGTCATCGCCGCCCACACCTTCTGGCCTTCGGCCGCGCTCTGCACGGCGCGCTCGACGTCGGCCTGGCTGGCGACCTGCACTTCAGCGATCACCTCACCGGTGGCCGGGTTGACGGTCTTGAAGGTCTTGCCGCTGGTGGCATCGACGCGCTGGCCGTGGATGTAGAGCTGTTGGACGGGCAGGGTGGTCATGGGGCGTACTCCTTGGAAGGGGGCGGGTGCTGAAGCGCTTATAGCGCGACAGCCTGCAACTGGAAGTCGATATAGCCGTAAGCGATGCGCCGGGACTTCTCGGCATTGAACTGGCCGCCGACCAGGCTGCCGCGCAGCCACAGGCCATCGATCATCGCGGCCAGGCCGCGGGCGGCCAGGCGGGCCTGCGGGTGGGGCAGCAGGCGGTTGAACTGGTGGCACAGGTTGGAGAACAGGCGCTGGTCGTTGGCGCGCTGCAGCCGGGCCAGTTCCGGCTGGTGCATGCTCGCGGCCCAGAAGGTGAGCCAGACGCGCATGGCGGTGCCGTTGATCTGGCTGTCGTCGAAGTTGCCATCGACGATGGCGCGCAGCTGCTCGCGCGGATCGTCGCTGGCTTCGGCGCGGTAGCGGGCGACCGCGTCCTTCAGCTCACGCAGGATCTGCCGCATTGCAGCATTGAGCAGGCCGTCCTTGTCGCCGAAGTAGTGGGCGACGATGCCGCTGGACAGCCCTGCCTTCTTCGCGATGGTGGCGACGGTCGCATCGGCCATGCCGATCTCGTCGATGGTCTGGAAAGTGGCCCGGATCAGCTGCTCGCGCCGTACCGGTTCCACGCCTTTCTTCGGCATTGTCTCTCCACGGATTGCGACCCGAAGGATCGGGCTGCCCGCCATTATGCTTTTTATTGATTGAACGTTCAATCAATAAACCCTAGGATGCGCTCGCGCCCCACGCCATGGGCCCGGTTTACCGGTCCGGCCCCGCCCATGTGCTCCCTCGGACTTGATGAGACGACCCCATGTCTTCCCTGGCTCATCCCAAGCGTTCGCCCCTGCGCTTGAACCGTTTTGTCTTCTTCAGCTCTTCGGTGTCGATCGGCATCCTCGGGCTGCTCACCGTTCTCTATCCCGAAGGCAGCGAGCATTGGCTGCAGTGGGCGCAGGCCGAGGTCTCGGCGGCGTTCGGCTGGTGGTACATGCTGCTGATCGTGCTGTGCCTGGGCTTCGTGCTGTGGCTGGCGTTCTCGCCGTATGGCCGCATCCGCCTGGGCCACAACGAGGAATCACCGGCCTTCGGTTACGTGGCCTGGGTCTCGATGCTGTTCTCGGCTGGCATCGGCATCGCGCTGCTGTACTACGGCGCCTACGAGCCGCTGGACCATTTCCTCAATCCGCCCGGGCAGCCCGGCGGCACCGTGGCCGCCGGCCGCGAGGCGATGGTGCTGACCTTCCTGCACTGGGGCCTGCACGGCTGGGCGCTGTATGCGCTGGTCGGCGTGGCACTGGGCTATTTCGCCTACCGCCGTGACCTGCCGCTGGCGCTGCGCTCGGCGCTGTACCCGATCTTCGGTGAGCGCATCCATGGCCGCATCGGCGACATGGTGGATGGCTTCGGCATCCTGGCCACGCTGATCTCGATGGTGACCAACCTCGGCATCGGCGCGCTGGTGGTGCAGTCCGGCCTGGTCTACCTGTTCCACATCCCGGATACGCCGCAGGTGCTGGTGGCGATCGTGCTGGTGATGATGGTGGTGGCCACCATCGGCGTGGTTGCAGGCGTGGAAAAGGGTATTGCCTGGCTCTCCAACCTCAACGTGCGCCTGCTGTGCGGCCTGCTGCTGTTCGTGCTGGTCACCGGCCCGACCCTGCACCTGTTCGACGGCTTGATCCAGAACACCGGCGATTACCTCGGTGCGTTCGTGCGCAAGAGTTTCGACATGTACCTCAACGACCCGAAGGGGCGTGAGTGGATGGGCTCGTGGACGCTGTTCTACTGGGCCTGGTGGATCGCCTGGGCGCCGTTCGTCGGCCTTTTCGTGGCGCGCATCTCGCGTGGCCGCACCATCCGCGAAGTGATCATGGGCGTGCTGCTGATCCCGCTCGGCTTCACCCTGGCGTGGCTGTCGATCTTCGGCAACACCGCCATCGACCTGGTGCTCAACCATGGCCAGGCGATCCTGGGTGACGTGGCCCAGCACGATGCGGCGATGACGCTGTTCAAGCTGCTGGAATACCTGCCCGGCGCGCCGTACGTGGCCGGTGCTGCGGTGGTGATTGGCTTCGTGCTGTTCCTGACCCCGGTCGATTCGGGCACGCTGATGATCGCCAACCTGTGTACCCGTCGCGTTGACGATGGCGTGGAAGATGGGCATGACGCGCCGATCTGGCTGCGCGTGTTCTGGGCGGCGGGTATCACCGTGGCCAGCGTTGGCCTGCTGCTGGCCGGCAACTTCAGCGCGATGCAGACGGCGGTGGTGCTGTGCGGCCTGCCGTTCTCGTTCACCCTGGCGTTCTACATGTGGGGCCTGCTGAAGGCGCTGCGCACCGACCCGGACGCACCGCGCCGCTGAGCGCTTCCGCAGAGCCGAGCCCATGCTCGGCTCCACAGGAGACATCGCAAACGGAAAGGGCCGGATCCGTGCGGATCCGGCCCTTTTTCGTTACTTGCTGGCCAGCTGGCGCAGCACGTACTGCAGCAGGCCGCCATGACGGAAGTACTCGACTTCCTTCGGGGTCAGCAGCATCACCGAGACCTCGAAGGTCTTCCTGGTGCCGTCGGCCTTGGTCGCGGTGACCGTGGCGCGCTTGCTGGCACCGTCCTGCAGGCCGGTGATGTCGATCACTTCCGAGCCGTCCAGGCCCAGGCTCTGCGCATTCTCGCCGTTGCGGAACTGCAGCGGCAGCACGCCCATCCCGACCAGGTTGGAACGGTGGATGCGCTCGAAGCTCTCGGCGATGACCGCCTTCACTCCCAACAGCAGGGTGCCCTTGGCCGCCCAGTCGCGCGACGAGCCGGTGCCGTATTCCTTGCCGGCTAGCACTACCAGCGGCACCTTGTCGGCCTTGTACTTCATGGCCGCATCGTAGATCGCCAGCTTCTCCGGCTGGCCGCCGCCGGCCGGGTAGTACAGGGTGTTGCCGCCTTCCTCGCCACCGAACATCAGGTTCTTGATGCGGATATTGGCGAAAGTGCCGCGGACCATCACGTCATCGTTGCCGCGGCGGCTGCCGTAGCTGTTGAAGTCGGCCGGCTGCACGCCGCGCTCCTGCAGGAAGCGGCCCGCCGGCGAGTCCTTCTTGATGTTGCCGGCCGGGGAGATGTGGTCGGTGGTGATCGAATCGCCGAACAGGCCCATCACGCGTGCACCATGCACGTCGTCGATGCTGCCGGTCTGCATGGTCATGCCATCGAAGTACGGCGGGTTCTTGATGTAGGTGGAGGCATCGCTCCACTCGTACAGGTTGCCGTCCGGCGAGGCGATGGTGTTCCAGCGGGTGTCACCCTTGAACACGTCGGCGTAGTTCTGCTTGAACATCTCCGGGCCGATGGTCGCGGCGATGACATCGCCGATTTCCTTGTTGCTCGGCCAGATGTCGCGCAGGAACACCGGCTGGCCATCGCTGCCGGTACCAAGCGGCTGGGTGGTCAGGTCGATATCGGTGGTGCCGGCGATGGCGTAGGCCACCACCAGCGGCGGACTGGCCAGGTAGTTCATCTTCACTTCGGGGTGCACGCGGCCCTCGAAGTTGCGGTTGCCGGACAGCACCGAGGTGACCACAAGATCGCCGGCGGCGATGCCGGCGCTGACTTCGGTCGGCAGCGGGCCGGAGTTGCCGATGCAGGTGGTGCAGCCGTAGCCGACCACGTAGAAGCCGATCTTCTCCAGTTCCTTCAGTACGCCGGCCTTTTCCAGGTAGTCGGTGACCACGCGCGAGCCTGGACCGAGCGAGGTCTTCACCCACGGCTGGCGGTTCAGGCCCTTGGCGGCCGCGTTGCGGGCCAGCAGGCCGGCACCGATCATCACCGCCGGGTTGGAGGTGTTGGTGCAGGAGGTGATGGCCGCGATGACCACCGCGCCATCCTTCAGCCGCACCTTGCGGCCTTCGATCTCGATGTCGGCGAAGCCCTTGGCCAGCTGCTCGTTGCCGACCGCGGCGCCACCGCCCTCATTGACGAACGAGGAGACATCGTCGCTGCGCTTGTCGCGGTTGGTGGTCAGGCCAACCAGCGCTTCGCGGTAGTTCCTCTGTACGTCCTCCAGCAGCACGCGGTCCTGCGGGCGCTTGGGGCCGGCCAGCGACGGCTTCACCGTGCCCATGTCCAGTTCCAGCGTGGTGCTGTACTGCGCGTGCGGGCTGCCCGGCTCGTGCCACAGGCCCTGCGCCTTGGCGTAGGCTTCGACCAGATCGATCTGTTCTTCGCTGCGGCCGGACAGGCGCAGGTAGTTCAGCGATTCGGCGTCGATCGGGAAGATGCCGCAGGTGGCGCCGTATTCCGGGGCCATGTTGCCGATGGTGGCACGGTCGGCCAGCGGCAGGTGCTGCAGGCCATCACCGTAGAACTCTACGAACTTGCCGACCACGCCGAGCTTGCGCAGCATCTGGGTAACGGTCAGCACCAGGTCGGTGGCGGTGGCGCCCTCGGGCAGCTTGCCGGTCAACTTGAAGCCCACCACCTGCGGGATCAGCATCGACGACGGCTGGCCGAGCATGGCCGCCTCGGCCTCGATGCCGCCCACGCCCCAGCCGAGCACGCCGATGCCGTTGATCATGGTCGTGTGGCTGTCGGTGCCGAACACGGTATCGGGGTAGGCCACCGCCTTGCCATCCTTGTCCGCGGTCATCACCACGCGAGCCAGGTTTTCCAGATTCACCTGGTGCACGATGCCGGTGTTGGGCGGCACCACCTTGAAGTTGTCGAAGGCCTTCTGGCCCCAGCGCAGGAAGCCGTAGCGTTCCTGGTTGCGCTGGAATTCGATCTTGCCGTTGAGGTCCAGCGCGTCGGGCTTGCCGAACACGTCGACCTGCACCGAGTGGTCGATGACCAGCTCGGAGGGAATCTGCGGATTTATCTGCTCCGGCGAGCCGCCGAGCTTGACCACCGCGTCGCGCATCGCGGCCAGGTCGACCACGCAGGGCACACCAGTGAAGTCCTGCAGGACCACGCGCGCCGGCATGAAGGCGATTTCGGTGTCCGGTTCGGCCGCCGGATTCCAGCGGGCCACGGCTTCGATGTGGTCCTTGCCGACGGTGATGCCGCCATCCTCGTGCCGGAGCAGGTTCTCCAGCAGGATCTTCATCGAGTAGGGCAGGTGGGAGATGTCGAAGCGCTGGCCCAGCGTGGGCAGGCTGAAGTAGTCGTAGGTCTTGCCGCCGACGTTCAGCTGGCTTCGGGTGGAGAACGAATCGCTCATGCGGGGTAACTCCTTCTTGCGGATGGCTTGCAGTGGCCCGCGCATGGGCGGACCTGCTTGCGTTTGCCGCGGGCCTGGTGGCCCCGGAAGTTCCAGTATGAACCCGAAACTGAATGGATTCACCCGGGCCGGGTTCGGCCTGCGGCATCGGTTCCAGACTACAGGGGAGGGTGTATGGCGTATGTCACGTTGTGGCCGATCCTTTGCGAGGCAAGGGCTGGCGGGTGCCGGTCCTGTTCAGGGTGGAAGTATGCCCAAGGAAGTATGTATAATTTGTGCATACTCTGGAGGGCCTACCGATGGAAGCCACTGTTGCAGAACGCGGACAGATCACCCTGCCCAAGGCGGTGCGTGATGCCCTCGGCCTGACCAAGGGCACGCTGCTGAAGGTCGAACTGGACGGCAGCCGCATCATCCTGCGCAAGAGTGTTGACGATGCCATTTCACGGGCGCGCGGCAAGTTCGCGCTGGACGGCTTTGAGTCGTCCGACGCGGCGGTGCGTGCGGTGCGTGACGAGGAATAAGCCGTGATGATCGCCGTCGATTCGCCGGTACTGGTCGAGCTGCTCAGCAATGGTCCGCAGGCCGATGCAGTGGAAGCCATCCTCCGGCAGAGCCTGGTCGGCGGCCGCGTGGTGGTCTGTGGCGCGACCCTGGCCGAAGTCTGCGCATCGCTGCGCGGCGGTGCCGAAGTGCTGGAAGCGCTGGAAGAGATGGGCGTGCACTTCAACCCGATGGAAGCCAAGTCGGCGCTGCGCGCCGGCGAGATGCACCGTCGTCATCGCCAGCGCGGCGGCAGCCGTCGCAGTCTGGACGAATTCATGGTCGGCGCCCACGCACTGCTGCAGTGCGACGGCCTGATCACCTGGAACGACACGTTTTACCGCGACTACTTCAAGGGCCTGAAGCTGATCGTGCCGCAAGCCTGAGCCCACATTGTTTTTTCAACCTACGCATTACCCGGGAGTTGTCATGTTGGAAGCCTACCGCCACCACGTCGCCGAGCGCGCTGCGCTTGGCATCCCGCCGCTGCCGCTGAGCGCGCAGCAGACGGCCGATGTCATCGAACTGCTGAAGAACCCGCCGCAGGGCGAGGCCGAGTTCCTGCTCGACCTGCTGACCCATCGCGTGCCGGCCGGCGTCGATGACGCGGCCAAGGTCAAGGCCTCCTACCTGGCCGCGATCGCCCTGGGCAGCGAGCAGAACCCGCTGATCAGCCGCGAGCGCGCCACCGAACTGCTGGGCACCATGCTGGGCGGTTACAACGTCGCGCCGCTGGTGCAGCTGCTGGACGACGCCAGCGTCGGCACCATCGCCGCCAACGGTCTGAAGAAGACCCTGCTGGTGTTCGATGCCTTCCATGACGTGCAGGAAAAGGCCAAGGCCGGCAACGCCAACGCCCAGGCCGTGCTGCAGAGCTGGGCCGATGCCGAGTGGTTCACCAGCAACCCGGAAGTGCCGCAGAGCCTGACCGTCACCGTGTTCAAGGTGCCGGGTGAGACCAACACCGACGACCTGTCGCCGGCGCCGGACGCGACCACCCGTCCGGACATTCCGATGCACGCCCTGGCGATGCTGAAGAACAAGCGCGACGATGCGCCGTTCACCCCGGAAGAAGACGGCAAGCGCGGCCCGATCCAGCAGATCCTGTCGCTGAAGGACAAGGGCCACCTGGTCGCCTATGTCGGCGACGTGGTCGGTACCGGCTCCTCGCGCAAGTCGGCCACCAACAGCGTGCTGTGGTGGACCGGTGATGACATTCCGTTCATCCCGAACAAGCGCGCCGGTGGCGTCTGCCTGGGTTCGAAGATCGCCCCGATCTTCTACAACACCATGGAAGATGCCGGCGCACTGCCGATCGAGCTGGACGTGTCGAAGATGGAGCACGGCGATGTGGTCGAGCTGCGTCCGTACGAAGGCAAGGCGCTGAAGAACGGTGAAGTGATCGCCGAGTTCCAGGTCAAGTCCGAAGTGCTGTTCGACGAAGTGCGTGCCGGTGGCCGCATTCCGCTGATCATCGGCCGTGGCCTGACTGGCAAGGCGCGCGAAGCGCTGGGCCTGGCCCCGACCGATCTGTTCCGCCTGCCGGTGCAGCCGGTCGACACCGGCAAGGGCTTCTCGCTGGCGCAGAAGATGGTCGGCCGCGCCTGTGGCCTGCCGGAAGGCCAGGGCATGCGCCCGGGCACCTACTGCGAACCGAAGATGACCTCGGTCGGCTCGCAGGACACCACCGGCCCGATGACCCGTGACGAGCTGAAGGACCTGGCCTGCCTGGGATTCTCGGCCGACCTGGTGATGCAGTCGTTCTGCCACACCGCCGCTTACCCGAAGCCGGTGGACGTGAAGACCCACCACACCCTGCCGGAGTTCATCTCCACCCGTGGCGGCGTCTCGCTGCGCCCGGGCGACGGCGTGATCCACAGCTGGCTCAACCGCATGCTGCTGCCGGACACCGTCGGTACCGGTGGTGACTCGCACACCCGTTTCCCGGTGGGTATTTCGTTCCCGGCCGGTTCGGGCCTGGTCGCCTTCGCTGCTGCCACCGGCGTGATGCCGCTGGACATGCCGGAGTCGGTGCTGGTGCGCTTCAAGGGCAAGATGCAGCCGGGCGTGACCCTGCGTGACCTGGTCAACGCGATCCCGCTGTACGCGATCAAGTCGGGCCTGCTGACCGTGGCCAAGGCTGGCAAGAAGAACATCTTCTCCGGCCGCATCCTGGAAATCGAAGGCCTGCCGGAACTGAAGGTCGAACAGGCCTTCGAACTGTCCGATGCCTCGGCCGAGCGTTCGGCGGCCGGCTGCTCGGTGCGCCTGAACAAGGAACCGATCATCGAGTACCTGACCAGCAACATCACCCTGCTGAAGTGGATGATTGCCGAGGGTTACCAGGATCCACGCTCGCTGCAGCGTCGCATCGAGAAGATGGAAGCGTGGCTGGCCAACCCGCAGCTGCTGGAGCCGGATGCCGACGCCGAGTACGCCGCCGTCATCGAGATCGACCTGGCCGACATCCACGAGCCGATCGTGGCCTGCCCGAACGACCCGGACGACGTGAAGACCCTGTCCGAGGTGGCCGGCGCCAAGATCGACGAAGTGTTCATCGGTTCGTGCATGACCAACATCGGTCACTTCCGTGCGGCGGCCAAGCTGCTGGAAGGCAAGCGTGACCTGCCGACCCGCCTGTGGGTGGCCCCGCCGACCAAGATGGACGCCTCGGAGCTGACCAAGGAAGGTGTGTACGGCACCTTCGGCGCCACCGGTGCACGCATGGAAATGCCGGGCTGCTCGCTGTGCATGGGCAACCAGGCGCAGATCCGTGAAGGCTCCACCGCGATGTCGACCTCGACCCGCAACTTCCCGAACCGTCTGGGCCGCAACACCAACGTGTACCTGGGTTCGGCTGAACTGGCCGCGATCTGCTCGCGTCTGGGCCGCATCCCGACCAAGGAAGAGTACATGGCCGATGTGGGCGTGATCGCCGCCAGCGGCGCGGAGATCTACCGCTACATGAACTTCGACCAGATCGAGGAATACCAGGACGTGGCCAAGACGGTCGCTGCCTGATGCGGTAGTGCCGGCCGCTGGCCGGCATCCCGTTGAAACGAAGAACCCCCGGTGAAAGCCGGGGGTTTTTGTCTGCTGCATCCGCTATTGCACGGTCCAGTCTGCGTTGCCCTGCAACCGACGGCCGCCGATCAGCACGTAGCCGCGCTTACCGGAGACATCCATCTCGAACCAGGGCAATCCATCACGGTCAAGTGGACGCACGTAGGCCTGGCGCTTTGCACGGTTGAACTCGATGTAGTAGCGGCGATGCACGTTGGGATACGGCGGGATCAACGCGCCTTTCCAGCTGACGCTTACCGCGCCGGGGTCTTCGCGACCCACCAGCATCAGCATGAAGAACGCATCACCCTGCTTGGCCTCGAAGTAGAACAGATCGCCACTGGCGCTGGCGGGTGCCAGTGGCAATGAAAGCAGTACGGCCGCCAGGGCGGCCTTCCATATGCCTTTGATCATGTGCAGCATTCCTTGTGCAATACCGCTATCAAAGCACACATGCGGGTAGCGCGTTGAAACGAAGAACCCCGATGAAAGCCGGCACCTTTTCTTGTTGCCTGATGGCCTGTAGCGCCGAGTCCATGCTTGGCTGCTGTTCGTGCGATGCGCGATGAGTCGAGCGCGGCTCGACTCTACAAAGGCATCCACGCATGGCGTGGATCTACTGCCCGCGGAGTCCTTGAGCCGCGGCGCGCAATCAGCCGCGGGCGAGCGCCAGCAATCGCTCGGCAATCCGTTCCAGCGGGACCTGTTCCTCGGCGGCGCCGAGCTTGAACGCTGCACCGGGCATGCCCCAGACCACGCTGGTGGCCTCGTCCTGCACCAGCGTCGGTGCGCCGGCGCGACGCATTTCCAGCAGGCCGCGTGCGCCGTCGTCGCCCATGCCCGTGAGGATGGCGCCAATGGCATTGCCGCCGGCGTTCTGCGCGACCGAGCGGAACAGCACGTCCACCGCAGGCTTGTGCCGGTTCACCGCTGGGCCGTCGTCGACGCGGCAGCGCCAGCGTGCACCGTCACGGATGATCCGCAGGTGCTTGCCGCCCGGCGGTAGGTAGGCGTGGCCAGGCAGCACCGCTTCGCCGTCGCTGGCCTCGCGCACGGCCATGGCCGAGTGGCGGTCCAGGCGTTCGGCGAAGGCACTGCTGAAGCTGGCCGGCAGGTGCTGGGTCATCACCACGGCTGGGCCATCGGCGGGCATGCCTTCCAACACCACGCGCAGCGCTTCGGTGCCGCCGGCTGACGAGCCGATCGCGATCAGGCGGTCGGTGGTGCGGAACTGCGGTGAGGCAGGGCGCATCGAAGGAGCTGCGTCCAGTGTGAGCTTCGGGACCGCAGCGCGCACCAGCGGACGTACCCGCGAGCGCGCTGCCATCTTGACCTTGGCGATGATCTCGTCGGCGTAGGCCTGCAGGCCGCGCGCGACGTCCAGCTTCGGCTTGGAGACGAAATCCACCGCGCCCAGCGCCAGTGCCTGCAGGGTGGTGTCGGCACCGCGCTCGGTCAGCGAGGAGATCATCACCACCGGCAGCGGATGCAGGCGCATCAGGTTTTCCAGGAACGCCAGCCCGTCCATGCGCGGCATTTCCACGTCCAGGGTGATCACGTCCGGGGCCAGGCGCTTGATCTTCTCGCGCGCCAGCAGCGGGTCGGCGGCGGTGCCGACCACGTCGATGGCCGGATCGCTGGACAGGATTTCCGTGAGCATCTGCCGCACGACGGCGGAGTCGTCGACGATCAGGACCCGGCAGGGGGCGTTGCCGGTCAAGGTCATTCGAACAGCTCCACGCCGCCGGTGACAGGGGCCTTGGACAGGCGCGCACGCACGGCCGATTCGGTCGCGGCGACTTCGGCTTCGTGTGCATGCGGCAGGCGCTGCACGACCACGCGGCCGGTATCGGCGAAGAACCAGATTTTGCGCGGATGGATGCCGCACAGATCCTCGGCGATGATCGGAATGTGCTCGGCCTGGAGGTACTGGCGCACGAACTCGGCGTTACGGGTGCCGACCGGATTGCTGGTGAATCCCTTGAGCACGTTGGCGCCGCCGAACACCTTGGCCTCGATGCGCTTGCGGTGTGCGCCGCGCTTGAGCATGTCGTTGATCAGCAGTTCCATCGCATAGCTGCCATAGCGCGCGGGTGCGCCGTCGCCGGCGTTGCCTTCGGGCAGCAGGAAATGGTTCATGCCACCGATTTTCAGCACCGGGTCGCGCAGGCAGGCGGCCACGCAGGAACCCAGCGTTGTGGTCAGCGCGGTGGTGTCGTCCACCACCAGGTACTGGGTCGGCAGCAGCTTGGCGGCGATGGTCTTGAAGCGCGCATCCTGGTAGCGCATCACATCATCGGTACGCAGTGAGGCGTTCATGCACCGGCCTTTGCCGCACGGCGGTACAGGGTGCGGCCGCAGGGCTGGATCAGGTCGGCGGCGTGCAGGTAATTCTCCGAGTGCCCGGTATAGAGCAGGCCATCATCGGACAGGTGCTGGACCAGACGACCGAGGATGGCACGCTGGGTCGGCTTGTCGAAGTAGATCATCACGTTGCGGCAGAACAGCGCGTCGAATGGTCCGCCGACGTCGTAGCGCGGGGCGAGCAGGTTCAGCGGGCGGAACTCGATCAGCTCGCGCAGCGCCGGCAGCACGCGGCACTGACCCTCGTTGGGGCCGCTGCCGCGCTGGAAGTAGCGGCGGCGCAGGTCCGGATCGAGGCTGGTGACGCGATCGATGTTGTAAACGCCACGACCGGCGGTGGCCAGCACCTGGGTATCGACGTCGGTGGCGATGATGCGTACCGGCGGTTTCAGGGTGCCGAAGGCCTCGCAGGCGGTGATCGCCATCGAGTAGGGCTCTTCGCCGGTGGACGCCGCGCACGACCACAGCAGCAGCGGCGTGCGGCTGGAGCGCTGCTGCAGCTCCTCGCGCAGCTTGTCGAAGTGATGCGGTTCGCGGAAGAACGAGGTCAGGTTGGTGGTCAGGGCGTTGGTGAACGCCTGCCACTCGTCACCATCTTCCTGCTCCAGATGGTCCAGATACTGCTGGAAGCTGCGCATGCCCAGCGTGCGCAGGCGGCGCGACAGGCGGCCATAGACCATGTCGCGCTTGGCCGGGGCGAGGGCGATGCCCACGCGCTGGTAGATCAGGTCGCAGACGCGGCGGAAATCACGGTCGGCGAACTCGAATTCGCGCGGGCCGGTGACGATGGGAGTAGGACTTTGCACGGGGGACGTGTCCGTCGGCAGAGGCGGCGGCCGAAGCCACCGCGGGTGGGTCTCAGAATTCCTGCCAGTCGCTGTCGCTGGCGACGAAGGTGCTGGCGTTGCTGCTGCGGCGGACCGGAGCGGGGGCACTGGTCGGCTGTGGGCGTGCCACGGTGGTGACACGGGCCGGTTCCACGCGAGCGGCCACGGCCTTCACGGCGGCCGAGACCTGGTTGTCGAGGCGGAAGATCGCCACGGCGTCGGCCAGCTGACCAGCCTGTTCTTCCATCGCACGTGCGGCGGCGGTGGCTTCTTCCACCAGTGCGGCGTTCTGCTGGGTGGTTTCGTCCATCTGCACCACGGTCTGGTTGACCTGCTCGATGCCGGCGGACTGTTCCTGCGAGGCGGCGGAGATCTCGGCCATGATGTCGGTCACGCGCTGCACTGAAGCGACGATCTCGCCCATGGTGCTGCCGGCCTGGTGGACCAGGCTGGAGCCTTCGGCGACCTTGCCGACCGAATCATCGATCAGGCCCTTGATCTCCTTGGCCGCGGCGGCCGAGCGCTGGGCGAGGGTACGCACCTCGCTGGCGACCACGGCGAAGCCGCGGCCCTGTTCGCCGGCACGGGCAGCTTCCACCGCGGCGTTCAGCGCCAGGATATTGGTCTGGAAGGCGATGCCGTCGATGACACTGATGATCTCGGCGATCTTCTTCGACGAGGCTTCGATGGCCGACATGGTGGTGACCACCTGGCCGACGACGCTGCCGCCCTGGGAGGCCACACCCTGCGCGCCGATGGCCAGCTGGTTGGCCTGGCGTGCGTGTTCGGCGTTCTGGCGCACGGTGGAGGTCAGTTCCTCCATCGATGCGGCGGTTTCTTCCAGGTTGGCGGCCTGCTGCTCGGTACGGCGCGACAGGTCACTGTTGCCTGAAGCAATCTCACCGGCGGCCAGGGTGATGCTGGAAGCGCTGGCCTGGATCTGGCCGACGATCCGGGTCAGCTGCGTGACGGTCGTATTGGCGTCGTCGCGCATGCGCGCGAACACACCCTGGTAGTCGCCGTGCATGCGCGCGGTCAGGTCGCCTTCGGCGATGGCCGACAGCAGCTGCGAGAGCTTGCCGAGGTTGTCATCGCTGACCGCCATCATGGCGTTGAGGTTTTCCAGCATCAGGCGGAAATCGTGATCGAAGCGCTGCGCATCACCTCGCTGGCTGAAGTCGCCAGCGGCGGCGGCGCGGGCCAGCTGCTTGATCTCGGCGTTGATGCGGCCGAGGTTGGCCTTGACCGTGTCGACGGTGGTGGTCATCGCCGCCTTCTCGCCGGGGTAGCGCGCGATGTCGCGGCTCAGATCGCCGACCGCATACTGCTGCACCACGTCCAGCACGTCGTGCAGGGTCTGCACATGGCCGCCCACCAGGGCATTGGTTTCCTGCACCATCAGCCCGTACTCGCCGGGGAAGGCGCTGGCGTCGATGCGGTAGCTCAGTTCGCCGCCGTCGTGGCGGCGCGCCATTTCGCGCTGGCCGCTGATTACTGCGTGCAACTGCAGCTGCATGGCGGACATGGCGTCCAGCAGGCGGCCGGTTTCGTCATGCGGCTGCGGGCCGATGTGGCTGTCCAGCTTGCCGCGGGCGATACCCTCGGCCACGGCCGTTGCCTGCTTCAGCGGCACGGCGATGCGGTTGCCGATGAGCCAGCTCAGCGCCAGCACGATCAGTACCAGTACGCCACCGGAGACGGCCATGATGGCGGTGAACACCAGCGCCTGCTTCTGCACGTCGTCCATGTAGACGCCACTGCTGACCACCCAGTTCCAGGGCGCGAACAGGCCGGCGTAGGCCACCTTCTCGACCTCGCCTTTGCTGCCGGGCTTGGCCCAGCGGTAGTTGACGAAGCCGCCACCGGCCTTGGCCGCTTCGACCTGGTCGTAGTAGATGCGCACGCCGTCGTCGGTGCGGAAGTCCTTCATGTCCTTGCCGACCAGGTCCTTGCGGAACGGGTGCATCAGCAGGCGGTAGCCGGTGTCGTAGATGTTGAAGTAGTAGGCATCGTTCTCGGCGCGCATCACTTCCAGCGCCTGCAATGCGGCGCTCTTGGCAGCGTCCTCGCTGAGCTCGCCGGTACCCGCCAGCCGGTGGTAATGCTGGAGGATGCCGTAGCTGAGTTCGACCTGGGTCTTCAGCGCGGTCTTGCGGGTCTCGGTCAGGTCGAGGTACTGCATGCGGGCGGCGATCACCGAGAGCGCGATCACGCCGAGCGCGATGAGCAGCGTCAGCAGGTTGAGCTTGCGCCGGACGGAGAGATTGCTGAAGTAGTGTTGCCAGCGATGCAGGAGATTCATCGAGCAGGACCAGGTCGAAGCGGGCGGGCGGCGCCGAGCCGGTCAGCGGCGAGACAAGCCGTGACAACCCCGTTATCGGCCGCTGGGGCGGGGGATTGAGGTGAGGTGTTCGAACGTATTCAGGTTTCCTTGCAGCGGCGGCTGCGGCGCTGCCTGCGGCGGGCTGGTTTTGAAGCAACAGCAACAGCAACAGCAACAGCAACAGCAACGGCGCTTGGTCGGTGGTCAGGGGTTGCGAGAAGGGCCGGGCCAGGATGGGTTGGCGGGGGACGCCGTAAACCCGTCCCTGGGGGCTTGGCCGCGGCATCCATGC
>NZ_JAWJTI010000044.1:0-29755 GCF_032911525.1 Stenotrophomonas veracruzanensis
GAACCCGTCCCTGGGGGCTTAGCCGCGCCATCCATGGCGCGGATACCCCCGCGAACCCACCCCGCCCGACCTCTGACAGTTTCCGTGTGCGTCCGCCACGGAAAATCAAAAGAAAATCAAAGTCAAAAGCGGGTCGCTTCGCTCGCATCCACGCGTGGCGTGGATGTGTGTCGACCAAGGTCGACACCTACCAAAGCAATGGTGCGCCGGGATCTGTCAGAGGTGGGGCGGTGTCGGGTTGCGGGGTATCCGCGGCATGGATGCCGCGGCTAAGCCTACAGGGACGTACTTGCGGCGTCCCCGCCACCCGACACCGCCCCGCCAAGCGTCAGTACACCGGCCGCCGCTGCTGCTGTTGCTTCGGATGTGGCCGTTGCCTCTGCGGGTCCCGGGCCGCAGGCCCGGGCAACAAAACCCTACCGGTCGTCGTGCAGGGTGCCGCCCGGCAGGAACACCCACGTGCGGGTGACCTGCAGGATGTCGATCTCATCTTCGGTCTTCGGCAACGGCGGGAACGGCTGCGCCAGCTTCACCACCCGCAGGGCCGCCTCATCCAGCAGCGGCGTTCCGCTCGAACGCAGGATCCGGCTGCTCTCCACGCTGCCATCGCGGCGTACGCCCACGCTGATCACCACCTGGCCGCCGAGGCGGCGCTGCCGCGCCTCGTCCGGGTAATTCAGGTTGCCTACGCGCTCGGCGCGGTCGACCCAGGCACGCAGGTAATTGGCATAGGCATATTCACGCGTGCTGGCCGACACGAACTTGCGGTTCGGGCGCTTGGCGTACTGCGCCGAGCGCAGATGCACTTCAGCGGCCAGTCGGGCCATTTCCACATCGCGCTGCTCGCGTGCGCTCAGCGGTGCGTCCGGTTCGGGCTGATCCGGCGTGGGGCGGGACTGCGCCTGCGCCACCACCTCCTGGCCATTGCGGCTGCTGACCACCCGTGCCTGCGGCGGCGGAACCGGTGCGGCCGATTGCTGCTGCTGCGGCACCGGGCTCAGCCCAGACTGGGCCTGCGGCACGATACCGGCCTGGTTGTCGCGCGGACGCTGTGCGCGGTCGTGCTCGCCACCGCCTTCCTGGTTGGCTGCGGCCAGGAAATCAGCCTGCTTCGGCGTCAGCGCGGTGCGGGTCTGGCTGAAGATCACTTCCAGCGTCGGCACCAGCGGTGCATCACCCTTCACGGCGAAGCCCACGCCCAGGATCAGCAGGGCGTGGACCAGCACAGACAGCGCGATGGTCGCCCCCAGCCGTTGCGCTTCGCGCGGTGGCGGGGGCAGGACGGCAGGTGCGGACGGCATCAGCGCGGGCCGGCCTCGAGCGCGTCGAACAGGGTGCCGGCAATGTTCAGTCCGTACTGTGCGTCCAGTTCGCGCACGCAGGTCGGACTGGTCACGTTGACCTCGGTCAGATAATCCCCGATCACGTCCAGGCCGACGAAGCGCATGCCACGACGCTTCATCTCCGGGCCCACCTGGGCGGCGATCCAGCGGTCGCGCTCGCTCAGCGGGCGGCCTTCGCCGCGGCCGCCGGCGGCGAGGTTGCCGCGGAACTCATCGCCCTGCGGGATGCGGGCCAGGCAGTAGTCGACCGGTTCGCCATCGACCAGCAGGATGCGCTTGTCGCCGGCGGTGATATCGGGAATGAACTTCTGCGCCAGCGCCATGCGGTGGCCGCCGTCGGTCAGCGTTTCCAGAATCACGTTCAGGTTCGGATCGCCCTGGCCGCTGCGGAAGATGGAGCGGCCGCCCATGCCGTCCAGCGGCTTCAGCACGGCCTGGCCGTGCTCCAGCGCGAAGGCCTTCAAGGCCTTGGCGTCGCGGCTGACCAGGGTTGGCGGGCAGCACTGCGGGAACAGCAGGGCGGCCAGCTTCTCGTTGTAGTCGCGCAGGCCCTGCGGGTTGTTGACCACGCAGGCACCGGCAGCCGCCGCCACGTCCAGTACCTGGGTGTCGTAGATGTACTCGGCATCGACCGGCGGGTCCTTGCGCATCAGCACGATCTGGCCGGGGCCGAACTCGGTGCGGCTGAATGCGCCCAGCTCATACCAGCCGGCCGGGTCGTCGCGCACCTGCAGCGGCGCGGTCTGGGCCACCGCCACGCCGCCCTCCAGGGCCAGGCCACCCGGGCGCACATAGTGCAGGGCATGGCCGCGGCGCTGGGCTTCCAGCAGCATGGCGAAGGTGGTGTCCTTGGCGATCTTGATGTGGGCGATGGGATCCATCACCACGATGACGTTCAACGGCATGGGCGCACCTGTCAGGCAAGGCGTTGATGGTAGCGGCAACGCCGGTCGCGCGCCTCCCCGCCGTACTGCAACGCAGCGTCCGCCCGGCGCTCGCGCACTCATTGCGAAACCCGTCACGTTCAGGAGGGGGCCATGCCCCGCGCCGTGGGGCGGCCTTGAAGCGGGCGCAGTAAGTGCGATATAGATACGCTTTCGTAGCGGCCCCCGCCAGAGATCGGGCCGTGCGCTTGGGGATAGGCAATGACTGAAAACACGACTGCGGGCGGGGAACTCGCAGGACTCCGGGTGATGGTCATCGATGATTCGAAGACCATCCGCAGGACTGCGGAAACGCTGCTCAAGCGCGAAGGCTGCGAGGTGGTCACCGCCACCGACGGCTTCGAAGCGCTTGCGAAGATCGCAGACCAGCAACCGCAGATCATCTTCGTCGACATCATGATGCCGCGCCTGGACGGGTACCAGACCTGTGCGCTGATCAAGGGCAACCAGCTGTTCAAGGCGACCCCGGTCATCATGCTCTCGTCCAAGGATGGCCTGTTCGACAAGGCGCGGGGACGCATCGTCGGCTCGGAGCAATACCTGACGAAGCCTTTCACGCGTGAAGAACTGCTGGGTGCCATCCGCACATACGTCAACGCCTGACCAGGGGGGAAAGGCACAATGGCTCGTATCGTTCTGATCGAGGATTCACCGACCGACCGCGCGGTGTTCACCCAGTGGCTGCGCCGTGCCGGCCACGAGGTGCTGGAAGCGGACAACGCCGAGGATGGACTGCAGCTGGTCCGCGACCAGGTGCCGCAGCTGGTGCTGATGGACGTGGTCCTGCCCGGCATGAGCGGCTTCCAGGCCACCCGCGCGATGGCCCGTGATGCGGCGATCAAGCACATTCCGGTGATCATCGTCAGCACCAAGGCGATGGAAACCGACAAGGCATGGGGCCTGCGCCAGGGCGCGGCCGATTACATCGTCAAGCCGCCGCGCGAGGATGAACTGATCGCGCGGATCAACGAACTGGTGGCCTGATGCGCTCGCCCTTCGACATTCTCGAAGCCTACGAACGGCGCAGCCTGGCCCATGCAGTGCAGCTGCCCGAGCGGCAGTTCGCCCAGGACCTCTGGCGTGGCGTGGGTTATCGCGTCGGCCAGCGCCGGCTCGTGTCCGATTTCCGCGAAGTGGTGGAAATCGTGCCGATGCCGCCGGTGACGCCGGTGCCGTGCGCGCAGCCGTGGTTGCTGGGCGTGGGCAACCTGCGCGGCAACCTGTTCCCGGTGGTCGACCTGAAGTACTTCCTGGAGGGCACGCGTACCGTGCAGCAGGAAGGCCAGCGGGTGCTGATCATGCGCCAGGCCGGTGGCGACGTGGCACTGACCATCGATGAACTGTTCGGCCAGCGCAGCTTCGAGCTGGCCCAGCAGATCGATGCTGGTGCGCTGGCCGATGGGCGTTATGCCCACTTCGTCGACCGCGCCTTCCACGCCGACGGCCAGGACTGGGGCGTGTTCTCGCTCTCGCTGCTGTCGCGCACCCCTGAATTCCGGCAAGCCGCGGCCTGAGGCCGGGCGCTGCCCCCTGCATTGAAGAACGAGGTTGAACGATGAGTACTGCTTCGGACGCCACCAAGACCGGCAAGCTGCGGCTGGGCGGCAGCAACCTCTGGCTGTTCCTGCTGCTGGCATCGATGATCCTGTTCGGCGTCAACACCGGTGTCGCCACCTGGCAGGGCAGTCGCCTGGCCGATGCCGGTTCCAAGGCAGCCGACCTGCAGGTGCTGTCACAGCAGCTGGCCAACCAGGGCCGTGACGCGGTGGGCGGCAACGCGCAGGCGTTCACCGCCTTCAAGGCCACCCGCAACGCGATCGAACAGAATGTGTCGACGCTGCAGGGGCGCTACGGCAAGGAGCCTGGGGTCTCCGGCGCAATCGCCACGCTGGGTGAAACCTGGGCGCCGCTGGGCAAGCAGGCCGGCCAGCTGGTCGCCAGTGAGCCGGCGGTGCTGGCCCTGGCTGGCAACGCCAACAACTTCAGCGGTGCAGTACCGGGCCTGCAGGCACAGCTGAACGAGCTGGTGCGTGCGATGTCCGCCTCCGGTGCGCCGTCGGCGCAGGTGTACAGCGCGCTGCAGCAGGTGGTGGTAGCCGGCTCGATGGCCCGCCGCGTGACCGAAATGCGTGCCGGTGGCAGCGGTGCTGCTACAGCCGGCGATGCGCTGGCCCGCGACATTACCGTGTTCTCGCAGGTGCTCGACGGCCTGCGCAACGGCAACGAGGAACTGGGTATCACCGCCGTGCGCGGTGCTGCCGCCGTGGCCGCGCTGGAGCAGTCGCAGCAGAAGTGGGAAGCGATGAAGCAGGACGCCGACGCGATCCTGGCCAGCTCGCGCCAGCTGTTCGCCGCGCAGTCCGCAGCCACCGCGCTGGGCCAGGGCTCGGCGCACATGCTGGACGACAGCCGCAAGCTGTTCGACGCGTTCTCCTCGTTCGGCTCGGTGTCCGATACCCGCCTGTTCCCGAACTTCTGGATCGGCGTGGTGTCCGGCGCACTGTCGCTGATCGCGATCATCGGCTTCGTCTCCACCAACGTGCGCAGCCGCTCGCGCGAGCAGGAACTGCGCTACCAGACCCAGGTGGAGTTCAACAGCCGAAACCAGCAGGCGATCATGCGGCTGCTGGACGAAATCTCCTCGCTGGGTGAGGGCGACCTGACGGTGAAGGCCTCGGTGACCGAGGACATGACCGGCGCCATCGCCGACGCGATCAACTACGCCGTCGACGAGCTGCGACACCTGGTGACCACCATCAACGACACCTCGGCCAAGGTCGCGCTGTCCACCCAGGAAACCCAGGCCACCGCCATGCAGCTGGCGGAAGCGGCGGGCCACCAGGCCAACCAGATCACCTCGGCCTCGGACCGCATCGGCGAGATCGCGGCGAGCATCGAACAGGTGTCGCGCAACTCGGCCGAGTCGGCCGACGTGGCACAACGCTCGGTGGTGATCGCCGCCGAAGGTGCCGGCGTGGTGCGCGAGACCATCCAGGGCATGGACCAGATCCGTGACCAGATCCAGGAGACCTCCAAGCGCATCAAGCGCCTGGGCGAATCGTCGCAGGAAATCGGCTCGATCGTGGAACTGATCAACGACATTTCCGAGCAGACCAACATCCTGGCGTTGAACGCAGCGGTGCAGGCCGCGTCGGCGGGTGAAGCGGGCCGCGGTTTCGCGGTCGTGGCCGACGAAGTGCAGCGCCTGGCAGAACGCACCTCGGGTGCGACCCGACGCATCGAAAACCTGGTCCAGGCCATTCAGGCCGACACCAACGAAGCGGTCACCTCGATGGAGCAGACCACAGCCGAAGTGGTGTCCGGTGCACGCCTGGCCGAGGATGCCGGCACCGCGCTGACCGAAATCGAGCGCGTGTCCAATGCATTGAACACCCTCATCAAGAACATCTCCATCGCCGCCCAGCAGCAGTCGGCTGCGGCCTCGGACATCACCCGCACCATGGGCGTGATCCGGCAGATCACCGGCCAGACCTCGCAGGGTGCCGGGCAGACCGCCGAATCGATCGGCCACCTCGCGCAGCTGGCGGCGGACCTGCGTCGTTCGGTCGCCGACTTCAAGCTGCCGGCGTGACGCGGGCAGGGCGGCGAGCAAGGAACCAGTCGATGAAGCATTTCCATTCCCCACGCCAGAACTCGCGCGGCTTCCGCGCGGCGGCGAACGGAGCGCGTCCATGAGCAGTCTGCGCGATGCGATGAGCCACGCAGCGCTGGGCTGGGTCAAGCCCGAGCTGGACGAGACCCTGCGCCAGGTGCGCAACGAGGTCGAGTACTACGCGGAAGACCCGACCGATGCCAGCCGCATGCGCATCTGCGCCGGCTACCTGCACCAGGTGCAGGGCACCCTGCGCATGGTCGAGCTGTACGCCCCGGCGATGGTGGCCGAGGAGCTTGAACAGCTGGCCAATGCCATCGGCGCCGGTGGTGTGGCAGATCGGGATGAAGCCTGCGCGACCCTGATGCGTGGCAGCGTGCTGCTGCCCGACTACCTGGAGCGCCTGCAGAACGGGCATCGCGATATTCCGATCGTGCTGATGCCGCTGCTCAACGAGATCCGTGCCGCGCGTGGCGAAGAAGGGGTGCATGACAGCGTGCTGCTGGCATTCGCACCGGACAGCGTCACCGCGACCGAGGCCGAACTGGACCATGCCCGTGGCAGCCTGAGCGGGCGCAATCGCGAACTGCTCGACACCGTCGGCAGTGCGGTGAAGGAAGAACTGCTGCGCATCAAGGATGCGCTGGACCTGCACCTGCGTACCGGCGGCGCGCCCGAACAGCTGCAGACCCAGGCCAACGAACTCGGTGCGGTGGCCGATACGCTGGGCATGATGGGCCTGGGCGTGGCCCGCGGCGTGGTCGTGCAGCAGCGGGACGCACTGCGTGGCGTGGTCGAAGGGCGCCAGCAGATCGACGAGAACCTGCTGCTGGATATCGCCGGTGCACTGCTCTACGTGGATGCCTCGCTGGACGACCAGGTCGCCCATCTGGGCGCCGGCGGCAGTGGCGAGGACGATCCAAGCGCGGTGGAGAACCGGCGCACGGTAGAGGTGCTGGCGCATGAGGCCATCGCCAACTTCGCCGCCGCCCGCGAGCACTTCGTCGCTTTCATTGAAACCAGCTGGAACCATGCCGAGCTGCAGGACGTGCCGCGCCTGCTGGGGGATGTCTCCGGCGCGCTGCGCATGCTGGATCTGGGCACGGCGGCCGATTACCTGCGCGGTGTGCAGCAGTACATCGAAGCCGAGCTGATCGGTCGCCAGCGCGTGCCCAGTGGCCGTCAGCTGGACACCCTGGCCGATGCCATGGCCAGCCTGGAGTACTACCTCGAAGCCCTGCGCGACCGCCGTCCGGGGCGCGAGGACATTCTCGACATCACCCGCAGCAGCCTTGAAGCGCTGCGCTATTGGCCGTTGCCGGACCGCAATGCGGCGGCACCGGTTGCCGCTGCGCCGATTCCGTTTGCATCGCTGCTGGTGGATCGCGAGCCGGTCGCGCTGCAGGCCGAGCCGTTGCAGCCGGAGCGCATCGAAATTGCTGTACAGCCGGCCGCGCCCGCCGCTGGCACTGTGCCGGCGCCACTGCCGGACTTTACCTTTGATCCGCCACCGGCTGCGCCTGCACCGGAGGTGGTGGACAACACCCTGATGTTCGGTGCGCTGGGAACCGTTGCATCCGCACCGATGTCGCTGCATGACGACGCAGATGCACCGCTGGTGTTCGCGGCTTCGAGCGCGCCTGCGCCCGAGGTTCCGCAATGGGATCTCGCACCGTTCCATCCGGAGGCCGATCCGGCCGCGAGTGCCGACGACGAGCGCAGCCCGACCTTTGCCAGCTTCGATCCGGTCAGTTTCGAACAGGCCGAAACCAGAGTGGAACCGGCACCGCAGTGGATGCTTTCGGAGGCAACGCCGCCGGCAGTGGCCGATGTGGCCGTGATGGATATCGAGGACAACGTCGACGCGTCGGTGCCCTTCGACACCGCTGTCTTTGCCGCGCCGGTGTTCGACCCGGTGGCTGCCGAGCACGATGCGGTTGCCGCCGGTGACGACGTGGTGTTCCACTTCGATGCCGACGCGCTGGACAACGCTGACGATGTGCTGTCGCTGCATGCGATGGAGACGCTGTCGCTGGACGGCGATGCCGCGCTGCATCCGTCGCTGGAGATCGCCGATGCCGGTGTGCCAACGATGGAGGACGAAAATCCTGTTGCCGTCGAAACGGGTGCCGCTGCTGCGGATGCACCGATTGACGCGCCGGCATCCGGTGTCGACGCGCCTTCGCCTGTGGCGGATGCGCCTGCGGTTTCGGTGATCGACATCGACACCATCGCGCCGATCGATTTCAGCGAAGCTGACGCGCAGTTCTTCGCCGAGCTGAGCGCGGCCGCTGCGGACTTCAATCCGCAGGCAACGGCCGCGCCCACCGTGGCCGAAGCACCAGTCACGGCGGATGCCGAGGCGGGCTTCGAAGCGGGCTTCGAAGCGGGCTTCGATGATGACGCGGAGAACATCGACGAGGACATCCGTGAGGTGTTCCTGGAAGAGTTCGATGACGAACTGGCCAATCTCGGCAGCTTGCTGCCGGCATGGCGCATGCAGCCGGACAACATGGACCGGCTGCGGCCGATCCGCCGCATCTTCCACACCCTCAAGGGCAGTGGTCGCCTGGTCGGTGCCCGCACCCTGGGTGAGTTCGCGTGGAAGATCGAGGGCATGCTCAACCGCGTGCTGGACGGCAGCCGTCCGGCCTCGCCGGCTGTGCTGGCCATGGTCGACAACGCGCACGCCGCGCTGCCGCAGCTGAACGCCGCGCTGCGCCACGGCCAGCGCATCAGCGTGGACCTGCAGGCGATGCAGGCCATCGCCGACCGTGTCGGCGCCGGTGAGGAAACCTATTACGTGCCGCTGCCGGTAGCGACCGCGCCTGTGGCACCGGTGGCCGAGGCCGAGACCGAAGGCGAGGACGAGATCAGCCGCATCCTGGCGGCCGAAGCCATCGCGTCGGTGCAGGACGAAGCCGAGCCCGAGGCCGTAGGTACTCCAGCCAACATCGACAGCGTGCTGCGCGAGATCCTTGAAGCCGAAGTGGAAGTCCACCAGGCCACCCTGCAGGACTGGCTGCGTTCGGCGCAGCAGGCGCCGCAGCCGGTCAGCGACGCGCTGCTGCGCGCGGTGCACACCATGAACGGCGCCTTCGCGATGACCGAAGTGCCGGAAATCACCGCCGTCACCGGTGGCGCCGAGTCCTACATCAAGCGTGCGCTCGCCGCCGACGTGGTGCCTGGCGACGAAGGCGTAGCCGCGCTGGATGCGACCGCACAGGCGATCACCGCGACCATGGAAGCACTGCAGGCCGAGCAGCCGCGGATCGCGCCGCAGGGCGCGCTGGTGCAGCGCCTGCAGGCGTTGGCCGGCGAGTTGCCGGAAGCGCGCTGGCCGATGGCCGGGCTGGAGGACGAGGACGACGATCTGGCGTTGGAGGCCGACCTGGAGTTTGATGCCGCTGTCGAGACGACGGATGCCGCCGCGTTCGAGGCAAACGAGTCCGGGATCGTGCCTGCCGAGCCGGTGCTGGAACCGATTGCAGCCGGCGCGCAGGCGCCGGAAGCCACGGACGTGATCGATGCAGGTCTGGAGGTCGGCGAACTGACCAGCGGCGATGATCTGTCGCGGTACTTCGATGCCGGATGGCCGTCGGTGCCGGGCGAGGGCGAAGCCGCCACCGTGGATATCGGATCGATTGAATCGATCCAGCCGGTTGAAAGTGAGTCGGTTGCTGCGCCGGCCGCTGAAGCCGATCTGACTGCCGCAGACGACCTGTCGCCGTACCTCGACGCCAGCGCGCTGCCGATCGATGACCGCGACGCGGACGAACTGCCTGCGTCTGCGGAAATTGACGCGATCGACCTGAATACGCTGCAGCCCTCCGATCTGGAGGAAGCCGAAGGCAACGCCTTTGACGACGCTGCTGCACTGCCACTCGACAGCGAGCTGTCGAGCCTGCAGGATGAAATGGCTGCGCCGGGTTTTGCAGAACCGGTCACGCTGGCAGCCGCGCTCGAGGCCGGCCTGCACGTGATCGACGAAGAGCAGACCCTGGACGACGACGGGCAATGGCCCGTGCTCGGCCTCCAGGCCAGCGAACTCGCGCCGGGCGAGGCGGAAGCCTTTGCCGAGGATGCGGACGTCGGCGGGGAGGCGGCGGTCGGCGAAGGAGAGAGCGCCGATCAGCCGTCCCCGGCGACGGTGAATGAGGAGATCGCTGCCAAAGCACCGCAGGCCTCCGAAGAGCCGGTGCGCTTCTTCGAACTCGAAGAAGCACCGGGTCAGGGCACGGTCCATGACGATGCCGAACCTGTCCAGCCGGAAGTCGCAGTCGTTGCAGTCAATGCGCCGGCCCACGATGAAGCCTCCGCTCTGGAAGACAACGCGGATGGCATCGATGCGCTCGACTTCAGCGTGTATGACCGCGAGCTGGTCGACATCTTCGTCGAGGAAGGCAAGGACCTGCTCGACCACTGCGACGGTCTGATCAGCGAGCTGCGCGATGCGCCGCAGGACCGCGAGGTGCTGGCCGGCCTGCAGCGTGACCTGCATACCCTGAAGGGTGGTGCACGCATGGCCGGCATCAACGCCATCGGCGATCTCGGCCACAGCATCGAATCGCTGCTGGAAGCCGTCGCCGCCGGCCGCACCGAGATCGAGCGCCGCGATGTGCAGCTGCTGGAGCGTGGCTTTGATCGCCTGCACCAGCTGCTGACCCGCACCGGTGATCATCGCGTGGTGGAACCGGCGCAGGACCTGGTCGACGCGTTCGAAGCGCGTACCACCACCGATATCGCTGCGGCAGCGGCAGCCAATGTGGCGAGCGTCGCAGAAACCGTCGCGGCAGCGGTCGCCAGCCCGGCTCCGGCACTGATCGATGCGCCGTTGTCGGCACCGCTGCCGGCAGAAGGCGCGGTCGATGAAGATCCGCTGGCGCGTCCGCAGCAGGAGCAGGTGCGCGTGCGCGCCGACCTGCTCGACCGCCTGGTCAACCATGCCGGTGAAGTGGCGATCTACCGCTCGCGGCTTGAACAGCAGCTCGGTGCCTTCCGTGGCGCCATGGGCGAACTGGAGCGCACCAATGCGCGTCTGCGTGACCAGCTGCGCCGCCTCGATCTGGAAACCGAGGCACAGATCGTCGCGCGCTACCAGCGCGAACAGGACCAGGCCGACCAGAAGTTCGATCCACTGGAACTGGACCGCTTCTCCACCCTGCAGCAGCTCAGCCGTGCGCTGAACGAATCGGCGGCCGACCTCGGTGGCCTGCAGGGCGTGCTCGACGATCTTTCGCGCCAGTACGATTCGCTGCTGCAGCAGCAGTCGCGGGTCAGTTCGGAACTGCAGGATGGGCTGATGCGCGCGCGCATGGTGCCGTTCGATGGCCTGGTGCCGCGCCTGCGTCGCGTGGTCCGCCAGTCGGGCATGGATACCGGCAAGCAGGTCCACCTCACCCTGGAAGGTACCCACGGCGAACTGGACCGCAACGTCCTCGACCGCATGGTCGCGCCGCTGGAACACATGCTGCGCAACTCCGTGGCCCATGGCCTGGAGGCGCCGGAACAGCGTCGTGCCGCCGGCAAGCCTGAGGAAGGCGAGATCGCCATCCGCCTGCACCGCGAGGGCTCGGAAATCGTGCTGGAAGTGGCCGATGACGGTGCCGGTCTGGACCGCGAGGCGATCCGTCGCCGTGCCATCGACCGTGGCCTGCTGGCTGTCGATGCGCAGCCGAGCGAGCAGGAGCTGGACAACCTGATCTTCGCCTCAGGCTTCACCACCGCCGACCAGGTCAGCCAGCTGGCAGGCCGTGGCGTGGGCATGGACGTGGTGCGCAACGAAGTGCGCCAGCTGGGTGGTTCGGTCGACATCCAGTCGGTGCGTGGCCAGGGCGTGCGCTTCACCCTGCGCCTGCCGCAGACGCTGGCGGTCACCCAGGCGGTGTTCGTGCAGATCGGCGAAACCACCTTTGCGGTGCCGGTCGCATCGGTCAGTGGCATCGGCCGCCTGTCGCGCGAGCGCTTCGAAGCCGCCGACAGCAGCTACCGCTACAGCGGCGAGGACTATCCGCTGTACGACCTCGGCAGCCTGGTCGGGCAGGCCCCGGCGCGTGCCGATGGCCAGGACCAGGTGCCGCTGCTGCTGGTCCGCGCCGGTGACCTGCGGGCCGCGGTGGCGATCGACCAGGTGCTGGGCAACCGCGAAATCGTGGTCAAGCCGGTCGGCCTGCAGATCGCGTCGGTGCCGGGCATCTACGGCGCCACCATCACCGGCGATGGCCGCGTGGTGGTGATCCTGGACGTGGCGCCGCTGGTGCGCCGCTTCCTCGCCAACCCGACGCTGCCGGTACTGGCCAACGCACCGCGCCAGGAGCGCCAGGTGCCGCTGGTGATGGTGGTCGACGACTCGCTGACCATGCGCAAGGTCACTGGCCGCATCCTCGAGCGCCACAACTTCGAGGTCAGCGTCGCCCGCGATGGCGTGGAAGCGCTGGAACGCCTGGAAGAGCGCGTGCCGGACCTGATGCTGCTGGATATCGAGATGCCGCGCATGGATGGCTACGAGCTGGCCACCGCGATGCGTGCCGACCCGCGCTACAAGGATGTGCCGATCGTGATGATCACCTCGCGCAGCGGCGACAAGCACCGCCAGCGCGCCTTCGAGATTGGTGTCCAGCGCTACCTGGGCAAGCCGTACCAGGAACTGGACCTGATGCGTAACGTGTACGACCTGCTGGGGATCGCCCGTGTCCGTGAGTGAAACCCAAATGGCGCCGGCCGTTGCCCTGCTGGCCCGCCCCGGCGCGGCGCGTGAGCGCCTGCGCGAGGCGCTGTCGCATGCGGATGTGCAGCTGGTGCTGGAAGACGACCCGAACAGCCTGGAGCCGCAGCTGCTGCAGGAGGCGCGCCCGCAGATCGTGGTGATCGCCCTGGAGGCGGCCATCGAGGATGCACTTGAGCGCCTGGAAAGCGCACTGTCCGCACCGGGCCTGACCCTGGTGTTCGACGAGGCTGAACTGGCTGCGCGTCGTGATGGTTGGGAGGCACAGCGCTGGGGCCGCCACCTGGCTGCCAAGCTGCACGGACACCAGCAGGTGTTGCCGCCGGGTGCCGAGGATGAACCCAGCCTGCAGCTGGAGCCTGGCCATCCGGCACCGGCACCGGCGCCACAGGAAGAAGCGCTGCAGCCGCACCTGGACCAGGCGTTGAGCTGGGCCGACGACGTGCCGGCGGACAGTCTTTACTCACCGCCGCCGCATCTGCACGAACCGGTCCCGCTGGAGCAGGTACTGGCCGCACCGCAGCCGGTCGTGCCCGAACCGGCGGCGCCTGCGGCACCGCCGATCTCCTTCGATCACACCGCCTGGTCGCTGGTCGAGGAATCGATCGAAGCGCCGGTACCGGCAGAAGTGGCGGCACCGGTCGCCGCGCCGCAACCCTCCTTCGATACCGATCATTTGAGCCTGGTCGATCTGGATGCTGCTGCTCCGGTGGGCGCGCGCGCCGGATCGCTGCTGGTGCTGGCCGGTATCGGTGGCCCGGATGCGCTGCGCCGCCTGCTCGGCGCGCTGCCGTCTTCGTTGAGCGTGCCGGTGCTGGTGCACATGCGCCTGGACGGCGGTCGCTACGGCAACCTGGTCAAGCAGATGGCACGTGTCTCACCATTGCCGGTGCAGCTGGCCGAAGCCGGTCAGCGCGCCATCCCGGGCGAGGTGCATGTGCTGGCCGATGATATCGGCGTACGCACAGCGCCTGACGGCCTGCATTTCCTCAGCGACGCCAACGGCATCGCCATCGCCGGGCTGCCGGCGGAACATACCGCGCTGGTGCTCCTCAGCGGTGCCGATCTGGCCCATGTCGGACCGGCGCTGGACCTGGCGGCCGCCGGTGCCTGGGTGGCCGGGCAGGTGGGTGAGGGCTGCTATGACCCGGCGGCGGCCACCGCCGTGGTTGCGGCCGGCATGGCGGCCGGAGAACCGCAGGAACTGGCGCAGGCCATCGCCGCGCGCTGGGGTGAGCAGGACGATAACGGAGAGGCACCATGAGCTATGCCAGCAATGATGAAATCCGCGGCGTCCTGATCCAGGCCGGCAACGAGCGTGTACTGCTGCCCAATGCCACGGTGGCCGAAATGATGTCGCGCGTGCCGGTGCAGCCGGTCTCCGACGCCCCGCGCTGGCTGGTTGGCGAAATCGGCTGGCATGGCTGGCAGGTGCCGCTGGTGTCGTTCGCACGCCTTTCGGGGCTGGGCGAAGAGCCGGTGGCTGGCCACAACAAGGTGGTGGTGCTGAAGGCCCTGAGCGGCAACGCGCAGCGCCCCTACTATGCGCTGTTGACGCAGAATTTCCCGCAGCTGATCTCGGTGCCGCGCGACGGCTTGCTGGCCGACGCCTCCGAAGAAACCCTGCCGCAGATCGTGCACATGCGCGTGCTGCTGGGTGAGCGGAGCGCGTTGCTGCCCAACCTGGATGCGCTGGAAGCCGCCCTGGATTCGCTGGCGGCCTGAGCGGCAATCCGCCGGTCGGGTTCGCGGTAGTGCCGGCCGCTGGCCGGCAACTTCATGATCGGGTGGATGCCGGCCAGCGGCCGGCACTACCACGAATCAGCCTTATCCCAGATCGCCCAACCGCGCCTGCAGTGCCGCGATCGCGGCCAGCCCGGCGGTCTCGGTACGCAGGATGCGCGGGCCCAGCTGCAGGCCCTGGAAGCCTGCAGCCGCCAGCTGATCCCGGTCGCGCGGCGACCACCCCCCTTCCGGACCGATTGCAATCACGACTCCCGCGGCGGGTGCAGCGTCCAGCGTCGACAGCCGATGCGCGCCCTGCGGGTCCAGCGTCAACCGCAGCGTATCCACCGGTAGTGCTGCCGTCGCCTGCGCCAGCGACAGAGGCAAACCCACCTGCGGAATGCGCGCGCGCCCGGACTGGCCACAGGCCGAGGTCACAACATTGTTCCAGTGCGCCACGCGCTTCTCCGCGCGAGCTGCATCGAGCTTCACCTCGGTGCGCTCGGCGTTGACCGGAATGATCGCTGCCACCCCCAGTTCGGTGGCCTTCTGCAGGATCAGGTCCATCTTCTCGCCGCGGGCGATGCCCTGCAGCAGGGTGATCGCCAGCGGCGATTCATTGGCGATGGCCTGCACGGCGTCGATGCGGACCTGCACTTCGCGTTTGCCGGCCACCGTCAGTGTCGCGCTGTAGTCGTTGCCATCGCCGTTGAACAGCACGCAGGTATCGCCCTCGCGCAGGCGCATCACCCGTACCAGGTGGTTGGCCGTCTCTTCCGGCAGGGTCACGGTCTGGCCGCTGTGCAGCGCCAGGTCGATGGGGCAGCGGGTCACGCGCATGCAATCGCCTCGTCAATCGCTGCCAGCGTGGTATGTGCCAGCAGCTCCAGTTGTTCGTCATCCACGCAGTAGGGTGGCATCCAGTACAGCACGTCGCCCAGCGGACGCAGCACCACGCCACGTTTCAGCGCGGCCTTGTAGGCGTGCAGGCCCAGCCGCAGTGCCGGGTCGAACGGCGTGCGCTTGTTGCCGTCGCGCGACAGCTCGAAAGCCACCACCATGCCGGCCTGGCGCACGTCTGCCACGTGCGGATGGTCGTTGAACGGTGCCGCCAGCGTACCCATCACGGAAGCGATGCCGCGGTTGCGGGCGATCACATCGTCGTCGCGGAAGATGTCCAGCGTCGCCAGCGCGGCCGCGCAGGCCAGCGGGTTGCCGGTGTAGCTGTGCGAGTGCAGGAACGCGCGCTCGCGCGAGTCGTCGAGGAAGGCGTCGTACAGCGCCTGCGTCGCCAGCACGGCGGCCAGTGGCAGGAAGCCGCCGGTCAGGCCTTTCGAGAGGCACATCAGGTCCGGCATCACCCCGGCCTGTTCGCAGGCGAACAGGGTGCCGGTGCGGCCGAAACCGGTGGCGATCTCGTCGGCGATCATGAAGGCGCCGTGCGCATCACACAGTTCGCGCACGCGCTGCAGGTAGACCGGGTCATGCATGCGCATGCCGCCGGCGCACTGCAGTCGTGGCTCCAGGATGACTGCGCAGATCTCACCGGGGTGCTGGTCGAACAGGGTGGCCAGGCCATCGGCGGCCTGGCGCGCGCGATCCGCTGCACTCTGGCCGGGTTCGGCCAGGTAAGCGTCGGGCGAGGGCGCGAACAGCCCTTCGGCCAGCAGCGGTGCGTAGACACGGCGATACAACGGGATGTCACCCAGCGCCAGCGCGCCCAGGGTCTCGCCGTGGTAGCCGTTCTCCAGTGCGATGAAGCGCGTGCGCCGCGGCTCCCCACGGTTCTGGAAATACTGGAAGGCCATCTTCAGCGCCACTTCCACGCCGGCCGAACCGTTGTCGGCATAGAACACCTTGGCCAGCGGTTCGCGGCCAGGCTGGCGCGGGGCCAGTGCCAGCAGGCGTTCAGCAAGGGTGATGGCCGGCTCATGGCCGAAGCCGGCCAGCATCACCTGTTCCAGCTGCGTGGCCTGGGTGGCGATGGCCCCCCCGATGCGCGGTTCGGCATGGCCGAACAGGTTGGTCCACCAACTGCTGACCGCATCCAGGTAGCGGTTGCCATCGTGGTCGATCAGCCATGCACCTTCGCCACGGGCGATCGGCACCAGGGGCAGGGTGTGCGGGTGTTCGCGCATCTGCGTGCACGGGTGCCACAGCACCTGCAGGTCGCGTTGCCGCCAGTGCTGGGCCAGCGGAGAGGGGGTTGGGTCTGCTAGCATTTCGGGCTCATGAACATGTTGCTGCCTGCACATTCTATCGGCCCCGGCGCAGGCGCCGGCCGCCGCGGAGATTCCGCATGAACGATGACCGTGCCGGCCGTCGCTTGCCGATCATCCATCGGATCACCGATGAGGAGAACGGCCCCTTCCAGCGCCAGCACCTGGACCTGGAGTTCTCCAACGGCGAGCGCCGCCGCTTCGAGCGTCTGGTCAGCCGGGGCCATGGTGCAGTGGTGGTGGTGCCGATGCTCGACGACGAGACGGTGCTGCTGGTACGTGAATACGCAGCCGGCATGCACCGCTACGAACTGGGGCTGGTCAAGGGCCGGATCGATGCCGGCGAGACCCCCGAGCAGGCCGCCGATCGCGAACTGAAGGAGGAGGCCGGTTACGGCGCGCGCCGGGTCGATGTGCTGCGCGCGATGACCCTGGCCCCGACCTACATGAGCCACCAGTCCTGGCTGGTGGTGGCGCGGGACCTGTACCCGGAAAAGCTGGCCGGCGACGAGCCGGAAGAACTGGAAGTGGTGCCGTGGAAGCTGGCCGAGCTGGATCAGCTGATGCTGCGCGAAGACTTCTCAGAGGGACGCTCGCTGGCGGCGCTGTTCATCGCCCGCCAGTGGCTGCAGGGAACGCGATGATCAAACTGACCACGGACCTGCGCGAGACCGCCATCGCCATCGCCCAGCAAGCCGGACAGGCCATCATGCAGGTCTATTCCGATGGCTTCGACGTGCAGATCAAGGATGACGACAGCCCGCTCACCAGTGCCGACCTGGCGGCCAACCAGGTCATCGAGCAGGGCCTGCAGCAGCTGACCCCGGACCTGCCGATCCTGTCCGAGGAGTCGGCCCCGGTCACGTGGGAGCAGCGCCGCCATTGGGGCGCGTACTGGCTCGTCGACCCGCTCGACGGTACCCGCGAGTTCATCAAGCGCAATGGCGAGTTCAGCGTCAACATTGCGCTGATCTACCAGGGGGCGCCGGCCTTCGGCGTGGTGCTGGCGCCGGTGACCGGCATCGTCTGGCATGCCATGCGTGGCGAGCTGGCCTATCGCCGGCAGGGCCTGCATGACACCGTGCTGCGTACGCGCACACCGGCCACCGCGCCGCTGCGCGTTGCCGCCAGTCGCTCGCACCGCTCACCGGAAACCGAAGCGCTGCTGGCGAGGATGGGGCGCATCGAGACCATCGCGCAGGGCTCGTCGCTGAAATTCTGCCGGATCGCTGAAGGTGGCCTGGATGTCTACCCACGACTGGGCCCGACCTCCGAATGGGATACCGCCGCCGGCCAGTGCGTACTGCACGCCGCCGGCGGAGCGGTGCTGTCGGCGGCGACCGGCAAGCCGTTCCGCTACAACCGCCGTGAGACCCTGTTGAACGGCGATTTCATTGCCCTTGGTGATACCAGCCTGCCGTGGCGCGACTGGTTGTCCGACTGACCCTGGAGGCCGCATGAGCGCGCACGAGACCCCCACCACCGGCAGTGCAGCCAGCAACGAACTGGAGCGCCTGCTGGCGATCATGGCGCGCCTGCGCGATCCGCAGGGCGGCTGCCCCTGGGACCTGGAACAGAACTTCGCGACCATCGCGCCGTACACCATCGAGGAAGCCTACGAGGTGGCCGATGCGATCGACCGCGGCGACCTGGATGATCTCTGCGACGAACTCGGGGACCTGCTGCTGCAGGTGGTGTTCCATGCGCGCATGGCCGAGGAGCAGGGCGCCTTCGCCTTCGCCGAGGTCGCACGCGCGATCAGCGACAAGATGCAGCGCCGCCATCCGCACGTGTTCGCCGACGTCAGCGTTGACGATGCCGACGGCGTGACGCGCAACTGGGAGGCGATCAAGCGTGCCGAGCGCGCGGCCAAGGGCGAGCAGGATACCTCCGCGCTGGCCGGCATCTCGCGCGGCCTGCCGGAATGGCAGCGTGCAGTGAAGCTGCAGTCGCGCGCGGCCAAGGTCGGCTTCGACTGGCCTGGCCCGCTACCGGTGCTCGACAAGGCCGCCGAGGAGCTGCAGGAGCTGCGCGAGGAATTCGAGCGCGACGGCACCGCCGCGAACAAGGGGCGCCTGCAGGAAGAACTGGGCGATCTGCTGTTCGTCTGCGCCAACCTGGCGCGCCATGCCGACATCGACCTGGGCGCGGCACTGCGCGGGGCCAACCACAAGTTCGAGCGTCGCTTCCGTGCGATGGAAGCGCAGGCCGAAGCGCAGGGCAGCGCGTTGGCGACACTGGACCTGGATGCGCAGGAAGCGCTGTGGCAGCACGCGAAGGCGGCGGAGAAAGCGTGAAGACGCTCGGCCTGTTCCTGCTGACCGCGCTGGCCGAGATCGTGGGCTGCTATCTGCCCTGGTTGTGGTTGCGCAAGGAAGGCAGCATCTGGCTTCTGCTGCCGGCGGCCGCCAGCCTGGCCCTGTTCGCCTGGCTGTTGACCCTGCATCCGACCGCCAGTGGTCGGGTCTATGCCGCCTACGGTGGCGTCTACATCGGCACCGCGCTGTTCTGGCTGTGGCTGGTCGATGGCATCCGTCCCAGCCGCTGGGACCTGCTCGGTGCCGCGCTGTGCCTGGCCGGCATGGCGGTGATCATGTTCGGCCCGCGCACCTCATCGGTGTAGAACCCGGCCATGCTCGGCTGCTCTCCTTCCGACCGCGCTGGCGCGCGTAGGCCGAGCATGGCTCGGCTCTGCAAGGTCAGCGATGGTGCATGATGGGGGCGCCCCTGGTTCCCGCAGCATGCGCATGTCCCGATTCGCCAGCTTCCGCGAGTTCTATCCGTTCTATCTCAACGAGCACCGCCACCCGGTGTCGCGGCGCCTGCATTTCATCGGTAGCTGTGGGGTGCTGCTGCTGATCGTGGCAGCCCTCCTGCGTGGGCAGCCGATGCTGCTGCTGGCGGCGCTGCTGTGCGGCTACGCTTTCGCCTGGGTCGGCCATTTCTTCTTCGAGAAGAACCGTCCGGCGACCTTCCGGCATCCGCTGTATTCATTCATGGGCGACTGGGTGATGTTTGCCGATATCCTGCGCGGGCGGGTGCCCTGGTAGCTCCGCTGTGCCCACCGCCCTCACGCGCTATGCTGGGGCCTGGGCGACAGAGATAAGGAAAGCGCGATGTTCCCGACCATGTTCTTTACCGTGGTACTGGCCTTCGTGGCCGTGGTGATCCTGTTCAAGGCGGTGCGGATGGTCCCGCAGGGGTATGAATGGACCGTTGAGCGCTTCGGCCGCTACACCCACACCATGACACCGGGCCTGCACTTCCTGATCCCGATCGTCTACGGCGTCGGGCGCAAGGTGAACATGATGGAGCAGGTGCTGGACGTACCCAGCCAGGAAGTGATCACCAAGGACAATGCCGCTGTGCGTGTGGATGGCGTGGTCTTCTTCCAGGTCCTGGATGCGGCCAAGGCCGCCTATGAGGTGGCCAACCTGGAAGTGGCGATGATTGCCCTGGTGCAGACCAACATCCGTACCGTGATCGGCTCGATGGACCTGGACGAGTCGTTGAGCCAGCGCGAGGTGATCAATGCTCAGCTGCTGAGCGTGGTCGACCATGCCACCAATCCCTGGGGCGTGAAGGTCAACCGCATCGAGATCCGCGACATCCAGCCGCCGCGCGATCTGCTGGATGCGATGGCGCGGCAGATGAAGGCCGAGCGCGAGAAGCGCGCGCAGATCCTTGAAGCGGAAGGTTCACGGCAGTCGGAGATCCTGCGCGCCGATGGCGAAAAGCAGGCTACCGTGCTGGAGGCTGAAGGCCGTCGCGAAGCCGCGTTCCGCGATGCCGAGGCGCGCGAACGCCTGGCCGAGGCCGAAGCGATGGCGACCAAGGTGGTGTCGGCGGCGATTGCCGAGGGTGACGTGCAGGCGATCAACTACTTTGTCGCGCAGAAGTACGTGGAAGCGTTCAAGGAACTGGCCAGTTCGCCGAACCAGAAGCTGGTGCTGATGCCGATGGAGGCCAGTGGCGTGATCGGTTCGATCGCGGGCGTGGCCGAACTGGCGAAGCAGGCGCTGGCCAGCCAGGACAACAAGGCCGCCGGCAAGCGGCCGCCGCCGCTCGGAGGCTGACATGCGCTGGGAAGTCGTCGGTTGGGGTGCGTTGGCGCTGCTGCTGTTCGCGGCAGAGGCGTTGGCACCTGGCGCGTTCATGCTGTGGATCGGCATTGGCGCAGCGGCCGTGTTCGTATTGGTTGCGGTGTTCAGCGGCATTCCGTTGCTGTGGCAGGTCGTTGCCTTCGTCGTGCTGAGCGTGGTCTCGATCCAGTGCTACCGGCGCTGGGGCAAGGCAAGGGCGCGGCCCAGCGATGCACCGTTGCTCAACCGCCGCGCCGAACAGCTGGTCGGTCGGGTGGTGCCCTTGCAGCAGGGCATCATCGGCGGGCAGGGCCGGGTCAGCATCGATGATGCGTACTGGCAGGTCAGTGGTCCGGAACTGCAGGCCGGCAGCCTGGTGCGGGTGGTGGCGGTGCAGGGCAGCACGCTACGGGTCGAGGCTGCAGACCGCCCCCTGTAGAGCCGAGCCCACGCTCGGCGCCCACACGAAGAGCCGCCGAGCATGAGCTCGGCTCTACAGCTCCGGCGCTGCGCTGCGGCACGCCTGCGGGCGACCGATCTGGGATAATGGGGATTCTTGTTTCCTCTGCTGCCGGACCCGGTCATGACCCAGAAGACGCTGCTCAACGATACCCACCGCGCCCTTGGCGCCAAGATGGTCGATTTCGGGGGTTGGGACATGCCCATCCACTACGGCTCGCAGCTCGACGAGCACCACCTGGTGCGTCGCGAGTCCGGTGTGTTCGACGTCAGCCACATGACCGTGGTCGACCTGCGCGGTGACCAGGTCAAGCCGTTCCTGCGCCGCCTGCTGGCCAACTCGGTCGACAAGCTGAAGGTGACCGGCAAGGCGCTGTACTCGTGCATGCTGAATCCGCGCGGCGGCGTCATCGACGACCTGATCGTCTATTACCTGGGCGACGACTTCTTCCGCATGGTGGTCAATGCCTCCACCCGCGAAAAGGATCTGGCCTGGCTGCGCGAGCAGGCCGCACCGTTCGGCGTTTCCGTCGAGCAGCGCCCGGACCTGGCCATCCTCGCCGTGCAGGGTCCGCAGGCGCGCGACATCGTCATCGGCCTGGTCCGCGAAAGCGACCGCGCAGCGCTGGCCAAGCTGGGCCGCTTCGCCGCCCTGCAGGTGCAGTCGGATGACGGCGTCGAGCTGTTTGTCGCCCGCACCGGCTACACCGGTGAAGACGGTTTCGAGATCCTGCTGCCGCAGGACGCCGTGGTCGCGTTCTGGAACCGCCTGCTGGCGGCGGGCGTGAAGCCGGCCGGTCTTGGCGCGCGCGACACCCTGCGCCTGGAAGCCGGCATGAACCTGTATGGCCAGGACATGGACGAAGAGATCAGTCCATATGAAGCGGCGCTGGCCTGGACCGTGTCGCTGGACGAAGGCCGAGACTTCATCGGCCGCGACGTGCTGGAAGCGCAGAAGGCTGCCGGTACCGCGCGGCAGATGATCGGGCTGGTGATGGACGAGAAGGGCGTGCTGCGCCACGGCCAGGCGGTGACCACCGCCGGCGGCCAGGGCGAGATCCTGTCCGGCACCTTCTCGCCGACCCTGGCCAAGGGCATCGCCTTCGCCCGCGTACCGGCCGGTGAGCTCGGCGAAGTCACCGTCGACATCCGCGGCCGGCAGGTGCCGGTGCGCGTGGTCAAGTTCCCGTTCGTGCGCGAAGGCCAGGCCCAGCCCGGTGTGCTTGCCGACGCCTGATCCGAACATGCCGGTCGTCACTGACAGCAGTGGCGGCCGGTTGGTTACACTAGCCCCGTTTTTTCCACCCCTGCATATCTCTGGAGCAGTCCCATGAGCGAGATCCCCGGCGACCTCAAGTTCCTCAAGTCCCATGAGTGGGCCCGTGTCGAAGGCAATGGCCGTGTCACCGTCGGTATTTCCGACCACGCCCAGGGCCTGCTGGGTGACCTGGTCTACGTCGAACTGCCGGAAGTCGGTGCCGACGCCAAGGCCGGTGAACAGATCGCCGTTGTCGAGTCGGTGAAGGCCGCCTCGGACGTCTACAGCCCGATCAGCGGCAAGGTGGTCGAGGTCAACTCGGCCCTGTCCGACAAGCCGGAAACCATCAACGAAGATGCCTACGGCGAAGGCTGGATGTTCGTGGTCGAACTGACCAACGCCGAAGAGGTCAACGAGCTGCTGGACCCGGACGCGTACGCCGAAGTCCTGGAAAACGACGACCACTGAGTCGTCACTTCCGGTCTCTGGAACGGCCACCTTCGGGTGGCCGTTTTTGTTTTGGCGGCCGCGTCGGACTCATGACGCGGGGTTCGCTGCGCACCCTCGGCGTGGCATCAGTCGACAGACGAACGGTGCCGACGGGCGTGCGCAGTTTTGCGCAAATCCGCGTTTCCACCCCGCGCCGACGCACTCGGATGTGAAAACTTTTCGCCTCCCGTTGCGGTGCCGTTGTGCTGGCGTTGTCGCCGGTGCCGGTGACCATCGACGATGCGCTCGCACTGTTGCGCCTCACCCGCGCCTATCTGCGCGGAGTGCTTATTTCAAGTGCTTTTTGATTATCGCCTGCATCGACATCGATGCGGGCAACGCGCGTGCGCGCCGCTTCCGCCGTCGTTGCAGGCCGTGCAGGGTGGTGGCGCAGGCGGCGTCCGGAAAGGCGCGGATGTGAAAATTTTTCGCGGGGGTTGTTGACAGTAAAAAAAACCGTGATTAGGTTTCGCCTCAGCAGACCTTGCCTGCCAAACCGAGTGCGCAGAATCAATCGTCCGATGCGAAGCAGCCCCTTCAAGACCACCGCGACCCAGATGACGGTGGACATGGCCCCGCTTCCCCCGGAGAAATGCAAGGCACCTCCCGTTCCGATGCCCGCTCCGCCGATCGAGGCGGGCATCGCCGCATCCGTAACGGCGCGCATGACGCGCCGGCGGTCCCCGCACGCAGCATCAGCGGGTTTGATCCACCTGGGCGTTTCAACTCCCTATCACTGACGAGGAGCCATCCCATGGCAACCAAGAAAGCTGCGAAGAAGAAGCCCGCCGCCAAGAAAGCGGTGAAGAAGGTCGCGAAGAAGGCCGCTGCCAAGAAGGCAGTGAAGAAGGTCGCGAAGAAGGCGACCGCCAAGAAGGCAGTGAAGAAGGCTGCGAAGAAGGTCGCCAAGAAGGCCACTGCGAAGAAGGCAGTGAAGAAGGCGGCGAAGAAGGTAGCCAAGAAGTCCACTGCCAAGAAGGCCGTCAAGAAGACCGCGAAGAAGGCCGTCAAGAAGGTAGCCAAGAAGGCCACCAAGAAGACTGCCAAGAAGGCAACGGCCCGCAAGCCGGCCAAGAAGGTCGCGAAGAAGGCCACTGCCAAGAAGGCCGTCAAGAAGACCGCCAAGAAGGCAGTAAAGAAGACCGCGAAGAAGGCCACCAAGAAGGCTGCCCCGAAGAAGGCAGCGAAGAAGGTTGCCAAGCGCAAGCCGGCCGCCCGCAAGAAGAAGGCCGCTCCGGTCGCTCTGCCGGCAACCCCGGCGCCGCTGATCTAAGTACTTCCCGATAGCCGCATCCTGAAACCCCCTTCCCCGGCTGCCCAGCGGGGAGGGGGTTTTTTTATGGGCCGTTTGTAGCGTCGAGCCATGATCGACTGTTCTTCTGAGCGTCGAGGCTAGCGGTGCGCCGCCGGTGGAAAGCGCTCCACCAGGAAGTCCAGAAAGCTGCGCAGTCGCGTCGAGTGGTAGCGATCATGGGCGTAGACCACGTGCATCGGCCGACCGGTCTGGCCGTGCTCCGGGAACAGCTGTACCAGGCGCCCGGCGTCGACGTCGGCAGCCAGCAGCAGTGCCGACTGCAGCACGATGCCCAGCCCATGCAGCGCCGCCGTACGCAGCGCTTCGCCGTTGTTGATCTGCAGCCTGCCGTCGGGCGCACGGTCGAGTTCGCCAGTGTCGGCCTGCAGCCACTGCGCGAGTGCCGTCGGTTCGAAGGACAGGCACTGGTGCCGGGCAAGTGCCTGCAGATCGGTGGGCGTGCCATGCCGGGCGAGGTACGCGGGCGAGGCACACATCATCAACCGGTACGGCGTCAGTGCGCGCGCCACCAGTGTGCTGCTGTCGGCCAGCGTACCGATGCGCAGTGCCGCTTCGAATCCTTCTTCGGCGAGGTCGACGACGCGGTCGCTCAGCGTCGCCTCGACACGCACGCCAGGATAGCGCGCCATATAGTCGGCCAGCGCAGGCACCAGTGCATGCGTGCCGAAGATCACCGGTGCGCTGATGCGCAGCGTGCCTGCTGGTTCCAGCCGCTGGTGCTGGGCCTGTGCATCGGTTTCATCCACCAGCCGCAGGATCTCCCTGCAGCGGGCGTAGTAGTCCTCGCCGAACGGTGTCATGTGCTGGCGCCGCGTGGTGCGGCTCAGCAGCTGCATGTCCAGGCGTGCTTCCAGTGCACGCAGGTGCTTGCCGGCCATCGTCGCCGAGATATCCATCGCCGCCGCCGCAGCGCTGAGGCTGCCCTTGTCCACGATCAGCACGTAGACCTGCATGCTCTCCAGCAGGTTCATCTGACACCCCGGGTGTTGAATGCTGAAACCTGCGTGGAGTTTATCAATCAGGGGTGATCAAACAGCATGCACTGCACGGGCCGGATGTACCGGCTGGCTGATTGGAGAACATCATGGATCTGGATCTTGAAGGGCGCACCGCGCTGGTCACCGGTGCAGGCAGTGGCATCGGTGCCGGTGTTGCCCGATTGCTGGCGGCCCAGGGCGTACGCATTGCGATCAGCGCACGACGTGCGGAACCGCTGCAGGCGCTGGCTGAAGGGATTGAGGCCGCGGGTGCGCCGGCACCGATCATCCTGCTCGGTGACGTCACTGATGCGGAGGATGTACGCCGCATCGGGGATGCAGCCTTGGCGGCGCTGCAGCGCGTCGACATCCTGGTCAACGCGGCGGGGGGATCGCGACCAACCCCGGTGGATGCCGGTGACGATGTCTGGGAGGAGGCGGTCGCGCTGAACTTCTCTGCAGCCCGGCGCCTGACCCAGGCGCTGCTGCCGGCGATGCAGGCGCAGGGCTGGGGGCGGGTGATCAATTTCAGTGGCTCGATGGAGCCGCGCGCAGTGAACGCGGCTACCGCCGCGAAGGCGGCACTGCACCTGTGGGGCAAGGGGCTGGCCTCCGAAGTGGCCGGGCAAGGCATCACGGTGAATGCAATCGCGCCGGGACGGATCAACAGCGCACAGATCCTCGGCCGCCTGCATCCCACCGAGGAGAGCCGACGCGAGTTCATTGCCCGCAACATTCCGATCGGGCGTTTTGGTGATCCGGAGGAGGTGGCGCCGCTGGTGGCCTTTCTGGCCTCGCCCTTGGCCGGCTACATCACCGGCGCGGTGATTCCGGTGGACGGCGGCATGCACTACTTCGCGCACTAGCCCTCCGTTTGTAGAGGCGAGCCACGCTCGACTGTTTTTCGCCACGAGTCCGCTCAGCCGCGCATGGCTCGGCTCTACAGGCCCAGCGGAGTCGAGCATGGCTCGACTCTACAAGAGGCAATAAAAAGGGCGACCCTCAGGCCGCCCCTCCCATCCACGGTCGAGCCCGCCAGATCAGCGCGGCGATGCCACCGCACGGTTGCTCGAAGCACCTTTGCCCTTGCGCTTGTCCTGCTGTGCCGGGCTGGCGCCCTCGGCCATCAGGTTGTCGCTGCCGAAGTCGGTGTCAACGTCCAGCCAGCGCTGCGCCGGCAAGCCCAGTGCAGCATCGAGCACGGTCGGCAGCAGGCCGCTGGGAAGGCCGCTTTCGCCGTTCCACATGATGGCGATGCCGAGGTCGCGTTCCGGCACCAGTGCGACCAGGCCGCGGTAGCCCTGCACGGCGCCGGCATGGAACACGACGTCGTGGCCGGCGTAGTCGAAGGTGCGCCAGCCCAGTGCGTAGCCGGCCGAGTGCAGGCGCTCGCGGCGCCAGCCCGAACGCATCTCGCCGGGGGTGTTGATCAGGCTCGAATGCAGGGTGGCCAGCAACGGGGCCGGCAGCACGTCGGGGCGATGGCCGGTGTGGGCCAGCAGCCACTGCGCCATGTCACTGGCGCTGGCGTTGACGCCGGCCGCCGGAGCAACGCGGTAGTAGGTCGGCTTCGGCGTCAGCGAGACCCAGCCATTGCGGCTGCGCACGTGCGGACGTGCCCAGCGCGAACTGGCCTGGATGCCGGCCAGGCCGAGGCTGGCATCGTTCATGCCCAGCGGCTTGAAGATGCGTCGCTCGACCGACTGCTCGTAGAAGCTGCCGGAGGCGGCATAGACGACGTCGCCGATCAGGCTGAAGGCCACGTTCTGGTAGGCGTAGCAGTCGCCCGGCAGGCACTTCAGGCTGGTGTTGGCCAGCTTCTGGGTCAGCGAGTAGTACTCGGCGTTGCCTTCGATGTCGCGGTCGTAGGCGTTGTAGGGCAGGCCGACGCGATGGCTGAGCACGTCGGCCACGGTCAGGCGGTCGGTGGCTTCCGGCGAGTTCAGGCGGAAGCCCGGCACGTAGTCGGTGACCTTGCTGTCCCAGCGCAGGGTGCCATCGTTGACCAGCAGGCCGGCCATGGTGCCGGCGAATGCCTTGGACAGTGACGCCAGGCGGAACACGGTGTGGGCATCGACCGGCAGCGGGTTGTTGACGTCGGTAACGCCATAGCCACGCGCGCTGAGCACGCGGCCACCCTGCACGATGGCCACGGCCATGCCCGGCACGCGCTCGCCATAGGTGAGCTGCTGCGCCATCGACTCAATGTTGGCGACGTTGAAGCCGGCGGCCGGGGCCTGCACCTGCGGCACCAGGCCGGTGCGGTAGGCCGCGGGCTGGGTGTGAGCCACTGCAGCGCCGGCAGCGGATTCGATGTTGGCCGGCATCGGCGGCAATGGTGGTGGGGTCTGCGCGGTGGTGGACAAGGCAACGGGCATCAACATGCCCAGCAAACCGGTGGCCGCCGAACGGATCGGACGACGCAGGCTGTTCTTTTTCATCGGTTGGACCCGTGCGCGACTGCTGATGGCGATTCTAGCGCCGCTTTTCCCCTGTGCACAAACAAAGCGAAGATGAATGCGCATCTCGTTGAAAAAGTTGGAATTTTGACGCCCCGAAGGCGTGTATCGGAACGTGTCATCCGGGCCCGGTCATGACTGTCCATTGCGGCCTTCAGACGGCCTCCTGCTGGCGATGTTGCAGTGCATTGGCTAACGTACGCGCTTCACCGCCCCCGGAGCCTGCCATGCCGCTGTCCAACCGCCGTCGTCTGGCGAGGGACGCCGCGTGAGCGCGGTGAGGGGCAGCGGGCCGTTGCGTGGGCTGACGGCGGCACTGCGTGAGTCTCCGGCGCTGTGGTGGTCGTTCCTGTATTTCTTCTGCCTGCTCAGCGGCTACTACGTGCTGCGCCCGGTGCGTGAGGCGATGGCCGCTTCGGCCGACCTGGAGAGTGTGTTTCCGCCGATGCTGATTGCCTGGTTCGCCAGCCATGGCATCGCGTTGAAGGACTTCGTCCTGCAGTTCCTGTTCTCCTGCGTGTTCGTGATCATGCTGGTGCTGCAGCCGGTGTATGGCTGGCTGGTCAGCCGCTTCCCGCGGCGCGTGTTCCTGCCGGTGGTGTACGGGTTCTTCATCGTCACGCTGCTGGGCTTCTACGTACTGTTCGATAGCGGTGTGCCAGGCCGTGGCATGGCCTTCTTTTTCTGGATCACCGTCTTCAACCTGTTCGCGGTGGCGGTGTTCTGGAGCTTCATGGCCGATGTGTTTTCCAACGCACAGGCACGTGCCTTCTACGGTTACATCGGCGCAGCTGGCACCATCGGTGCTTTCCTCGGTCCGATCATCACCAGTGCGCTGGTGCAGCGCGTGGGTATCGCCAACCTGATGCTGGTCTCGGCCGGTTTTCTCGCCATCTGCCTGTTGAGCATCTGGCGGCTGCGGCACTGGGCGGTGCTGCGAGAGCATGAGCAGCAGCTGGTGTCCGGCGAACAGCCAATGGGCGGCAGCGTGCTGGACGGTCTGAAACTGATCGCGCGTGAGCCGTTGCTGCGCTGGCTGGCGATCATGGTGGTGTTCGGTGTGGGCGTGGGCACCCTGTTGTACAACCAGCAGGCCAGCATCGTGCGTGCGGCGTTCAACGATGCAGGTGCCGCCACGGCCTTCTTCTCGCGCATCGACCTGGCGGTGAACGCGCTGGCGCTGTTGATGCAGCTGGCCCTGACCCGCTGGCTGCTGTCACGCCACGGCATTGCACCGGCCCTGTTGATCCCTGGATTTGCGATCCTGATCGGCTTCTCGGTGCTTGCCGCTTCACCCATGCCGTTGATGGTGGCAGTGGTACAGGTGATGACCCGGGCCAGCGAGTTCGCATTGGCCAAGCCGGCGCGCGAGACCATCTACACGCGCGTGGACCGGCAGTGGCGCTACAAGGCCGGCGCAGCGATCGACACGGTGGTGTACCGCGGCGCGGACCTGAGCTTTGCGTGGGTGCACAAGGGCTTGTCGCTGTTTGGTTCACACGTGGTGTTCATCGGCGGCGTGGTGGTTGCCGCGTGCATGACCGCCGCCGCATTCGGTGTACTGCGCGAAGAAAAGAAGCTGCCGCGCGACCGCTGATTTTCCGGGGTCAGATCCCTTTCCCATGGGGAAGGGATTTGATCCGATTCTTCTTCCCTGTCCAAGGAACCGCCCATGTACTGGATCGCACTCGCCCTGACCTTGCTGGTCGCACTGCTTCACGTCTACTTCCTGGTGCTGGAGATGTTCCTGTGGACCCGCCCGCTGGGCCTGAAGATGTTCCGCAACACGCCGGAGAAGGCCGAGACCACCCGCGTTCTGGCGGCCAACCAGGGCCTCTACAACGGCTTCCTGGCGGCGGGCATCGGGGTGGGTCTGGTGATCGACCAGCCGGTGCTGGTGACCTTCTCGTTGGCCTGTGTGGTGGTGGCGGGGTGCTATGGCGCGTACAGCGTGAGCCGGCGCATTTTCATGATCCAGGCGGTGCCGGCGATCCTGGCGTTGGTGTTGCGCGCGCTGGCGTAGTTTCCAGCCAACGGCGCAGCCCCTCGTGGGTTGGCCACGTAAAGCTTGTCATGGGTTGGCCGGGCGGGTTGGGTTCGCGGGGGACGCCGCAAGTACGTCCTTGTAGGCTTGGCCGCGGCATCCAT
>NZ_JAWJTI010000045.1:0-28719 GCF_032911525.1 Stenotrophomonas veracruzanensis
CCCCCCCCCCCCCCCCCCCCCCCCCCCCCCCCCCCCCCCCCCCCCCCCCCCCCCACCCCACGGATAGCTCGCTTTTGCCGTTGCCGTTGCCGTTGCTTGCAGCTTCGGCAGGTGCAGGGCTGCAAGCCCTGCCGAAAACCCCCTTGGGCGTAGAATGCGGCCATGAGCGAATCCCTTGATAACCACCTGGTCCACGGCCGCCGCCTGCGGCCCGACGGCCCGTCGCCGATCGATGTCATCTCGGTCCAGTCGCAACTTGTCTACGGCCACGCCGGCAACAGCGCCGCCGTACCGCCGATGCGCGCGCTGGGCGTGCGTGTAGCCGAAATTCCGACCGTGCTGCTCAGCAACGCGCCTTTCTACGACACCACGCGTGGCCGCGTGCTGCCGGCCGACTGGTTCGCCGACCTGCTGCGGGGCACGCACGAACGCGGCCTGCCGCAGCGGGCGAAGATGCTCGTCTCCGGCTACTTCGGCAGCGCCGCCAACGGTGCCGCCTTCGCAGACTGGCTGGACGACATCCTGCCGGCCTGCCCGCAGCTGCGTTACTGCCTGGATCCGGTGATTGGTGATACCCACACCGGTCCCTACGTGGAACCGGGCCTGGAAGCGATCTTCGCCGAGCGCCTGCTGCCGCATGCCTGGCTGGTGACGCCGAACGCTTTCGAACTGAATCGCCTGACCGGTATGCCGGCGCTGGCCGAGGCCGATGCCATCGCCGCCGCGCGCACGCTGCTGGACCGCGGCCCGCACTGGGTGATCGCGCACAGCGTGGGCGGCAACCCGGGTGAACTGGTGACCCTGGCGGTCGGCCGCGGGGAGACCTGGCGCTGGAGTTCGCCCCTGCTGCCGGTGGACGTGGCAGGGACAGGTGATGTGCTGATGTCGCTGGTGGTGTCGTTCCTGCTGCGCGGCGAATCGATGCAGCAGGCCATCTCGCGTGCGATTGCCGGCACCCATGCGGCGCTGGAGGCGACCCTCGACAACGGCTTCGAAGAGTTCGACGTGATTGCTGCAGCGCCGGCGGCGCTGGCCGAAGGAACGCGCTTCCGCGCCGAACGCGTGGCATGAGCGGCGTGGACCCACGCACGCCGCGCACGGTCGGCATCATCGGCAGTGCCGGCGCCTACGGGCGCTGGCTGACCCGCTTCTTCCAGCAGCACATGCAGCTGCAGGTGATCGGCCACGATCCGGCCGATCCGGACTCGCATGCACCGGAGCAGCTGCTGGAACAGGCCGATGTGCTGGTGTTTTCCGCACCGATCCGGCACACGCCGGCATTGATCGCCGAGTACGTGCGGCAGTCGGCTGGCCGCGAGCAGGACCGGCTGTGGCTGGACGTGACCTCGGTAAAAGAAGCGCCGGTGCAGGCGATGTTGGCCTCTCAAGCCGAAGTGGTCGGCCTGCATCCGATGACCGCACCGCCCAAGGCGCCGACCCTGAAGGGCCGGGTGATGGTGGTCTGCGAAGCGCGCCTGCAGCACTGGCAGCCGTGGGTTGACTCGCTGTGCGCGGCACTGCAGGCCGAATGCGTGCGCGCCACGCCGCAGCATCACGACCAGATGATGGCGCTGATACAGGCGATGGTGCATGCCACCCACCTGGCCCAGGCCGGTGTGCTGCGCCAGTATCAGCCGCAGCTGGGTGATCTGGCCGCGATGATGCCGTACCGCTCGGCATCGTTCGAGCTGGATACCGCGATCATCTCGCGCATCCTCTCGCTCAACCCGGCGATCTACGAGGACATCCAGTTCGGCAACCCGTACGTGGCGCCGATGCTGGAGCGCTTGATCGGTCAGTTGCAGACTCTGCAGGCGCAGGTCGGGCAGGGCGACGACAGTGCGCGCGGTGCATTCCGTGAGCAGCTGTTGTTGGCCAATCGCAATGCCTTCGGCGAGCAGGCACTGGCTGACGGCAACTACACGTTCGAACGCGTGGGTTACCTGTTGGCGGACCTGACCGAGCGCAACGCGCTGTCGGTGCATTTGCCGGAGGACCGGCCGGGCTCGCTGCGTGAACTGCTGAACGTGTTCGAGCAGCACCGCATCAGCCTCGCCTCGATCCATTCCTCGCGAACGCCCAGGGGCGAAGTGCATTTCCGTATTGGATTCGTGGCCGGCAGTGATCCGGCGGCGATCCGTCGGGCGGCGGCCGAGGTGGACGTCAGCGGCATCGGACGGGTGCTGGGCTGAGCACATTCATCCACAGGTGGTGTGGATGGATTCTGAGCAAACATGTGGATAACCGCACGCAGCCCTTGGCAGCAAAGGCTGTCAAGATGCTTGGCGAAAAATTGACCATGCTTTTTTGTAGCGTCGAGCCATGCTCGACCGCCTTTGGCGAAAAGCGTGTCGACCAAGGTCGACACCTACCAGAAGCAAAGGGCGTGTCGACCAAGGTCGACACCTACCAGAAGCAAAAGGCGTGTCGACCAAGGTGGACACCCACCAGAGCGGGGCGGCACGAAATGCGGTAGCGCCGGGCCATGCCCGGAGAACCTCAGATCGTCAGCCTCAGCTCACCGCCACTGGTGGTGAACTCGCGGCCATCGCGCACCAGCGGCCGCCCGTCATCCAGCTCGTAGCGCGGCGTGGCTTCGGAATGGTGCCCACTGCCATTGGCCTCGGGCTTGAACTCGATGATGATGTGGCTTTCGCCATTGCTGTCGACGGCGGGGAACTGACGGAACGACATCGTGCACCTCCTTCAGCGGATGCTGCTGTTGCGCGGCCAGCTTGGCCGCGCCGATGTTAGCCGGACGTCATCAATCGATGAACTGCAGGCGTGCAAGTTCAGCGTACAGTCCGCCTTCGGCCAGCAGCTGTGCGTGCGTGCCCTCGGCGACGATGCGGCCCTGCTCCATCACCACGATGCGGTCGGCCTTGAGCACGGTGGCCAGGCGGTGGGCGATGACCAGCGTGGTGCGGCCGGCCATCAACCGCTCCAGCGCCTGCTGCACGCTGTGCTCGCTCTGCGCATCCAGCGCGCTGGTGGCTTCATCCAGCAGCAGGATCGGTGCGTCCTTCAGCAGCGCACGGGCAATCGCCACACGCTGCTGCTGGCCACCGGACAGGCGGGCACCGCGTTCGCCCAGCTCGCTGTCGTAGCCCTGCGGCAAGGCGCGCAGGAAACCGTCGGCCTCGGCCGCTCGTGCGGCATCCTCGACCTCGGCATCGCTGGCCTGCAGGCGGCCATAGCGGATGTTGTCGCGCGCACTGGCCGCGAACAGGGTGGGCTGCTGTGGCACCAGCGCCAGCTGCGCACGCAGCTCGGCCGGGTCGACCTGGCGCACCTCGATGCCGTCCACGTCGATGCGGCCGCTGGCTGGATCATGGAAGCGCAGCAGCATCGAAAGCACCGTGCTCTTGCCTGCCCCCGACGGACCCACCAGCGCCACGGTTTCGCCGGGGCGCACGTGCAGGTTGAAGTGGTCCAGGGCGGCCTGGTCGGGTCGCTGCGGGTAGTGGAACACCACGTCGTTGAACTGGATTTCGCCACGCAGCGGCTGCGGCAGTGCGTGCGGCTGTGCCGGTGCGCGGATCTCGATGTCTTCCTGCAACAGTTCGCCGATGCGGCCCATGCCGCCGGCCGCGCGCTGCAGCTCGTTCCATACTTCGGCCAGCGCGCCCACCGAGCCGCCGCCGATCAAGGCATACAGCACGAACTGGCCCAGCGTACCGGCACTGAGGCGGCCGTCAATGACATCGTGCGCGCCCAGCCACAGCACACCGACGATGGCGCCGAACACCAGCAGGATGGCGCTGGCGGTGACCAGCGACTGCGCGCCGATGCGGCGGCGGGCGGCGCCGATGGCATCACCGAGTGCCTTGTCGAAGCGCCCGCGTTCGTACGGCTCGCGTGCATGCGCCTGCACCGTGCGTACCGCGCCCAGCGTCTCGCTGGCCAGGCTGTTGGCATCGGCGATGCGGTCCTGGCTGTTGCGTGCAACCGTGCGCAGCTTGCGTGCGCCGATGATGATGGGCAGCACCGCCAGCGGAATGCCGAGCAGCGACCATGCGGCCAGCCGCGGGCTGGTGACGAACAGCATCGCCAGACTGCCGATGACAGTGACCGTGCTTCGCAGGGCCACCGACATGGTCGAGCCGACCACGCTGCGCAGAAGTTCAGTGTCCGCAGTCAGGCGCGAGACCAGCTCTCCGCTGCGGCTGCGGTCGTGGAAGCCGGCGCCCAGTTGGATCAGGTGGGCATAAAGCTGGCTGCGCAGGTCCGCGACGACCTTTTCGCCCAGCAGCGATACAAAGTAAAAGCGCGCGGCGGTGCCCAGTGCCATCACCACCGCCACCAGCATCAGCAGGGCAAAGGCACGGTTGATCTGACCGCCGCTGCTGAAACCGTGATCGATCATCTGCTTCACGGCCGGCGGCAGGCTCAGCGTCGCCGTCGAAGACACCGCCAGGGCCAGCAGCCAGGCGGTGAACAGGCCGCTGTGGCGGCGCACGAACGGCCACAGCGTGCGCAGGCTGCCGAGGCGGCGCAGCGGCGGGGTCGAAGCGGGGGCGTCGTCCTTGTCAGTCATCCTGGATGTCGTCTTCTATGCGGATACGGTCACGGGTGGCGTCGCGCAGGCGGATTTTCAATGCATCGACCTGATCGGCAGGCAATTCGATCCGCAGGCACACGCCATTGGCATCGAACTGTTCATCGCGCTTCTCGGCGCCGAAGGCGGGCAGGGCGGCATGCAGGGTGCCCAGGTCCTCGAAGCCAGCCAGCAGCTGCAGGCGGGACATGGCGATCAGCGGCAGGCGTGGCGCGGTACGCAGGCACTCGGCTGCGGCGCCGCCATAGGCGCGCACCAGTCCGCCGGCGCCGAGCTTGATGCCGCCGAACCAGCGCGTCACCACCACCATCACCCGGTCGAAGCCCTGGCCATCAATGGCAGCCAGGATCGGTCGCCCGGCGGTGCCCGCCGGTTCGCCATCGTCGCTGGAGCGGTAATCCTGCCCGTGCCGGTATGCCCAGCAGTTGTGCGTGGCATCGGCCACTGCAACCTGCTGCAGGAACGCCATCGCCGCCACACCACCGTCGATCGGCGTCGCGTGGGCGATGAAACGGCTGTGCTTGACTTCCAGCGTATGGCTGACCGGCTGGGCGAGGGTATCGGGCATTGCCACCATTCTACGGTGTTGCTCCCGATTTCCGTGGCACTCAGTCGTCCAGCAGCGGGCGCAGGTCGCGCGGCAGGCGCGATTCCGGGTATTGCTGGATGTAGCGTTCCAGGCTGGCGCGGGCGAGGTCGCGCTGGCCCTCATCGCGGCGTTCGCGGATCTTTTCCAGCCATTGCCGGCGCGGCAGGCGCGCATCGGCGCTCACTTCAGCCTGCACCGCATCCGCGCTCAGGCCCGCATCGCTGCTGCGCTGCATGACGCCGGGCGCAGAACGGCGGGGCGCCTCGCGCTTCATCGAGGTGATTTCGACCCGGTCCTGCATCACCGCGGATTCGCCGTCGGCAGCATTGGCGACCGGCGCGGCTGCCGTACGCGGCTTCAACGCGGCTGCCGGAGCCGGAGCGAACGTCGGTGCCGGTGCCGAGTACGCCACAGGAGCGGGTGGCGCAGGAGGGGCCGCGGCCGGGGAGGGCGGCAGCGCTGCGAACGAAGTATCGGTGGCGGCCTCTGCAGCCATCGACCGTGCAGCCGGTGCCGGTGGTTGAGGCGCTTCCATCGGTGCAGGTTGGCGCGCGCGCGCGGTGGCAGGTGCAGGGGTATCGGCGCCCGGCGGCGCAGCCGCTTCTGGGGCTGCAGGCGGCGCTGCCGGCGTTGCTGCCGGTTCTGCAGCTGCAGTCGCGCTGTCGGCCGCACGGCTTTCAGCAGTCTGGTCGGCGGCGGCAATCTCGGCGGTGGCCGGTGCCGGGGCAACAGCGGTCTCACCAGCAGGAATCGGGGGTGGTTCCGGGCGCAGCTGCCAGGCGATGCCGATGGCGAACACCATCGAGGCGGCGATGCCGAACACCGCCGGCCAGCGCGGGCGGGTGCGCCGCACGCGGGGCGCATCCGGCAAGGCGGTGGCATCGGCGGCCGGAGCATCCACGGCGGCACGGGCCGCGGCCAGAATGGCGGTGTCCAGTGCAGCCGGCGGTGCCTGTTCGGCGCGACGGCCGAGCAGGCGGGACAGCTCGCGTTCTTCCGGCGTCAGTGGTTCGTCTCGGTTCATGCGTTCAATCCCGCACGCAGCTTGTCCATCGCATAGCGCAGCCGCGATTTCACGGTTTCCCGGCCTACGCCGGTGATCTGGCCGATCTCCTCCAGGCTCAGTTCCTGATCCAGCCGCAGCTGCAGCACTTCGCGCTGCTCCGGCGGCAGTTGCTCCATCGCCAGCTGGATGCGGCGACGTTGTTCGAATTCGGATAGCTCGCCTTCCGGGGTCTGCCCATCCTCGATCGCGGCCAGGCGCAGATCGGCATCGGCCGGGGCAGCTGGGCGGTGGCGGGCGGCGCGCCAATGGTCGTTCAGGCGGTTGTGGGCGATGCGGAACAGCCAGGTGCTGAACGCTGCCTCGGGCTGCCAGCCGGCGCGGGCGCTGATCACCCGCTGCCAGACGTCCTGGAAGATCTCCTCGGCCAGCGCGTTGTCGCGCAGTTGCCGCAGCAGGAAGCCGAACAGGCGCTTGCGGTGGCGCGCATACAGGCTTTCGAAGGCGCGCAGGTCGCCACCGGCCCAGGCCAGCATCAAGGCTTCATCGGTTGGCAGTGCGCTGGCTTCCACGGCGTACAGGGTAAGGCCTGCGGACGATGGCGCATAGCCGGTGGCGGGGGCGGGCAGGGCGAGGGTCATGGCTCGGATGGGGCTACGGACAGCAGGAAAAACGTACGGGTGCACGATTCGGGGTTTACGGGCTTCCATTGCCCCCCGGGTGGCGCGCTATGCTCGGCGGCTCAGGGGAGGCGACGCACAGACGGCGCCAAGAGATTGTCATTTGTCCACGCATGCTGAACCGGCGGAAGAGTCACCACACGAGGCCGTGCTGAGCACGGCGCTGGTGCGCGCGTTGCATGCGCTTTTGCCGGAAACGGCCGTGGTTCGCGTTGGCTGGGACGACCCGCAGCTCGGTCGTGGCCAGGGCGGCTGGCCGTCGCCAGCGGTTGCCGGCCAGGGGGCTGCGGAGCCGGGAATCGGCGAGGGTCAGCATGGCTGGGAATACGACGGTGCGCGGTTGCTGTTGTCGGTAGCCGGGGCGGCGCCTTCGCCTGCATGGTGGGGGGTTGCCCGGCAGGCGATGGAACTGGCGCTGCAGCGCGGCCGCCAAGCCGGCCAGATCAAGGCACTGGAAGAGGCCGAGCGGCTGCAGCAGGCCCTGTTCCAGATTGCCGATCTGGCCGGTGCCGATCTGGAAATGCCCGAGATGCTGCGCCACGTGCATGGTGTGCTGGGCACGCTGATGTATGCCGAGAACTGCTACATCGTGGAATACGACGATGTGCGCGACCAGATCCGGTTCCTGTACTTTGCCGATCAGGTCGATGACTTCGTCGCCGATCCCACGCAGAGCCATGACGCCAGCGAGATGCCGCGCAGCCTGACCGTGGCGCTGCTGCGCCATGGCAAGCCGCTCAGTGGCCCTTCGCGCAAACTGCTGGCGCAGGTAATGGAACAGGAGCATGACCCGCAGCGCGGTCCCGAAAGCCTGGACTGGCTGGGCGTGCCGATGTTGCGCGATGGCCGCGTCTGCGGTGCCATCGTGGTGCAGAGCTATGAGCATGCCGCGCGCTATGGCGAAGCAGAGCGGGCCCTGCTGGGATTCGTTGCCCAGCACGTGCAGACCGCGATGGACCGGCGCCAGGCGCAGGTGCGGCTGGAGCAGCAGGTGGAGCGGCGCACCCAGGAACTGCAGCGCGCCAACCACAGCCTGCAGGACGAGGTGGCCGAGCGTCGCCGAGCCGAACAGCTGCAGACCGCCCTGTACAACATCGCCGAGATGGCAATGTCGGCCGACAGCCTGGCCCAGTTCTATGGGCAGGTGCATGGGGTGGTCGGGCGCCTGCTCGACGCACGCAATTTCTACATTGCCCTGGTCAACCCGGCCGGCAACGGCCTGGACTTCGTGTATTCGGTGGACGAGCACAACGCCAGCCGCGCGCCACGGCCCTTCAGCCGGGGCCTGACCGAATACGTGGTGCGCAACCGGCGGCCACTGCTGGCGTCACGCGCGCAGATCGATGCGTTGCTGGCCAGTGGCGAAGTGCGTGAATCCGGTGCGCGTTCGCATTGCTGGCTGGGCGTACCGCTGTTGCGCGACGACGAAGTGGTTGGTGCGATCGTGGTGCAGAGCTACAGCGAGAACAGCATTTTCAGCGTGCATGACCAGCGCCTGTTGACCTTCGTCGCGCAGAACATCGGTACCGGCCTGGCGCGTCAGCGCGACCAGCAACGCCTGCGCTCGGCGCATGCCGAGCTGGAGAAACGCGTGGAGGAGCGCACGCGCGAACTGGCCGAGGTCAACGAAAAGCTGCTCGGCCAGATCGGCGAGCGCCTGCGCGCCGAACAGCGCCTGACCCACCAGGCCATGCACGATGCGCTGACCGGCCTGCCCAACCGCCTGCACCTGCTGGATCGCCTGCAGGATGCGCTGGCACTGGCCAAGCGTGAGGGCGGCCCGGTGTTCGCCGTACTGTTCCTCGATCTGGACCGCTTCAAGCTGGTCAACGACAGCATCGGCCATGCCGCCGGCGACCGCATGCTGGTGGAAGTGGCCAAGCGCATCGTTTCGATGGCCGGCACCGAGGACGTGGTGGCCCGCCTGGGCGGTGATGAATTCGCGGTGCTGCTGCAGTGCCCGCAGGGCCTGGCGCAGGCGTTGGATTTCGGCCAGCGCCTGCTGCTGGCCCTGCAGGAATCGATGTGGATCGCCGGACGCGAGCTGTTCCCGTCCGGCAGCCTCGGCATTGCCTTGTGGAACCCGCGCTACCGGACCGGTGAGGAGCTGCTGCGAGACGCCGATGCGGCGATGTACCGCGCCAAGGCGCAGGGGCATGATCGTTGCGCGATCTTCGACGAGGACATGCGCGAGCAGGCCATGCGCAGCCTTGATCTGGAAGCCGACCTGCGGCGTGCGATCAACAACCACGATTTCGTGCCGTTCTACCAGCCGATCGTGCGTCTGTCCGACGGCGAGGTGGTGGGTCACGAGGCGTTGCTGCGCTGGCAGCACGAGCGCCGTGGCCTGCTGCTGCCAGGCGCGTTCCTGGAGCTGGGCGAGGAGAGCGGCCTGATCGAACAGGTCGACTGGCTGATCTACGAACAGGTCATCGCCGGCCTGGCCAAAGGCGGGCACAGCTACGTATCGGTGAACGTATCGCCGCGTCATTTCCGCTCCGCGGAGTTCAGCGGCCGACTGTTCGGCCTGCTGGACGAGTACGGCGCCGATCCGCAGCGGCTGCGGCTGGAGATCACCGAGGTCGCGCTGCTGGATGATGGTCCGCACACCCTGCGCATCCTGCAGGGCCTGCGCGAACGTGGCATCCAGGTGCAGCTGGACGATTTCGGTACCGGCTTCTCGGCGCTGTCCTACCTGCACCGCTTCCCGATCAGCACGCTGAAGATCGACCAGAGCTTCATCGCCGGCCTGCATGGGCCGGAAGTGCAGAGCACGCGTGCGCTGGTCGAGGGCGTGCTGTCGTTGGCGCGTACGCTGGGCATCGAGACCATCGGTGAGGGCATCGAAACCGAGGCACAGCAGCAGACACTGCGCGAGCTCGGCTGCGACTACGGCCAGGGCTATCTGCTGGGGCGGCCTGCACCGTGGAGCTGCGCGGCGGTCTGAGCCGCCGCGCAGGAAGGCATCAGCGCAGGGCGGCGCGACGTTTCTCGTCGATCCACTTCGAGGCTTGGGCCGGCTGGTAGTTCTTCATCCACTCCAGCATCTCTTCGATGTCCGAGCCGTACCACAGGTCCTGGCGCTGGTCCGGGTGCAGGAAGCGCTCTTCCACCATGCGATCGATCATGCCGATCAGCGGGGCATAGAAGCCTTCCACGTCGAGGAATGCGCACGGCTTGTTGCCGATGCCCAGCTGGCGCCAGGTCAGCATCTCGAAAATCTCTTCCATGGTGCCGAAGCCGCCGGGCAGGGTGACGAAGCCATCGGCGAGGTCGAACATGCGCGACTTGCGCTCATGCATCGAACCGACAATTTCCAGTTCGGTCAGGCCGCGGTGGGCCACTTCCCAGTCAGCCAGCTGGCGCGGAATCACACCGGTCACCTCACCACCCGCGGCGAGCACCGCATTGGCCACGGTTCCCATCAGGCCGACGTTGCCGCCGCCGTACACCAGGCGCAGGCCATCACGGGCGATGCGATCGCCCAGTGCAATGGCGCGTTCGGTATAGGCCGGCTTGCTGCCAGCGTTGGAACCACAGTACACACAGATCGATTTCATGGATCTTCCTGTCTCTTGGCCGGAAACGAAAACGCCCCGTCGCCGACCGCAGAGCGGTCAGGGACGGGGTGTCCTTGGATTATGAGCCCTTCTGTAGAGCCGAGCCATGCTCGGCTGCTCTTCGTTCAGTAGAGTCGAGCTCGCTCGACCATGGCGTTGCCTGAACGAAGTGCAGTCGAGCAAGCTCGACTCTACAAAGAACGAGGCTTACGCCGCGGCGGCCTGTTCGCGGCGCGGGCCTTCACGCAGCGCGCGGCCGACCATGCCCACCAGCAGGTCCAGCTCCTCGCTGTCCATGCCGAAGTGCGGGGTGAAGCGCAGCGAGTTCTCGCCACCGTGGATCACGTTGATGCCGTGCTGGCGCAGCCATTCCTCGGTGGAATTGGCGCCGTAGCACTTGAACTGCGGCGCCAGCTCGCAGGAGAACAGCAGGCCGGTGCCCTGCACCTTGGTGATCAGGCCGCCCAGTTCGCTCTTGAGCTGCTCCAGCTTGCGCACCGCCTCGGCACCGCGCTCGGCGATGTTGGCGCGTACCTGCGGGGTCAGCTGGGCCAGGGTGGCACAGGCCACGTCCAGTGCACGCGGGTTGCTGGTCATGGTGTTGCCATAGATGCCCTTGCGGTACAGCTGCGCGGCATGCTCGGTCACCGCCAGCACCGACAGCGGGTACTGCGCGGCGTTCAGCGCCTTCGAATAGGTTTCCATGTCCGGCGGGTCCAGGCCTTCGAAGCCCGGGTAATCGACCACCGAGAGCACGCCATGCGCACGCAGGCCGGCCTGGATCGAGTCGAGCAGCAGCAGGCTGCCATGCGCACGGGTCAGTTCGCGGGCCACGGCGTAGAACGACGGCGGCACCGAGCGGCCCGGGTCGCCTTCGCCCATCACCGGCTCCAGGAACACCGCCTCGATGAACCACTGGTTGCGTGCGGCGTCCTCGAACACCTTGCGCAGGCCGGCCTCATCGTACGGCGCCACGGTGATCACCGAATCCTCGCCACGGTAGCTGGCCAGGTGCTGCATGTAGCTCTTGCGGCTGGAATCGGAATACAGGGCAGGGCGGTCGGTACGGCCATGGAAGCTGCCCTTGACCACCACGCGCTTGATCGCAGCGCCAGCGTGGCGCGCACCCGGGTCGGTCTGCAGCTTGGCGTTGACGTCGGCGATGCGCGCGGCCAGGCCGACCGCTTCGGAGCCGGAATTCAGGCACATGAAACGGGCGAACGGGCAGCCGCCACGGCGGTGGCCGATCTCGGCGCGCAGGGCGGTGATGAAGCGCTGCTGCGACAGGCTGGGGGTCATGATGTTGGCCATCACCTGCGGGCGGGCCATTGCCTCCAGCACGGCGTCCGGGGTGTGCCCGAAGCCGAGCATGCCGTAGCCGCCAGCGTCGTACAGCACGGCGCCCTTCAGGGTGACCACCCACGGGCCGCGCGCAGCCAGTGCCACGTAAGGGGTCACCGCGTCATCGGCGTAGAAATTGACGAAACCGTCCTGCATCGCGTCGATCTGCGCCTGTTCGTCCTGCGCCAGCAGCGGCCCCAGGTCGGCCTGCACGCGCGCGAATTCCTCGGCGGCGGCGTCCACCGCGGCGATCAGCTGCGGGTGGTTGGCGGACAGGGCGGTCAGCGTGGCGTCGTCCAGGCCGGAGGTGAGGCGGGTGCCGGGCTGGTTGCGCAGGGGGGCGAGGCGTTCGATGAAGCTCATTGCAGATCTCCTGAAACAATGGGTCGCACGGGTCTTCAAAAGCAAAACGCGCGTCATCACGCGCGCTTGGGGCAGGCTCGTGCAGCGGACTTCCGGCTCGATGCTAGCACTTGTTTTTTTGCGCGATAACCCCGCAAAAGCCTGCTGCATAGCAGCATTTTGCGCGACGTTCGCCGCGAAGTGCGCCGGCTCGCAGACGCTGGACGTACAATGCGCGCCATTGTCGACCTGTTGCCGCCCACTGCCTTGAAGAAGTCCGATTTCCACTACGACCTGCCGGCTGAACTGATCGCGCAGGCGCCCCTGGCCGAACGTTCCGCAAGCCGCCTGCTGCTGGTACCGCCGGCGCCCGATGCTTTCACCGATCTGCAGGTCCGCGACCTGCCGTCACTGCTGCAGCCGGGCGACCTGCTGGTATTCAACGACACCCGGGTGATCCCGGCGCGCCTGTTCGGGCAGAAGGCCAGCGGCGGCCGCGTCGAGATCCTGATCGAGCGCCTGCTCGGCGGCCAGCAGGCACGTGCCCAGGTGGGCGCCAGCAAGTCGCCGAAGGCCGGCAGCCGCATCGCGCTGGATGCCGGTGGTGAAGCCGAGGTGCTGGGCCGCGATGGCGAGTTCTACGCGCTGCAGTTCCATGTGTCGGAATCGCTGGAACAGTGGCTGCTGCACGCCGGTCGCCTGCCGCTGCCACCCTACATCCAGCGCGAGCCGGGCGTGGACGACCGCGAGCGCTACCAGACCGTGTTCGCGCGCGAAGTGGGCGCGGTGGCGGCGCCGACCGCCGGCCTGCATTTCGACGAACCGCTGCTGGCCGCGCTGAAGGACAAGGGCGTGGACTTCGGCCACGTCACCCTGCACGTGGGAGCGGGCACCTTCCAGCCGGTGCGCGCCGATGACCTGAAGGACCACGTGATGCACCGCGAGTGGCTGAACGTCGGCGCTGAGCTGGTGCAGCAGGTGCGGCGCACGCGCGCCGCCGGCGGCCGGGTGATCGGCGTCGGCACCACCGTGGTGCGCGCGCTGGAAAGCGCGATGCGTGATGGCGAACTGCTGCCGTTTGCCGGTGAAACGCAGATCTTCATCACCCCGGGCTACCGCATCCGCAGCGTCGACGCGATGGTGACCAACTTCCACCTGCCGGAAAGCACCCTGCTGATGATGATTTCCGCGTTTGCCGGCAAGGAACGCGTGTTCGAGGCCTACCAGCACGCGATCGAGCAGCGCTACCGCTTCTTCAGCTACGGCGACGCGATGCTGCTGTTCCCGCAGGCCGACTGAAGAGGCTGGAGGCTCTGGGAGGGCGGAGACCCCTGTAGGCGCGCACCTTGGTGCGCACGCCTTCTTGGGAGACAATGGGCAACTATTTGCCCGAATGACCGCTCCATGTCCCGATTGCAGTTCCAGCTCCAGACCCGCGACGGCCGTGCCCGCCGTGGCCGCCTGACCTTCCCGCGTGGCACGGTGGAAACGCCGGCCTTCATGCCGGTGGGGACCTATGGCTCGGTCAAGGGCATCCTGCCGGACCAGGTGCGTGCGCTGGGCGCCGAGATCATCCTCGGCAACACCTTCCACCTGTACCTGCGCCCGGGCCTGGACATCATCGCCGACCACGGCGGCCTGCATGGCTTCTGCCGTTGGGATGGCCCGATCCTGACCGATTCGGGTGGTTTCCAGGTGTTCTCGCTGGCCCACCGCCGCAAGATCACCGAGCAGGGCGTGACCTTTGCCTCGCCCACCGATGGTGCCCGCGTGTTCCTGGGCCCGGAAGAGAGCATGAAGATCCAGAAGGTGCTCGATTCGGACGTGGTGATGATCTTCGACGAGTGCACCCCTTACCCGGCCACCGAGGATGTGGCGCGCCGCTCGATGGAGCTGAGCCTGCGCTGGGCCCAGCGCAGCCGCAACGCGCATGACGAGCTCGGCAACGACGCGGCCCTGTTCGGCATCGTCCAGGGTGGCGTGCACACCGACCTGCGCAGCCGTTCGGCCGAGGCCCTGCAGGCGATCGGCTTTGACGGCTACGCCATCGGCGGCCTGGCCGTGGGCGAGCCGGAGCACGAGCGCAACGCCATGCTCGACCACCTGGACCCGGAGCTGCCGGGCGACCGTCCGCGCTACCTGATGGGTGTGGGCCGGCCGGAGGACCTGGTCGAGGGTGTCGCACGTGGCGTGGACATGTTCGACTGCGTGATGCCGACCCGCAATGCGCGCAACGGCCACTATTTCACCTCGTTCGGCACCGTCCGCATCCGCAACTCCCAGTACGCGCGCGACATGGACCCGATCGAGCCGGGCTGCGGCTGCGTGGCCTGCACTGGTGGCTACACCCGTTCCTACCTGCGCCACCTGGACCGCTGCAACGAGATGCTGGCGCCGATGCTGGGCACCCTGCACAACCTGTTCTATTACGAAAAGCTCATGGCCGACATCCGTGCGGCCATCGAGGCGGGAACCTTCCTGGCCTTCCGTGAGTCTTTCTACGCGGCACGCGGGGCGGTGGCCCCGCCCCTCTAGCCCGAACGCCCCCTGCCAAACGGCCCAAGGACGAACGCCCGGGGCCGTGGCATACTTCAAGGCTGACCCAGATCCGCGGTCGACACCTCGTGCCCGTGAAACGGCCGAAGCGCCGCCCAACCAAAGGACCAACGATGAACCTGCTTGCCTTCCTGATTCCCGCCGCCCACGCCCAGGCCGCCGGCGGCCAACCGCAGGGCATGGGCCTGACCACGCTGCTGTTCCCGGTCATCCTGATCGCCATCATGTACTTCCTGATGATCCGCCCGCAGATGAAGCGGCAGAAGGAGCACAAGGCCATGCTGGAGAAGATCAAGCGTGGCGATGAAGTGCTGACCAATGGCGGCATCGCCGGCATCGTCACCGACATCGGCGACAACTTCATCACCATTGAAGTGGCTGACAACGTGCGCATCCGCGTGCAGAAGGGCGCTGTCGGCAACGTGCTGCCGGCCGGTACCCTGAAGTCGGCCCAGTAAGCCACTCCCTTTCCGATGCACAACCGCGGCGCCGGGGATGGCGCCGCGCGGGACCCAAGCAATGCTCGAATTTCCACGCTGGAAGTACGTCGTCATCCTGATCGTACTGGCGCTCAGCGCGCTGTACGCGCTGCCCAACATCTACCAGAAGGACCCGGCCCTCCAGATCACCGCCAACCGTGGCGGCCAGATCGACGATGCGCTGCGCGACCGTGTGCTGGCCGACCTGAAGACGGCCGGCGTCACCCCCATTGGTGTCGAGAAGGAAGGGGAAAGCCTGATTGTCCGCCTGCCGGACCTGAAGGCGCAGTCCGCTGCCAGCGACGCCCTGCGTGACACCGTCGGCGAGAAGTACACCGTGGCCCTGAACCTGGCCTCGACCGTGCCGGACTGGCTGGCCAAACTCGGTGGCCGCCCGATGGTGCTGGGCCTGGACCTGCAGGGTGGCGTGCACTTCGTGCTGCAGGTCGACCAGAAGGCGGCTCTGGACAAGCGTCTGGACGCCTATACCGAAGACGTGCGCAGCACCCTGCGTGACGCGCGCATTCCTTACCAGTCGGTGGAACGCCGTGCTGACAACAGCATCGTGGCCAACCTGAGCCCGTCGGCGGGTGACGATGCCGCGCAGCGTGCCCGCGCCGCGCTGGTCAAGGCGCAGCCGACCCTTGGCTACGACGTCAGCGGCAACCGCATCACGGTTACCGTGCCGGACGCCGAGATCGCACAGATCGCCAACGGTGCCATCGAGCAGAACATCAACACGCTGCGCAACCGTGTGAACCAGCTGGGCGTGGCCGAGCCGATCATCCAGCGCCAGGGTGCCGACCGCGTGGTCGTGCAGCTGCCGGGCGTGCAGGACACCGCCGAAGCCAAGCGCATGATCGGCGCCACCGCTACCCTGGAGTACCGTGCGGTGGTTGAAGGCAACGCGCAGGATGCCATCGCCGCCGGCCGCATCCCGCCGGAAGCGAAGGTCTACCAGCAGCGTGACGGCCGCGGCCCGATCCTGCTGAACAAGCGCGTGATCGTCACCGGTGACCAGATGGTCGGCGCGCAGGCCGTGACCGATTCGAACAGCGGCTCCCCGGCGGTCAGCGTGACGCTGAACAATGTCGGTGGCCAGCGCATGTTCGACTTCACCAGCGCCAACGTGAACAAGCCGATGGCGGTGGTCTACACCGAACGCGTGCCGACCGTGACCGTCGTCGACGGCCAGGAAGTGCGTGGCTTCAAGGTCAACGAGGAAGTGATCTCGGTGGCCAACATCAACGGTGTGTTCGGCAAGAACTTCCAGACCACCGGTCTGCAGAAGAAGGAAGCCGAGGACCTGGCCAAGCTGCTGAAGTCCGGCTCGCTGGCCGCGCCGATGGACTTCGTCGAAGAGCGCGTGGTCGGCCCGAGCCTGGGTGCCGAGAACGTCAAGAACGGCATGCGCGCGGTGGTGTTCGCCTTCCTGTTCACCCTGGTTTTCTTCAGCGTCTACTACCGCATGTTCGGCGTGATCACCTCGATCGCGATGCTGTTCAACCTGTTGATCGTGGTGGCGGTGATGTCGCTGTTCGGCGCGACCATGACCCTGCCGGGCTTCGCCGGCCTGGCGTTGTCGGTCGGCCTGTCGGTGGACGCCAACGTGCTGATCAACGAGCGTATCCGTGAAGAGCTGCGTGCCGGCGTGCCGGGCAAGACCGCGATCGTGACCGGTTACGAGCGTGCTTCCGGCACCATCCTCGACGCCAACCTGACCGGCCTGATCGTCGGTGTGGCGCTGTTCGCATTCGGTACCGGTCCGCTGAAGGGCTTCGCGCTGACCATGATCATCGGTATTTTCGCCTCCATGTTCACCGCGATCACCGTATCGCGTGCGCTGGCGACGCTGATCTACGGCCGCCGCAAGAAGCTCCAGAACGTGGCCATCTGACGGGACGACACGCACATGAAACTGTTTCCGCTGCACATCCTCCCGAACGACACCAAGATCGACTTCATGCGCTGGCGCCATGTCGCGATGGTCGTCACGGTCATCGTGTTCCTGGCCTCGGTCGCCATCATCGGCATCAAGGGCTTCAACTACGCGCTGGACTTCACCGGCGGCACCCTGATCGAAGCCCGCTTCGACAAGGCCGTGGACGTCGAGCAGGTCCGTACCAAGCTTGAGGAAAGTGGCTTTGACGGTGCCCAGGTGCAGAGTGTCGGTGGCAACACCGATCTGCTGATCCGCCTGGCCCCGCACGGTGAGCACGCTGCCGGTACGGGCGACGCCGCGCACGAAGACAAGGCCACCGCCGCAGCCGTGGTGAAGGCCCTGTCCACCGCCGACAACCAGGCCACCGTGCTCCGCAACGAGTTCGTGGGTCCGCAGATCGGCAAGGACCTGGCGATGAATGGCCTGTACGCCACCATCTTCATGCTGGCCGGCTTCCTGATCTACATCGCGGTGCGCTTCGAATGGAAGTTCGCGGTCACCGCCAGCATCGTGGCGATGTTCGACCTGATCGTGACGGTGGCTTACGTGTCCCTGCTGGGCCGTGAGTTCGACCTGACCGTGCTGGCCGGCCTGCTGTCGGTGATGGGCTTTGCGATCAACGATCTGATCGTGGTCTTCGACCGTGTCCGCGAGAACTTCCGCAGCCTGCGCGTGGACTCGATGGAAGTGCTGAACCGTTCGATCAACCAGACGCTGTCGCGTACGGTGATCACCGCGGTGATGTTCTTCCTGTCGGCGCTTGCCCTGTACATGTACGGCGGCAGCTCGATGGAAGGCCTGGCCGAGACGCACATGATCGGTGCGGTGATCGTGGTGCTGTCCTCGATCCTGGTGGCGGTGCCGATGCTGACGATCGGTTTCCTGCGCGTCAGCAAGCAGGACCTGCTGCCGAAGGCGAAGGACGTCGAGGCCCTGGCCCGTCGCCCGTAAGCGTTCGCGCTGCACGCAACACGCAGAGAACCCCGCGCAAGCGGGGTTTTTTGTTGGCAGGGCTTGCAGCCCTGCACCTGCAGAGGCAACAGCAACAGCAACAGCGGGCATTCCGTGGATTGGTGGGGCGGTGTCGGAGTGCGGGGGCGCCGCAAGTACGTCCCTGTAGGCTTGGCAGCCGCATCCATGCGACTGACACCCCGCACTCGGACACCGCCCCACCTCTGACAGACCCCTGTGGCTGTCGGTAGGTGTCGACCTTGGTCGGCACTTCTGTGAGATATCGATAATCAAACTCGGATCAGATTTACTGTGTCGACCAAGGTCGACACCCACCAGAGCAGAAAGCCGTCCTGACAGATCGCGGAAATCTGTCGAAGGCGGGGTGGGTCCGGTTGAGGGGGCGTGAGCCGCATGGATGCGGCGACCGAGCTTACATGGACGTACTTGCAGCGTCCCCCGCAACCGGATCCACCCCGCCGACCCGCAGGAAACCAGCTTTTTGCTGTTGCTTCGGCACTGGCTTTTAGCGGGTGCAGGGCGCAGCCCTGCAAAGAGAAACCCCACCCTACGCCAGCGTCGGTTGTGCATTCGGCCCCCGCGCACTACGATCCTGCGGTTCGCGCGCGCAGGCGCGCATCCGTATTCCTGCTGAGCGCCCCGCGCGCCGCATCTGCCAACCCGAGGTATCCATGGTCATCAAACCGCGCGTCCGCGGCTTCATCTGCGTCACCACCCACCCGACCGGCTGCGAGGCCGCGGTCAAGCAGCAGATCGACTACATCCGCGCGCGCCCGCCGATCCAGAACGGCCCCAAGCGCGTGCTGGTGATCGGCGCCTCGACCGGCTACGGCCTGGCTGCGCGCATCACCGCTGCCTTTGGCAGTGGCGCCGCCACCCTCGGCATCTTCTTCGAACGCCCGGGCAGCGAGACCAAGCCGGGTACCGCGGGCTGGTACAACTCGGCCGCATTCCACAAGTACGCCGACGAAGCCGGCCTGTACGCCAAGAGCATCAACGGCGATGCCTTCTCCGATGAAGTGAAGGCCAGGGCCATCGAGATGATCAAGGCCGATCTCGGCCAGGTCGACCAGGTCGTCTACAGCCTGGCAGCGCCGCGCCGCAAGCACCCGAAGACCGGTGAAATCATCAGCTCCACGCTGAAGCCGATCGGCGAGCCGATCACCCTGCGTGGCCTGGATACCGACAAGGAAGTGCTTACCGAGACCCACCTGCAGCCGGCTACTCCGGAAGAGATCGCCGGTACCGTCGCGGTGATGGGCGGTGAGGACTGGCAGATGTGGATCGACGCGCTGGCCGACGCCGGCGTGCTGGCCAACGGCTGCACCACCACTGCTTTCACCTACGTGGGCGAAGAGATCACCCAGGCGATCTACTGGAATGGCTCGATCGGCGCGGCCAAGAAGGATCTGGACACCAAGGTGCTAAGCCTGCGCGAGAAGCTGGCCAAGATCGGCGGCGATGCGCGCGTGTCGGTGCTGAAGGCCGTGGTCACCCAGGCCAGCTCGGCCATTCCGACCATGCCGCTGTACCTGTCGCTGCTGTTCAAGGTGATGAAGGAAAAGGGCACGCACGAAGGCTGCATCGAGCAGCTCGACGTGCTGTACGACATTCTCTACGGTGGCAAGGCCGACGGCGTGGCGATCGATCGCCTGCGCCACGACCTGGTCGATGGCGATGGCCACACCGTTGCGCTGGTCGATGACGAAGGCCGCCTGCGTGCCGATTACAAGGAAATGGCTGCGGACGTGCAGGGCAAGGTGGTTGCGCTGTGGCCGCAGGTGACCAACGAGAACCTCTACGAGATCAGCGATCTGGCCGGCTACAAGGCCGACTTCCTGCGCCTGTTCGGTTTCGGCGTGGAGGGCGTTGACTACGAAGCCGACGTCAATCCGGACGTGAAGATCGAAAATCTGGTCGACATGACCTGATCAATGAAAAGGCCGGCGAAAGCCGGCCTTCTCGTTTGTGTAGAGCCGAGCCATGCTCGGCTGCGCTTCGCTTGAGTCCGGCAGCTGAGCATGGCTCGGTTCTGCAGGTAGGGATCAACCGAACTCGAACCCCATCTCCGGCAGCGCCGGGCCAACGAAGTCGCCCTGCACGTAGTCCACGCCGGCACTGAACAGCAGGGTCATCGAATTGGCGTCGCTGACGAACTCGGCGATTGTGCGGATGCCGGCTCCCTGCGCGCGCGCGGTGATCTGGCTGATGCGGTCGATGTTCTCGCGGGTGGCCGCCAGATCGCTGGTGAAGCCGCGGTCCAGCTTCAGGAACTGCGGCTGGAAGTGGGCCAGCAGCTGGAACGAGTCCAGCCCCGAACCGAACTGCTCCAGGCCGATGCGGCAGCCCAGGGGCGCCACTTCGGCCAGGAACTGCTGCGCACTGCGCAGGTGGGTGAACACTTTCGCTTCCGGCGCATGCAGCCACAGCCGTTCGCCGGGCACGCCTTGTGCCTGCAGCTCGCGTCGCAGCGTGGCGATCATCTGCGGGTCGTCGAACGATTCCGGCGTCACCTTCACCAGCATCTGCGTGGCATGGCCTTCGCGTGCACGTTGGCCCAGCACTGCGATGGCCTGTGACACCACCCAGCGGTTGATGTCGGCCAGCAGGCCGTGTTCCTCTGCGATGCCGAGGAACGCGGTCGGGCTCAGCAGCTCGCCGTTGTGCTCAAGGCGCAGGTAGGCCTCATACAGCTCCAGCGACTCGCCCTGCAGGTTCAGCACCGGCTGGTAGTGCAGCTGGAAGCCATCACCGGCCAGCGCTTCACGGATACGGGCGACCCAGCGCAGCACGCGTTCTTCCTCCACGCGGTCGGCGGCGGCCGGGTCGAAGATGCGGCAGGTGTTGCCCAGTTCGGCGGCGGCCTGCGTGCATTCGCTGGCGCGTGCCAGCACCTGGCCGATGCTGGCGATCTTCTCGCCCACCTGCACGCCACCGATGCTGACCGTTACTGTGGCCGAACGCGCGCCGATGCTGAAGACGTGTGCGGCGTAGGCTTCGCGGATGCGCTCGGCCAGTGCCACGGTCTGCGCGTAGGGTCCGGCCTGCAGCACGGCGAAATTGTGTTCGCCGAAGCGGGCCAGCTGCGCGTCCTCGCCAACCACCTCGGCCAGCAGGCCGGCAAGTGCGCCGATCAGGGTGTCGGCCGACGCCAGGCCGATGTCCGGCAGCAGGCGCGCGTAGTGGTCCGGCTCGATCAGCAGCAGGCCGAACTGGCCCTCGCTGCGCCCGGCCTGGGCCACCGCGCTTTCCAGCTGCAGCATGAAGGTCGGGCGGTTGAGCAGGCCGGTGACCTGGTCGCGCTGTCGCAGGTCCTCGACCTCGCGCGCCAGCTCCGGATCGAACTCCATGCGGCGTCGGAGCACCACCTGCAGGCAGGATTCGCCCTCGTAGGTGGCGGCGGTGAATTCCATCGTCGCCGGGAACGCGCTGCCATCCTCGTGACGGGCATCAAGCTGGTACTGCGGCGGCGGCGCCTCGCCACGGCTGAGGCCCTTCAGCAGCTGCTTGAAGCCTTCCACATGCTGGGCGGCGACCATGTCCAGCAGCGAGATGCCTTCGATGTCGTCGAAATGCTCGTAGCCGAACATCTCCAGGTAGGCGTCGTTGGCGCGGATGTGCATGCCTTCATGCACGTAGGCGATGGGGTCGCGCGAGGAGGCGATCAGGGCATCGCAGCGGCGCTCGGTCTCGCGCATCTGCGCCTCGATGCGGCGCAGGCCACGACGTGCCTGCAGGTCCACCCACTGGTCACGGACCACAGCGAGCAGGTGCTCGGAACGCTGGCGCAGGGCGAGGGCACGGATGCCGTGGCTGCTGGCCTGCACCAGTTCGTCTTCGTCGATGCGCTCGGCCAGCAGTACCAGCGGAATGTCCTTGCCGCTGGCAGCAATATGCTGGGCCACCAGTGGCAGCGGAATGCCCTGGGAGGGCGAAGCCAGCACCAGGTCGATGGCCTGGCCGGCCAGCACCTGGGCCAGCTCGGCTGCATCCTGCGGGCGCCACGGACGTACCGCGATGCCGCTGTTGCGCAGGGTGCTGACGATGGCCTCGGCATTTTCGCCGCTGTCATCGACGATCAGCAGGCGGATGGTGATGTCGTTCGCGTTCTGCATGCACTGCTCCCCAATCTGCAAATCTAGATACACGATGCGCGCCGAACCGTCCATGCGCGCACCCCTTGCACGCATCGAACGGCGATGTGGTTCACACCACGCCACCGGCCGCGTGGCCGCTGGCCCAGGCCCACTGGAAGTTGTAGCCGCCCAGCCAGCCGGTCACATCCAGCACCTCGCCAACGAAATGCAGGCCCGGCACGCGCTTGGATTCCATCGTCGAAGACGAGACCTCGGCGGTGTCCACGCCGCCCAGGGTGACCTCAGCGGTACGGTAGCCTTCGGTGCCGCTGGCCACCAGCGGGAACGCGCCCAGCAGCTGTGCGGCCTGGCGCAGCACCGGCTCGTCCAGCTGCCGGACGGGCCGGTCGGGCAGCCAGTGTTCGCACAGCCGCTGTGCCAGCCGCTTCGGCAGTACCTCGCCCAGCACCGTGCGCAGCTCGGCGGCGGGTCGTTCGCGCTTCATCTGGCGCAGCCACTCGCCGGCATCCTGGCCGGGCAGCAGGTCCAGCTCCAGCGCGTCGCCGGGTTGCCAGAACGAGGAGATCTGCAGGATCGCCGGGCCACTCACGCCGCGATGGGTCAGCAGCATGAAGTTCTGGAAGCTCTTGCCGTTGCAGCGCGCCTCGATGGGGAGAGCGACGCCGCTGAGATCGGCCAGCCGTTCCTGGTGCTTGCCACTGAGCGTCAGCGGCACCAGCCCTGCGCGGGTCGGCAGCACCTGGTGGCCGAACTGTCGGGCCACTTCATAACCAAAGCCGGTGGCGCCCATGCTGGGAATGGACAGGCCGCCGGTGGCAACCACCAGCGAGGCGCAATGGAACAGGCCATGGGTGGTGTGCACACGGAAGCCATCGCTGCCGTGCTCGATGCGCTGCACGCTGCAGTCGGTACGGACCTGCACGCCTGCCGCCTGGCATTCGTCCACCAGCATCTTCACGATCTGCTTGGACGAGACATCACAGAACAGCTGGCCCAGCTCTTTTTCGTGATACGCGATGCCGTGCTTGTGCACCAGCTCGATGAAGTGCCAGGGCGTGTAGCGCGCCAGCGCCGACTTGCAGAAGTGCGGGTTGGCCGACAGGAAGTTGGCCGGGGTGGTGCCGGTGTTGGTGAAGTTGCAACGGCCACCGCCGGACATCAGGATCTTCTTGCCGACCTTGTTGGCATGGTCGATCACCTGCACCTGGCGGCCTCGCTGGCCAGCCGTGATCGCGGTCATCAGCCCGGCCGCGCCGGCGCCGATGACCACTACATCGCAACGGATCGTGCTCATGCCTTGGCGCGCTTGCGCCAGTTCGGGATCACGTCGAGCTGGATCTGGTCGTTGAGCAGCTGCACTTCACCGTCCTGGATCAACACGCTCCAACGCATGGCGCGCTGGATCTGCTGGCCCCACAGTTCGACGAAGGCACCGTCGAGGTCGACCACCGAAAGGTTGTCGAAGCGCGCCAGGCCCTTGCTCTGCTTGCTCCACCAGATGTCCGAGGCGTTGCCGCCGTAGTTGATCACCTGCACCTGGCGGCTGCGGTTGCTGGCTTTGCGGATGCGCGATTCGTCCGGATGGCCCAGGTCGATCCACTGCAGGATGTCGCCGGTGTAGTCGTGTTCCCACAGATCCGGCTCGTCATCGGTGCTCAGGCCGCGGCCGAATTCGAGGCGATCGCTGGCATTGAGGGCGAAGGCGAGCAGGCGCACCATCAGGCGATCGTCGGTCTCGGACGGGTGCTGGGCCAGGGTCAGGTTGTGGGTCACGTAGTAGCCGCGATCCATGTCGCTGATCTGCAGTTCGGCCTTGCGGATGGTGGCGGTGAGAGCCATGGGGGGTCCGTGGACTAAAGACGACAATGATAGAGGTTTGCTCCAGGGGTGTCCGTTGCCGGTCTGTCTGCGCAGCGTCAACGGTGGCACTCTTGCGCTCTTTCCCGTGGCCGGAGTGGACGCCATGACCTTGCCCAGCCGCCTGCAGCTGCCGCCCGGCCACTGGCCCAGCCTGCTCGATGGCCTGTGCGCGCGTTTCCCGCGCATCGACCGCGCGCAATGGCAGGACCGTTTCGCCCGAGGCCGTGTGCAGGATGCGCGGGGCAGGGCACTGGCGCCGGACATGCCTTGGCAGGTTGGGCTGGAAATCCAGTACTTCCGCGAAGTGGCCGACGAGCCTGTGATTCCCTTCGCCGAGACCATCCTGCATCTGGATGCGCACCTGCTGGTGGCCGAAAAGCCGCACTTCCTGCCGGTGACGCCGGCCGGTGGCTATGTACGCGAAACCCTGCTGGCGCGCCTGGTCGCACGTACCGGAAACACCGAACTGGCGCCGTTGCACCGCTTGGACCGGCTGACCGCCGGCCTGGTGCTGTTCTCGACCCAGGCAGCCACGCGTGATGCCTATCAGCGGCTGTTCCGCGAGCGGCGCATCGAGAAGACCTATGAGGCGCTGGCACCGGCGCTGCCCGGGCTGGAGTTTCCGCTGCAGCGCGACAGCCGCCTGGTGGAGGGCGAGCCGTTCTTTCGCATGGCCGAAGTGCCGGGCGAGCCCAATGCGCGCAGCCGGATCGAGCTGATCGAGGCCGAAGGGCCGGTCTGGCGGTACCGGCTGCGGCCGGAAACCGGCCGCAAGCACCAGCTGCGCGTGCATATGGCGATGTTGGGCGCACCCATCGAGGGCGATGACCTGTATCCGCAGCTGAGGCCGCGCCGGGATGACACGTTCGAGTCGCCCCTGCAGCTGCTGGCGCAGGGGCTGGCCTTCGATGACCCATTGAGTGGGGAGCCACGGCGGTTCAGCAGCCAGCGGCGCCTGTGCCTGCCCGGCCAGAGCGGATAGGGCCGTTCAGCGAACCGGGCGTCGGGCCAGCCAGCGATCCAGCTCGGCGGCGAACAGCTGCCGGTCGCGCGGGCCCAGCGGCGGAGGGCCCCCGGTCTGCACTCCGGCGCCGCGCAGCTCTTCCATGAAATTGCGCATCGACAGCCGCTCGGCCATGTTGTTCGGGGTGTACAGCTGGCCGCGCGGGTTCAGCGCCACGGCCTTCTTCTCCAGCACCAGCGCGGCCAGTGGGATGTCCTGGGTGACGACCAGGTCTCCGGCGGCGACCCGTTCGACGATGGCGCTGTCGGCCACGTCCAGGCCCTGGGGCACCTGGATCGAGCGCAGCCAGCGTGAGGGCGGGGTCCGGATCCACTGGTTGGCGACCAGGGTCAGCTCGATGCCAACGCGTTCAGCGGCACGGAACAGGATGTCGCGAATGACGGTGGGGCAGGCGTCCGCGTCCACCCAGATGCGGGGGAGAGCGGGTTCAGCTTGGGTTTCAGCTTCAGTCATTTACCCAGTGTAGGGTAGGAAAATCCTGAATGGGGACTCGGGGTTAGCCTCGATCGGCTGCCAGCCCTTGTCACGTCTAGCGGGCGGGGCCAGCCCATGAACGTCCGGGCTATCGCTTTTTGCAGAAAACACGCGTATCGTTCGTCCCACTGTGTTTGCTAGGGTCACCGTGAATCGTGGCCTGGTGCAGTTGATCTCACGATCCGCTCATCGATCCGCTTTACCAACGCCTGCAACTCAGTCTCGGCCCCGATACCCGGTGGCTGCGATTTTTTCAACATGTGTTTCAGGAGTTAGTCAAATGTCTGATCGTCAGACCGGCACCGTCAAGTGGTTCAACGACGCCAAGGGCTTCGGCTTCATCACCCCGGAAAGCGGCCCGGACCTGTTTGTGCACTTCCGTGCCATCCAGGGCACCGGCTTCAAGACCCTGCAGGAAGGCCAGAAGGTTACCTTCATCGCCGTCCAGGGTCAGAAGGGTATGCAGGCTGACCAGGTGCAGGCGGTCTAATCCGTCTGCTACCGTTTGGTAGCCAGAACGCCGGAAGCGAAAGCTTCCGGCGTTTTTTATTGCCCGCTGCTTTGTAGAGTCGAGCTTGCTCGACTGTCTCTGGACAGCAGTCGAGCAAGCTCGACTCTACAAGCGGCATGCACTCTGCGCGGTAGGATGAAATTCCTCCCCAAGGATCATCCCCATGCGCATCGTCCATCACCTGGAAAACTCCCGTTCCCTGCGCGTGCTGTGGATGCTGGAGGAGCTGGGGCTGGACTACGAACTGCGCCGTTATCCGCGTGATCCGAAGACGCTGCTGGCGCCGCCGGAACTGCGCAACGTGCATCCGCTGGGCAAGTCGCCGGTACTGCAGGATGGCGAACTGGTACTGGCCGAGTCCGGCGCGATCCTCGACTACCTCGCGGACCGCTACGACACACAGCGCCAGCTGTCGCCGTCGCCGATGCCGGCCGATGGTGCCGAGCGCATCGCCTACCGCTATTGGCTGCACTACGCCGAAGGCTCGGCGATGCCGCCGCTGCTGCTGACCCTGGTGATGGGCCGCATCCGCAACGCGCCGATGCCGTTCTTCGCGCGCCCGATCGCGCGCAGCATCGCCGACAAGGCCGAACGTGGCTTCATCGGCCCACAGCGGCGCCTGCACCTGGACTGGATGGAGCGCCGCCTTGCCGAAAGCCCATGGTTCGCCGGCGAGCGCTTCAGTGCCGCCGACATCCAGATGAGCTTCCCGATCCAGGCTGCCGCCGCGCGCGGCGGTGGCCTCGACGACAAGCCGGCACTGCGTGGCTTCCTCAAGCGTATCGGCGAGCGCCCGGCCTACCAGCGTGCCGAGGCCCACGGCGGCCACCTGCAGGCGCTCAGCGGCAATTGAGGAGGGCGGCCGTCGCCCCCATCTTCAGCACCATGGATACCGACAGCCCCCGTTTCGACAACCGCCTGCTGCAGACCCTGCCGGGCGACCCCGAATCCGGCCCGCGCCGGCGCGAAGTGCTGGGCGCGGCCTGGTCGCCGGTGATGCCGACCCCGGTGACGGCGCCCACGCTGCTGGCCTGGGCACCGGACGTCGCCGCGATGCTTGGTTTCGATACCGCTGAGGTCGAGAGCGAAGGCTTCGCGCAGGTGTTTGGCGGCAATGCACTGTACGCCGGCATGCAGCCATGGGCCGCCAACTACGGCGGCCATCAGTTTGGCCATTGGGCCGGCCAGCTCGGCGATGGCCGTGCGATCTCGCTGGGTGAACTGGTCGCGCCGGATGGCCGGCATTGGGAGCTGCAGCTGAAGGGGGCCGGCCCCACGCCTTATTCGCGCGGCGCCGATGGGCGCGCAGTGCTGCGCTCATCCATCCGTGAATTCCTCTGCAGCGAGGCCATGCACCACCTGGGCGTGCCGACCACGCGCGCATTGTCGCTGGTGGGTACCGGCGACGACGTGGTGCGCGACATGTTCTACGACGGCCATCCGCGTGCAGAGCCCGGCGCCATCGTATGCCGGGTGTCGCCGTCGTTCCTGCGCTTTGGTTCCTTCGAACTGCCGGCGTCGCGCGGGGAAACCGCCCTGCTGCAGCAGCTGGTCGATGCCTGCATCGCGCGTGATTTCCCTGGAATGCAAGGGCAGGGCGAGGCGCTGTACGGCGACTGGTTCGCGCAGATCGCGGTGCGCACCGCCGAGATGATCGCGCACTGGATGCGCGTCGGCTTCGTGCATGGCGTGATGAATACCGACAACCTGTCCGTGCTCGGCCTCACGCTCGACTACGGTCCCTACGGCTGGGTCGAGGATTTCGATCCGGACTGGACGCCGAACACCACCGACGCGCAGGGTCGCCGCTACCGCTTCGGTACCCAGCCGCAGGTCGCGTACTGGAACCTGAGCCGGTTGGCGCAGGCACTGTCGCCGCTGTTCGCCGATGTCGCACCGCTGCAGGCCGGTCTGGCGGCTTACCAGTCCACCTTCGTGGCCTGCACGCGCCGCGACGCCGCAGCCAAGCTCGGCCTGGCCGCGGCCGACGATGACGACCTGCAGCTCTACCTGCGCTGGCAGCAGCTGATGCAGGACGGCGGGATGGACATGACCCTGGCCTGGCGCGCGCTGATGCGGATCGATCCGGTGGCGCCCGATGCGGGCGTGCTGGACGCGGTGTACTACGACGAGGCGCGCCAGCAGGCGGTGCAGGCACCGTTGCAGCAGTGGCTGCAGGACTACGCGGCGCGCCTGCTCAGCGATCCGCTGTCGGCCAGCGAACGCCTGGCGAAGATGGCAGCGGCCAACCCGCTGTACGTGCTGCGCAACTGGCTGGCACAGGAGGCGATCGACCGCGCCGAACAGGGCGACCACGGCGGTATTCATGCGTTGCAGGACGTACTGCGCGATCCATATACCGAGCGTGCCGACCTGGAACACTTCGCCGGCAAGCGCCCGGCGTGGGCCGACAACCGCGCCGGCTGCTCGATGCTGTCCTGCAGTTCCTGAGGGTGGTTTCGGCAGGGCTGCGTCCTGCACCTGCAGAGGCCACCGCGCAAGCAAAGGCCATAGCCAAAGCCAAAGCGGCTCTGGATTGTTGATGGTCTGGCGGGGCGGTGTGGGGCTGCAGGACACGCCGTAAACCCGTCCATGGGGACTCGATGGCGCCATCCATGGCGCCAACGGTCCTGCAGCCCCACACCGCCCCACCTCCGACAGATTCCCGCTGCTGTGGGTAGGTGTCGACCTTGGTCGACACGGTAGATCCACGCCATGCGTGGATGCTCTT
>NZ_JAWJTI010000046.1:0-26216 GCF_032911525.1 Stenotrophomonas veracruzanensis
GCCTACAAGGACGTACTTGCGGCGTCCCCGCACTCCGACACCGACCCACCACCCCACAGGAAACCCGCCGTTGCCGTTGCCGTTGCCGTTGCCGTTGCTGTAGCTGTTGCCTCCAGCAGGTGCAGGGCTGCAAGCCCTGCCAAACACCCCCCTACTTCAAACGCAGCAGCAGGCTGCCGCCCGCACACACCACCGCCAGCCAGGCGACGCCGTGCCACCCCCATTGCGCCAGCGCCAGGCTGCCCAACGCACCGCCGGCGGCCATGCCGATGAACATGCCCGTGAACAGCAACGCATTGAGGCGGCTGCGTGCCGGCGGCACCAGGCCATAGACCAGGGTCTGGTGCGCCACCAGCGCCGACTGGAAACCGAAGTCGAACAGCAGCGCGCTCACCACCAGCAGCGGCAGCAGCGCGGCGGCCGGCAGCCAGGACTCGGTCAGCAACAGGCCGAAGCCCAGCAGCGCCACTGCAATCGCCAGCCGCGCCACTGCATGGCAACCCAGTCGATCAGCGAAGCGGCCGGCGAACGGTGCGGCCATTGCGCCGGCCGCACCGGCGATACCGAACGCACCCGCCGCCGCACTGCCCAGGCCCAGACGTGCATGCAGCATCAGCGCCAGGGTCGACCAGAACGCGCTGAAGCCCACTGCCAGCAACGACTGGCTGGCCACCGCACGGCGCAGCTGCGGCTGCTCGCGCCACAACGCCAGCAACGAACCCAACAATGCCGGATAGCGCAGCGTGCTGGTCGGTGCGAAACGCGGCAGCGCACGCGCCATCACCGCACCCATCGCCGCCACCGATACCGCGGCCAGCACGAACTGCGTGCGCCAACCCCATGCTTCGGCCACCACGCCACTGACCACGCGCGACAACAGGATGCCGAGCAGCAGGCCGGTCATTACCCGGCCGACGATCTGGCCGCGCTGTGCATCCGGCGCCAGCACCGCAGCGGCCGGCACGATGTCCTGTGCCAGCGTGGCCATCAGCCCGACCAGCAGGCTGGCCATCAGCAGGCCCGGCAGGTGCCCGGCCATCGCTGCGGCGCCCAGTGCCAGTGCCAGCAACGCGGACTTCAACAGGATCAGGTTGCGGCGGTCGAAGCGGTCGCCCAACGGCGCCAACAGCAGGATGCCCAGTGCATAGCCAAGCTGGGTCAGGGTCGGTACCAGGCCAGCGGCGCGTTCGCCTGCGCCGAGGTCCTGGGCAATCAGGCCCAACATCGGCTGGCTGTAGTAGAGCGAGGCGACCGAAAAGCCTGCACCGGCGGCCATCGCCAGCACCAGCGGGGTGGAGGGTGCGCTCGCGGGTGTGGCGGCGGCGGACAGCGAGGGGGTAGACATGGGGGAGTCCGGTGGAGGAAGTGGGCGTATCCTGCCCCTATTCGCCCAGCGTCTGTAGTAGGCTCTTGCACATAAACTTCATACGTGAAACGCATGAACGACCTCGCCACCGGCGCCGATCGCCTGGATCTGCTGCGCACCTTCCTGCGCATCGTCGATGCCGGCAGCCTGTCTGCTGCGGCCGTGCAGCTGGGCACCACCCAGCCGACGGTCAGTCGCCGCCTGCAGGCACTGGAACGGCAGCTCGGCCTGCGCCTGCTGCAGCGTTCCACTCACGGCCTGCAGCTGACCGAGGATGGCCTGCGCTGCCAGCGCCATGCGCAACGCGTGGTCGACGAATGGGAGTCGCTGCAGGCCGAACTCCACGGCGAGCCGGAAACGCTGCGCGGACGCCTGCGGGTGATGGTGCCGCACGCATTCGGCCAGGCGCAGCTGCTGCCGACCATGCTTGCGTTCCTCGCCCAGCACCCGCAGTTGAGCCTGGAGTGGATCCTGGAAGATCGACGCCCGGATTTCATCGCGGAAGGCATTGACTGCGCGGTGCGGGTGGGCCCCGTCGACGAACCGCGCATGGTCGCACTGCCGCTCGCCGAGGTACCACGCATCGTCGTAGCGGCGCCCTCACTGGTGGACGCCACAGCAGTCGGTGCGCCCGAACAGGCACAGTCACTGCCGTGGATCTCGCTGGTCACCTACTACCGCGAACGCCTGCTGCTGCATGACGCGCAGGGGCGCGCGCATACCCTTTCAATCAGCCCGCGCCTGCTCAGCGACAACCTGTTCGTGGTGCAACAAGCCGCATGTGCCGGGCTCGGCGCAGCGGTGGTCTCGGCCTGGCTGGTGGCCGAGGACCTCGCACAAGGGCGGCTGGTGCAGCTGCTACCGGACTGGCAGGCGCCGGCACTGCCGGTACACGTGGTGTTTCCCGCCGCGCGCCAGCAGCCGCCACGGCTGCGCGCCTTCATCGATGCGATGAAAGCAGCGCTGCCGCAATTGCATGGAATGCGGCCGGCACCACGCTAGGTCACCGGCCGCATCACCCACGCGTGGCGTGGATCTGCCGAGGGTACGGATAGATCCACGCGATGCGTGGATTCCGTCCGACCCCGCAATCAGTTGGCCTTGGCCGCCTCGGCGTTCCACGCTGCGACCTTGGCCTTGGTCTCGGCCAGCATCTTGTCCAGCGCGGCGCGGTCATACACGTTGCCGCGCAGGATCACGCTGTCGATCTTTTCGGTGGCGGCAATGTCATGCAGCGGGTTGGCGGTCAGCAGCACCAGATCGGCCGCCTTGCCCTGTGCAACACCACCGTAACGGTCCATCTGGCCGAACCAGGCCGGGCCGGAACGGGTTGCGGCCGACAGCGCCTGCGGTGCGCTCAGGCCCTCCTTCACGAACAGCTGCAGCTCCTGGTGCAGGGCGATGCCCGGGAAGTTGAACGAGTTGAGGAAGCCTGCATCAGTGCCGGCGATGATCGTCACGCCGGCCTCCTGCAGCATCGGCAGCACTGCGGCCACCTGGTGGTACTGCGCGTGGCGCGCTTCGATCTGCGCCGGCGTGGCCTTCGCCGCGCGGTCCACGCGCCACTGGTAGGTCGCGCGCAGGCCAGGGCCGATGTAGGCCAGGTACGGATCTTTGGCGTGGTCATCCTGGTCAAGGAAGTCGAGGATGCGGCCACCGTTGAGGGTCGGGGTCACGAATACGCCACGCTTGGCGAAATCACGGTAGGCATGCATCGCAGTGTCACGGTCGAAGCTGGCGTCGAGGCGGCGGTTGGCTTCGGCGCGATCGATGCGGCCGGCACCGAAGTCGGCGGCGATCTTCGCTTCGTCCTTGCTGCCGGCCTTGAATGCGTAGTCCAGATGCTCGATCGAAGCCAGGCCGGCATCGACCGCCTGCTCCACGGTCAGCGCCATCGGAATGTGACCCGAGGCCTTGAAGCCGGCCTTGCGCGCAGCACTGGCCGAGTACAGGAACAGCTCCGGCTTCAGCGTGCTGTCGGTGATCTTCACGAAATCGACCTTGTCGTGCTGCAGGCGGGCGATCGCCTTGTCGGCGTCGGCCTCACTGCCCACTTCGATCGTGCCCTTCCAGACCGGCTTGATGCCTTCGATCTTCGCGCCCGAACTGAGCAGGCGTGGGCCGAACAGCGTGCCCTTGGCGATTTCGCCACGCCACTGCAGCACCTGCTCGGGCAGATCGCCGGAACAGTCACGCACCGTGGTGATGCCATGCGCGATGTACAGCGGCAGCAGTGCCTTGTTCTCTTCGATCAGCGCGGGGCCGCCGCCGAAATGCACATGCATGTCCCACAGGCCCGGAATCAGGTACTTGCCCTTGGCGTCGATCTGGCGGGCCGTACTCCATTGGCTGCGCAGCTGCGCGTCCGGGCCGACGGCCACGATATCCTCGCCACGGATCACCACGCTCTGCCCGGCCAGGGTGCTGGCGTGCTCGACATCGACCACGGTGGCATTGCGGATCAGCAGGTCGGCGCGCTCGGCAGCAGACGCCGACAGCGGCGCCACCGCAAGGAGGATGGCAAGGGACAACGGACGGGAACGGAACATGGACAGCATCCTGATAGGCACGCCCAGCGTGCGGGTGGAAGGGGTTTGCATTCAGCGCACCGCGCCGTGCTGGCGCAGCAGGGTTTCAATTCCGGTATAGCCGCGCTGGCGCGCGTGCGCCAGCGGCGTCACGCCGTCGCCGTCGGCCAGCTCGGGGTCGGCACCGGCTTCAAGCAGCAGCTGCACGATCTGCACGTGGCGCGCGCCGCCGTCGCCGAGCAGGATGGCCTCCAGCAGCGCGGTCCAGTGCAGGCGGTTGACATGGTCCACAGCCACGCCGGCACGCAGCAGCGTGCGCACGGTGGCGACGTGGCCGCGCTCGGCGGCGGGAATCAAGGCGGTGCCGCCATAGCGGTTGGTGCTGCGCAGGTCAGCGCCGTGCGCCAGCGTCATCGCCAGGATCTCGTCCAGGCCGCGCGCACCGGCATACAGGTAGGCGCTGTCCTGCATGGCGTCCTTGGCATTGACGTCGGCGCCGGCTTCGATCAGTTCACGCGCGGCGTCTACATTGTTGCCATGCGTGGCCAGCAGCAGCGCGGTGCGGCCCTGGCCATCACGCGCCTCCAGCGTGGCGCCATCCTCGATCGCCTGTCGCACCGCATCGGCATCGCCGCGGGTGGCAGCATCGCGCAGGCGGCCATCGACGTCGGCTTTGGACGCTGCGGTGCAGGCCGGGGTGACCATGGCCAGCAGGAACAGCAGCAGCACGCGCGCGAACGGCGCAGACCAGCCAGGGGAACGATGGACGCGCATGACGGTGTCTCCTCATGGCCGTCGCCACGGAACGCCGTGCGACGGTAGCAACAGCCGGGCATTGCCGGCCCCTGCCCTGCATGGTAGAAGTCGGCCCGGGTATCCAGAAGTGAAATGTTCAAATGCAAGACAGTGCCAAATCGAATAGAACCCTGTTCGAACTGGACCTGCTGCGGGCGCTGGTGATGGTGGCCGACTGCGGCAGCTTCACCACGGCGGCCACGCGCCTGCATTCAACCCAGTCCACGGTCAGCCAGAAGGTGCGCCGGCTGGAGGAACTGGCCGGGCATCGCCTGCTCGAGCGAGGTCACCGCGACGTGCACCCCACCGACGCCGGCCACACCCTGCTCGGCTACGCGCGGCGCATGCTCGACCTGAACGAGGAAATGGCACAGGCGTTGGCCGGCGCCACCGTGGAAACCGCGGTGCGCATCGGTGTCCCCGAGGACTTCGTCAACGCACAGACCACACGCATGCTGGCCGCTTTCAGCCGCCGCCATCCACAGGTGAAACTGGAGATCAGCAGCGGCCTCAGCCGTGACCTGGCGCAGGGCTTCGACCACGGCGAGCTGGACCTGGTGCTGGTCAAGCAACGCCGCAACAGCCGCCAGGCCGTGCACTGCCGGCGCGAGCCGATGCACTGGATCGACAGCCTGCGCAGCAGCTGCCTGCAGCAGGACCCGCTGCCGCTGGTCACCTTCCCGCCACGCGGGCTGTACCGCGACGAGATGATCCACGCCGTGGAGGCGCTGGGCCTGCGCTGGCGCATCGCCTTCACCAGCTCGTCGCTGAGTGGCATCCAGGGTGCGGTGGCCGATGGCATCGGCATCAGCCTGCTGCCGCGTCGCGCGGTCAGCCGCGAACACCGCATCATCGATGGCGAGCGCGACCTGCCGGTGATCGACAACTACGAGATCGGCCTGCTGCATCGTGCCGACGCCGACGATGCCGTGCGCGCACTGGCCAGCGAGCTGTGGCGCCAGGTGCAGCGCGAACCGGACTGACCGCGGTAGATCCACGTCATGCGCGGATGCCGTTCGCGCATCAAGCATCGAAACTTGGTCAATCCGGCCGCACGGCGGGCAACATCGCCCCTTAGAGTGCCTGTTGTTTCCGTGCCCCACGGCGCCTTGTCATGTCCGACGAAATCCCCGCCCGCTTCGATCCCCTGCCCGCTGCACTGCAGACGCATCTGCAGCACCAGCGCTCGCTGATCGCCGCGCGCGTGGCCGCCGGCTTTCCCACCCTGCCAGTGCAATGGCCGCTGGCATCGACCACGCTGCAGCGCGTGGTCGATGCCGAGCTGATCGACCGTGATGACTGCGATGGCTGGGAAGCACTGGGCGTGGCGTTCGGTGACACCCTGGCCCAGCGCGTGCCGGGCCTGGCCTGGATGCAGGTCACCGATGCCTGGGGCATCGACGCGGTGCTGCGCTATGCCGACAGCAGCCTGCAGATCGGCGCCAGCACGCTGCTGCTCAAGCGCGTCGAGCAGGGCGAGATCATCGACATCGCCCACCTGCTGGCGTGGCTTGAGGAATTCGTCGCCACCCGTGCCGACGATTACGTCTGAAAGGCCGCCGAGCATGGCTCGGCACTACACGGGGTTGCGCGGCGTGAATCTACAGCCAGCGGCCGTCGACCACCACGCGGCGCTCCACCGGCACCCCGGCCACGGCGGCCGGGCCGTGGTCGGCACGCACCGCCACGAAGGTGGCCGGATGTCCTTCTGCAAGGCCGTACTGTGGCAGCCCGATCACCTGTGCGGCATGGGTGGTCACCATGTCCAGCGCCAGCATCAGGTCGGCATCGGTATTGAAGCCGGAGCGGTAGCCCAGCAGCATCGCCCGCTGCAACAGATCGCCGTTGCCATACGGCCACCAGCAGTCACGGATGTTGTCGTTGCCCGCGAACACGCGCACACCGGCATCATGCAGCGCGCGCAGCGGCGGGAATGGATGATCGCCCGGCGCGTTGCTCATGATCGCCACACCCGCCGTCGCCAGCGCCTCGCCCACCTGCAGCGCGCGTGCCAGCGGCACCTCGCCCAGCGCATAGGCATGGCTGACCGCAACACGCCCCTGCAGGCCGGCGGCCCGGGTACGCGCAGCGATGCGCAGCAACTGCGCCAGGCCGGTTTCAGCGGGCTCGTGCAGATGGATGTCCAGCTGCACGCCGTAGCGCTCGGCCAGGCCGAACAGCAGCGCCAGCTGGCCTTCGGCATCACCATCAAGCGTGGTGGGGTCGATGCCGCCGAGCACTTCCACGCCCGCAGCAAGCGCCTGCTCCAGTACGGCGGCAGTACCCGGGCAGGACATCACCCCGGCCTGCGGGAACGCCACCAGCTGGATGCGCATGATGTCGGCACAGCGCAACGCTGCCTCGCGCACCGCTTCGAGATGGCCGAGCCCGGTGCTCGCGTCGATATCGACATGGCAGCGCATCGCCACCGTACCGAAAGCACTGCACTGGCGGATCAGCGCCTCGGCGCGGTCCACCATCGGTGCCGCAGCCGCCACCGCCGCCTTTTCCACCGCCAGCCGTTCACGCAGGCTGTTCACCGGCTGGTGCGGGTGCCAACGGTCGCCAACGAAGCTTTTGTCGAGGTGGATGTGGCCGTCGACCAGCCCGGGCAGCACCGCGAACCCCTGCAGGTCGACGCATTCCGCCCCGTCGGCCGGCGCGGCCTCGCCATTGAGTCCGCTGATGCGGCCATCGCGGATATGAAAATTCAGCGGCGCACCGTCGCGGTCGACACCGCCATGGACGAACTGGAGGGTCATCGGGAACTCCCGGAAAGCCAAGAATGGCGCCATCGTGCGCCTCGACACAGCCATCGGCCAACGAAATATCCGGATGGCACGCATTCATCAGAACGATGGCTACTCCTGCGACAACCGGTCGCAGCCACGCCGTGCACACCCCTGAACGGGTAACATGGGCGCCTGTCTCCGCTGTGAAGCCGCATGGGCCCGTCCGACCGCCACGATCGTCTCCGCCGCTGGCAGGCCGCGTCCCTGCTTGCCGCCGCCCCGATCGCCAGCCTGTCAGCCACTGATGCTGCGGCGGCTGCGCCGCTGCAGTCCCCGCCGGGCCAGCAGCGCATCGCCCCGGCTGCACTGGTCGAGCGCCTGCACCAGCGCGTGCTGTCCGGGCAGAGCGCCACCGCCACGCTGGAACACTGGTGCGCCGAGCACGGCCTGGCCGAACAGGCGCGGGTGCGCGCCGTGCGCATACACGGCCAGGACAAGCCCGCGCCCGCCGACGTACTGCAGGCGCTGGGCGTGAAGCCGGGTGCCGACCTGCGCTATCGCCGCGTGCAGCTGGTCTGCGGCAGCCGCGTACTGTCCGAGGCCGACAACTGGTACCTGCCCGGCCATCTCAGCCCGGCCATGAACCAGGTGCTGGACAGCACCGATGAACCGTTCGGTCGCGTGGTCGGCCCGCTGGGTTTCCAGCGCCAGACCCTGGCCGACCAGACGTTCTGGCCGCCGCGGGGCGAAGGCGATCACGGCGTGATCCTGGAAGTGCGCGCCCTGCTGCGCGACCGCAAGCACCAGCCTTTCAGCTATGTCATCGAGTCGTACCTGATGCAGGCGCTTCCCTAGCTTGATGTATCGCCGGGCGTGGTCCGGCGCTACCGCGTCGTAATGCCATTCGCCGCCGGGTCGGTGGAAAACACGAAACGGCCGATCGACTGCCCCCCGCCCTGCAGGAATTCGCCACTCATGAACGCGTACTGTGGCGCAGCACTGTCGTCCCCGAACGTTCTGGTCCAGTGGCTGAATCCGTTGGCATTCCGGCTGTGGATTTCGCCCATGCACAGGCTGTAGCCACAAGCGAAGGAGGCCAGCGCCATGTCCGGCCCCAGCGTGCGTGCTACTGCCGCGCGGTACAGCGTGGTCAGATCCTGCGCGTCGGGATTGCCCGCGGCATCACGCTCGAACTGCAGCAAGGCCCGAGCATAGGCCTTGCTGGAACCGATGACCTTGCCGGCCTCCTGGTCGGACAGTGCACCCTCACTCATCAGCATGTTTTCACCGTCCAGGCTCCCCCGTGTCGTGGGCTTCCTGCCATGGGCAGTCAATGCAGGTGATGCAGCACCGAGCGTCTGGTCTGCTGCCTGCGCCGAAGCCGCCGGTCCCGCATCGGGCATGTTGCCCAACGGTGCCTTCGACGCAACGGCTGTTGCCGATACCGGCGCCGCGGCAACATCAGCACTGTCTACGGCCGCCCCGGCATTGTCACCGCTGCACCCCGCTGTCACCAACAGCACCCCCGCCAGTAAACACGCTCTTCCTGCGCCCATGACTGCCATCCTTGGTCTTGATGGCCGAAGCATGCCAGCTCGCGCGCCTTCGCATATGTGCATCGCACAAAGAAAAGCCCGGCAATGCCGGGCCTTTCGTTCGCCTGCCGGATCAGCGGAACCGGTAGTCCAGCTGCACCCAGTACTGGCGGCCATACGGGTCGTAGTTGCCGACCGGGTAGAACGGCCAGCCGCCACCGTTCTTGTCCGCCGGCGGGCGGCTGTCACGCAGGTTGTTGACGATCACGCCCACCGACAGGTTCTCGCCGAACTGGCGGAACACGCTGGCGTTGTAGGTCATGTACGGCGCGATGCGGCCACTGCCATCGGTCTTCGGCAGCGAGCCGAAGCGGTTGCCGTACAGCGTTGTGGTCCAGTCACCCTGGTTCCAGGTGATGCTGCCGTTGGCCTTGCTGCGCCACTGGTAGTCATCCAGCGAGTTGCGGATGTCACGCTCCGGATCATCGGAGAACTGCCGGTATTTGTGCTCCAGCACCACGGTGTAGGCCAGGCGCGTGGTGAAGCGGCCGTAGCGGCCGGCATCGAAACGCCAGTTGCCCTTCAGGTCCAGGCCGCGCACCGATTCGGAGGCGGCGTTGATCGGGTTGATCAGCACACGGGTCACCTGGTCCGGCTGCACGGTCGCATTGGACGGGTTGCGGATCACCCGCGACAGCGCGTCTTGGCATAGCGGTGAACCGATATCGCGCGCTTCGCCGCCCAGCGTGCGGCCCAGGCGGCAATCGGCCTCGTCACGCAGGATGCGGCTGGTATCGAGGCTGGTCACCTCGTTGTCGATGCGGATGTCGTAGTAGTCGGCGCTGAAATCCAGCCCGGACAGCGGTGACCAGACCACGCCGAAGCCATAGGACTTGGCCGATTCCGGCTGCAGCTGCGCATTGGCGCGGTTGCTGTAATCGATCGACAGGCCGTTGTAGTCGCAGTTGTCGTACGACTGGCCTGCGGTGCGGCAGCGCCAGTAGTCGGTCATGCCCGGGTTGTAGCCGCGGGTTTCGGTGGCGAACACGTAGTTCATGTCCGGCGCACGGAAACTGGTCGCCGCCGTACCGCGGATCAGCAGGCTCTCGACCGGACGGAACTCGACGCCGAAGCTCCAGGTCGCCTTGCCGATGTGCTCGCCACCAGCACGGTACTGGTCATAGCGACCTGCCAGCGTGGTGGTCAGCGACTGCAGCAGCGGCAGCTGAAGTTCCACACCTGCGGCATAGCGGTCACGCTCGCCGCCGGCACCGATACCGGCGCTGGTATTCCAGAACTCGCCGCTGCCCAGGCGCGGGTCCGGGCGGTTGCGGTAGCCCTGGCTGCCGGCTTCGACCACCGCTGCCAATGCAGCGTCGCCCCCAGGCAGCGCGAACAGGCGGCCGTTGACGCTGGCGCTGAAGGTCTGCAGCCATGCCGCATTGCGGCTTTCCTGGTAGTCGGACAGCCCCTCGTATTCGTTCGGGGTCAACGGTTTGAACAGGCGTGCCGGGTCGGGCGCATAGATCTCAACGCCGTTGCGTACGCCCAGCTTCGGGCCGAGCAGGTATTCGTTGATGCCAGCCAGCAGCACCGGGCGGCGGGTGCGGTTCTCGTAACGCGAGCGGCTGTAGACCGCCTCATAGTCCCAGCCACTGTCGCCGATCTGGCCACGTGCGCCGACATTGAACGACCACGAGTTTTCCAGGAAGCGGTTGGCATTGCGCGGCAGGCCGCCGATTTCCTCCGGCGCGAAGCGGCGATACCAGCTTTCAAGGTTGCCGGTGGTCTGGTTGTAGAAGTAGTTGCGGGCCGAGGTCCAGGTCGGTGCACGCGTGTTGTTGTAGATCCGCGCGCTGCCCACGGCGACATCGGCGAACAGGTCGGTGGTCTCGTTGACGTGGAAGGTCAACAGGCCGTAGCCGTTGAGGTTGCGCTTCTCGGTCTGCACCGTCCAGTAGCTGGCCGCTGCCTCATTGCTGCCGCAGTACCAGCCCTGGCGCGGGTTGTTGGCGCGGAACACACTGCCGCCATAGATGTCCGACGCTGCCTCGCAGCCGTTGACGCCCGGATCGATGTTGCGACCGGTGGCAGCATTGCGGCGATAGGCGATCGCGGTCGCCTGCGGCGCCTTGCCGGCCGGGTCATCATCCAGCGAATCCATGAAGTCGCGCTGGCGCGCATGGATCGCCTTGCGCACATCGAACTCGAAGCCGAACAATGCATCCCAACGCTCGCCGGAACTGCCACCGACCACCTGCGCGCGCTGGTTGTCACCACCGCCCTGCTGGGTGCCGCCGGCGCGCACGTTCACGTCCACACCCTCAAAGCGGTCCTTGAGGATGATGTTGACCACGCCGGCGATGGCATCGGAGCCGTACACCGCCGACGCACCCGCAGCCAGCACCTCGATGCGCTCGATCAGCGCGCTGGGAATGTTGGCCAGGTTGACCACGTTCACCGAGCCCTCGTAGGCCAGCGGGTAGTCGGCCTGGCGGCGGCCGTTGACCAGCACCAGCGTGCGGTTCGGGCCCAGCCCGCGCAGGTTGATGGTGTTGGCGGCCGGGGTGAAGGTATTGCCGAAGTCCTCGCCCTGCACGTTGCCGGTATTCTCGGTCAGCGCGCTCAGCGCATCGAAGGCGTTGCGGTAACCCTGCGCGTCGATCTGCTCGCGGCTGATCACCGTCACCGGCGACGGTCCCTCGACACTGGCACGTGGAATGCGCGAGCCGGTGACCTTCACTTCCTGCAGTGAGACGGGTGCGCTTTCCTGCGCGAAGGCCGGCAACGAGACCAGCATCAGGGACGACAGCGCGAGCACCAGCGGACGCGGGCGCAGCGCCTTGTGAAAGGCGGACATGGGCTTCCTGGGGGAGTGGGTGGTGGTGGTACGGGAGCAGCGGCCTGAGCGGCGCATAACGATCCCGTAACGAAAGTGTCCTGAATGGATGGTTTCAACGGAAATGACCAGCCCTGATGGGCTTATGCCTGAACCGAATCAGGGCCGGCCCGATGCCCGGCGTGTTTTTGCAATGTTTTGAATGGTCTGGCGCTGCTGGCACGGCCATTGTTGCTGGGATGACGACCCCGTACCCGCCCCCCGCTCTTCCCCCGCTGCGCCCGGTGCAGCGCCGCCATCTGCTGCAGCTGCAGGCGGCGCCGGTCACCCTGCGTCCATTCCTACGCACCGATCTGCCACGCTGGCGCTTGTTCGATGACCGCCGCCGGCGCGGCCGCCGTCAACCCGGCGACATCGACGAGGAGGCACGCTTTCTCGCCCACATGCATCGCTCACGGCTGGAGCAGGACAACGATCAGCTGCTTCTGGGGGTGTTCGACGACGAACACGGCACGGTGCTGGATCAGCTGCATATCCGCCTGCAGTCGCTGCACGCGCGCAGTGCCGAGTTGCTGTCGCTGCAGCACTGGCACCCGCATACCGACGCCGCGCTGCGGGCGCTGTGCCCGTTCCTGTTCGACGATGTCGGCCTGCATCGCCTGTTCGTGATGCTGCCACCAGACTGCAATGACCCGTTCGCCACTGCGCTGCACGCCTTCGGCTTCGAGCAGGAAGGCCTGCTGCGCGACCATCATCTGGATCTGGATGGCTGGCAGGATCGCCAGCTGCTGGCATTGACCGCGCCGATGTGGCGCGGCCAGCATCGCGCGCTGGACTAGCGCACCCGCTCCAGCGCATTGCCGGCACCGGTCAGCACCGAACACGCGTGGTCCTGCAGTTCTTCAGCGCTGGCCTCGTTGCCGGTTCCAGCGTCCACGCGGGTGGCCAGCAGAATGAAGCCCGGACCGCCCTGCACGGCGTCCCGGCCGGCCACGACCAGGCTCCACTGGCCCACGTCGTCCACGCCAGCGAGGTCATAGGCCAGCAGATTGAGCGGATTGGCGGTCAGTTCCTCGCCCGGCAGCAGGCGGGCCTGGTACTGATGGCCGCGCAGCAGCACCGGCAACGGTGCCCAGCGGCTGCCGACGGCGGCAGCATGCGTGTCCAGCGCCTGCAGCACGTCGGCACGCAGACAATCCACATGGATATGCAGCTGGTGCTGCGAACGGCCGTGCGGCGAGTTCAATGCCAGGCTGGCGACGTTGCGCGGCAGCGGTTGCCGCAAGGCCTGTTCGGTGTGGCTGCGCGCCTGCCAGGCCGCAGCGAAGTAGTTCGGTGCACCGCGCTGGTACAGGCTGCGGTTCTCGATACCGCTGACCTTGTCCAGCGGCATCAGCAGGAACTGGTAGTCGCCGTGCGCGTCCTTGACCAGCACATCGCGGCGGTCTGCGGCCGTCTCCACGCGCAGGCAGTCGCCGCGTGGACCTTCGGCGCCCCGGCAGTCACGTTCGATCAATCGCCACAATGCATCGGAATGGGCCGGCGCCGGCGGTGGCGCGCTGGCACAGGCGGACAACAGCAGCAGGGACGGCAGCAGGAAGGAGCGCAGGGACACGGAAACGACTCACGGAACAGGCACGGCAGACGGCGCCGCGCTGCATTCTAGCCAGTGCAGTACTGCAATCAGTAGGTGCCGAACGGCACTTCAACCACGATCGGGGCGGCACTCTCGCCGGCCTGAAGGCTGTAGCGGTCCAGCGCGCCATCGTCATCGGCGTGCGGCTGGCGCTGGAAATGCAGCGGGTAGCGGGTGTCCCCCAGGCGCACGGCGCTGCCGTCGGCCTCCAGCGCGGCACCTTCCGGAATCAGCAGCCCGCCCAGGTCGCTGTAGGCGCCAGGCACATCGGCGAAGCTGTAGTCGACCAGCTCGTCCACCCGCTGCATCGCATAGACGTGCGGCACATAGGGGCGTGCGGGGCTGCGGCCATTGCTCAGGTCGGTCACCCAGGCCTGCGGCAGGTGGTACTGCTCGCGCAGCGCAGCCACGCCCAGCGAGGGACTGGCCACCTGCAGGCAGCACACCGTCCGCTTGCCTTCACGGTCGAGGATGGCGAAACGATCGCCTCGGGTCGCCGCCTGCGGCAGCATGGCAAACGCCAGGTTGCGCTGCGCAGGCTCGTAGCCCGCTTCGGTCTGCAGGTTGCGCCAGGCACCGAATACCGGGGTTTCGACCGGCGCGGGTTCCGGATCGGCAGCGGAGGCGGCAAACGCCACGCCCAGCAACGACAACACCAGCGCCGTCATCGTCCTGTCTTTGCCGCGGAAACTGCCTGCCGTCATACCGTATCCAACACCTGCGCCGGAAAGGCCCGGCCTGCCCGCTGGCGTACTGCCAGCCATTCCTCCCACTATGCAATGACCACGCTGTGCCGGCAATGACCGGGACGCTGACGCCTTTCGCACGCTCGGTGCTATCGTTCCCGCCATCTTCCCTGCGCAGGAGCGCTCGCATGTCTGCATTCCGTCTGTCCCTGTTGCTGCCGGCCTCTGCCCTGCTGCTGTCGGCCTGTGTCAGTACGCCTGGCCCGGAAGTCAAAGGCAGCGGCCGCTGCGACGCCAGCCAGCTGGGCTGGGCGATCGGCCAGCCAGCCAATGAACCCAACATCCGCCGCCTGTCCCGCGAGAGCGGTGCCGGCCTGGTCAACCCGATCGGCCCCAGCACCATCACCACCAAGGACATCCGCCAGGACCGCCTGCGCGTGTTCGTGGACAAGGACAACATCATCACCGCCACCCGCTGCGAGTAAGCGCGGCGGCAGGTTTCTGTAGAGCCGAGCCCACGCTCGGCTGCTCTCCGGTCAGGCCGCACGGAAAGCCAGCCGAGCGTGGGCTCGGCTCTACAGGGTTCAGGGTTCGGTATAGCCGGCACAGTCCGGCAGCGCCTGGTCGGGATGGAACATTCCCTCCCCGAAGCGGAACAGCCGCGTGTAGGTGCACGCCGGGTCCTGCTGGCTGCGCAGATCCTGCTTCTTCAGCGGGCCCTTGGCCAGCGAATCCTCGAAGCGTGAAGCGCCGGCAGGGAACTGGGTCGCCACGGTCTGGTAGCGCAGCACCGGCATGCCCTCGGCAGCCGTATCCAGCGCCAGCTTCGCCGAGAAGCCGTATTCGTCGTGGCAGGCACCCGCGCGCTGTTTCACGTCCTGCTCGCTGAAACACGCGCGGATCATCGCATTGCCCAGCCATGGCACGGTCAGCACGTCGTCGTCCACCTGGATGTCGTCCTGCAGGTGGCGTACGCGTGCCAGCTGCAGCGTGGACGCGTCAGCACCTCCACCGGAGTACATGGCGCTGAACGTGACGATGCCACCCACCAGCACATTCTGGCGGGCGCGCTGCTGCGGATCGGTCACTGGTTCACCGCTGCCCACGCCTGGGGCCAGCCGCACGATCCATGGCCACAGTGACAGCTCGCTTTCCTGCGGCACGTCGATGCTGACGTGGTAGGTGTGCGGCTTGCCCTGGCCCGGCACCTTCTCAAGCACTTCCAGCACGCTCGGCCGGTCACCCTCCTCGGCGACCGGCTGCACGCGCACGCACCAGTTGCCGTCCCGCGTGCAGTCATAAAGCCCCGACGGCCCAGTCTCACTCGCGATCAGCACCTGCCCCAGCGGCTCCATCACATTGCCGGCGGCATCGCGCTGCTGCGGCAGGATCGAGCCCTGGGCCAGCGCCAGCACCGGGGTAGCCAGTAGTGCAACGTACAGGGTGGCACGGGCGGTAGCGGTAGGCATGGATGGCTCCTGCGGCTGGGCTTTCGATGGTAACCGTTGCCCGCCATCACCTTTGTAGAGTCGAGCCATGCTCGACTGCTGTCTGTCGGGAAGAGCAGCCGAGCATAGGCTCGGCTCTACATCATCCGCAGTCGCAGCTCCCCCAGCCCTTGGCTTTCGACGTCTGGCCGATGCCCGGATTAAAGGTATTGCTCGGGTCCAGCTGCTTGTAGAACCCGGCCAATGCGGGCTTGGCCGGGTACAGGTGGCCGACGTTGTGCTCGGCCGGATACTCGGCGCCACGCCGGTCCAGCAGCGCCCACATCGCGTGCTCGATCGCCATCGGGTCTTCGCCCTTGCGCGCGATGTAGTCCTGGTGGAACACGTGGCACAGGAAGTGCCCGTAGTACAGCTTGTGCAGCAGGCGGCCGTCGATATCGGCCGGCAACTGCTCGAACCAGTCGGCATCATCTCGGCGCAGGGCAATGTCCAGCGCCACGATGTCCTGCACCTGGTCACGATGCACTTCGCGGTAGCGCACCGCGGCACCGGCCACGGCGAAGCGATGCAGGAACGCCTTGCGCCCCTCCTCCGCCGTGCAGTGGAAATAGCCACCTTCGTGGCCAGTGAAGAAGTCGCGCAGCCAGGCCTCGGTTTCTGCTGCGTCCTGCGCGGAGACCTTCAGCAACAGATGATGCTCATAACGCTGGCGGAACTCGCCCATGCGCTTGGGCAGGTGCGAAGGCAGCAGGCCGGTCAGCACCTGCATCACCCGGTCGGTCACCCCACGCAGGCCCAGCCGTTCGAACCAGCCGTCAACGCGGCTCTTCAATGCGAACGCGGCAGGTACACGTGCGGTGCCGAGGCGGTCGATCAGCAGGAAGCTGTCCTTGCCGTAGCGTTCGCCGATGTCATAGGCATCGCGGTGGATGTACTCACCGGCAATCGGCAGGCGCTCGAATCCGGTCAGCAGCTGGCGCCGGATCGCGGTCAGGCTGTCGGTGCGGTTGCTGCCGATGTAGAAGACCTCGGCGGCCTCCTTTTCGAAGGTATCCAGGCGCACCGCGAACACCGCCAGCTTGCCGGCCGAACCGGCCGCTTCGTAGTGGCAGCTGGGATCAGCGTTGAAGCGCGCCGGGGTATCGGCATCGACCCGGCGCACTTCGTCGGCGTAGCGTGGATCGGAGGCCGCGCGGCCGTCGCCGTCACCCACGTCGGCAGCCGCATAGTCGCCAGCCTGCAGTCGCTGCAGGATCTGCTCGGGTGTATCACCCAGCGCGATGCCCAGATGGTTGACCAGCTGCAGCTGGCCCTGCGCATCGACCTGCGCATACAGGGCCAGCTCGGTGTAGGCAGGGCCACGGCGCACCAACGCGCCGCCGGAGTTGTTGCAGACGCCGCCCAGCACCGAGGCGCCGATGCAGGACGAGCCGATCACCGAATGCGGTTCACGGCCCAGCGGTGCCAGCGTCTGCTCCAGGCGGTCGAGCGTGGCACCGGGCAGGCACAGCACCTGGCGGCCCTCGTTCAACAGCTGGATGCCGGTCAGGCGCAGCGTGCTGACCAGCACGATCGGCCGCCCGTAGTCGTTGCCGTCCGGGGTCGAGCCGCCGGTCAGGCCGGTATTGGCCGCCTGCAGGATGATCGCCGCCCCACCCTGCACCGCCGCCTGCAGCACGTGCCACAGCTCCAGCAGGGTGCCCGGGCGCACCACCGCCAGCACCGGACCGTCGCCGAATCGGTAGCCACGCCGGAAGCGGCGCGTGGCCTTGTCGCCAGTCAGTACATGGCGTCTGCCGACTGCGTCGCGCAACTGTGCCAGCACGGCATCGTCGCCATTCATGGCAGGTTGACCAGCGAATCGCGGCCGATGTCGGCGATGCGGCGTGCGCCGGTCAGTGTCATCGCCACGCGCATTTCCTTGGCGATCAGGTCCAGCAGGTTGGCCACGCCGGCCTCGCCCTGCGCGGCCAGCGCATAGACGAAGGCGCGCCCCAGCAGCACGGTGTCGGCACCCAGCGCCAGCATGCGCACCACGTCCAGCCCGGTACGGATGCCTGAATCGGCGAGAATCTTCAGATCGCCCTGTACCGCGTCGGCAATTGCCGGCAATGCGCGGGCGGTGGACAGCACGCCGTCCAGCTGGCGGCCACCGTGGTTGGAGACCACGATGCCATCGGCACCGAACGTGACCGCATCACGCGCGTCATCCGGATCGAGGATGCCCTTGATCACCATCGGGCCCTTCCAGAATTCGCGGATCCACTCCAGGTCCTTCCAGGAAATGGAGGGATCGAAGTTGCTGCCCAGCCAGCCGATGTAGTCCTCCAGCCCGGTCGGGTTGCCGCGGTAGGTGGAGATGTTGCCCAGATCGTGCGGGCGGCCGAACAGGCCCACGTCCCACGCCCAGTGCGGATGGGTGATGGCCTGGCCGATGCGGCGCAGCGAGGCATTCGGGCCGCTCATGCCGGAGTGTGCATCGCGGTAGCGCGCGCCCGGCACCGGCATGTCCACGGTGAACACCAGCGTGGTCACGCCCGCGGCCTGTGCCCGCTCCAGCGCATTGCGCATGAAGCCACGGTCGCGCAGCACATACAGCTGGAACCACATCGGCCGCTGGATGGCCGGGGCGACTTCCTCGATCGGGCACACCGATACGGTGGACAGGGTGAACGGGATGCCACGGCGATCAGCCGCGCGCGCCGCCTGTACTTCGCCGCGCCGGGCATACATGCCGGTCAGGCCGACCGGCGCCAGCGCCACCGGCATCGCCAGTTTTTCGCCGAACAGCTCGGCTTCCAGGCTCAGGTCGGACATGTTGCGCAGGATGCGCTGGCGCAGCGCGATGTCGGACAGATCGGAAACGTTGCGCTTCAGCGTGTGCTCGGCATACGCGCCGCCATCGATGTAGTGGAACAGGAACGGCGGCAGCCGGCGTTGCGCTGCGGCACGGTAATCGGTGGAGGCGGAGATGATCATGGGGTCAACCGTGTGGGGAAGGTAGACGCGAGGCCCGCGCACGCCGGGCTTCGTTGTCATCGAGGATGCGCAGCGTGGTGTGCACGAACTCGAGGTGGGCATGCGCGGCGGCGCGCGCGCGTTCGGGGTCGCCGGCCAGCACCGCGTCCATCATCTCGCGGTGCTGGTCGGACAGCGGCGAGAAGGTCCTCGCCGACGTGTAGAGCTTTTCGCGGCTCTGCGAGATGTTGGTCTGCAGCAGTTCGAACAGGCCGCGCATCACCTGCAGAAGGACCAGGTTGTGCGAAGCCTCGGCGATGGACAGGTGGAAGGCCGCGTCGGCCTCCGCTTCACCGGTGGGGTCGTCCTTGCCGTGCGCGTCCATCATGGTCTGGAAGGCCTGCGCGATGCGCGTGCGGTCCTCGTCGGTGGCACGCAACGCTGCATGCCAGGCAGTGGCACCCTCCAGCGCGTGACGGATCTCCAGCACGTCGAAGCGGTACTCCGGGTCGCCCTGGAACAGCGGCAGATACGGCGCCAGCGGTTCATCCAGCGCCTGCCGCGCGCGCGCCGCAGGTTCGGCCACGTAGGTACCGCCACCAACCCGTGCGGTCAGCAGACCCTGGCTGGCCAGCTGCGCGATTGCCTCGCGCAACGCGGTGCGTGAGACCCCCAGCTGCACCGCCAGGGCGCGCTCGGCCGGCAGCCGGTCGCCCGGCTGCAGCCGCTGTTCCTGCACCAGGCCGCGCAGCTGCGCGGCCACCTTGTCCGAAATACGTTGCGTGCTCATGGCGCCATTGTGGCCCGAAGCGTGTAACAGAGGGTCAGGCCGCGCGGCATGGCTCAGGGAATCATCCAGGTCAGCCAGTAGGCCTGGGCCAGGGTGATCAGGCCGACCATCGTGGTGAAGATCAGGCTGTGCTTGACCGTGAAGCGGAACAGGTCCGATTCCTTGCCGGCCAGGCCGACCGCAGCACAGGCAATGGCGATCGACTGCGGCGAGATCATCTTGCCGGTGACGCCGCCGGTGGTGTTGGCCGCCACCAGCAGCACGTCGGACACCCCGATCTGCTGTGCGGTGGTCGCCTGCAGCGCCGAGAACAGTGCATTGGACGAGGTATCCGAGCCGGTCAGGAACACGCCCAGCCAGCCCAGGAACGGCGAGAAAAACGGGAACGCGTCACCGGTGTGCGCCAATGCCAGCGCCAGCGTTGCCGACAGACCCGAATAGTTGGCGATGAAGGCAAACGCGAGCACCATGCCGATCGAGTAGATCGGCATGCGCAGCTCACGCACGGTTTCGCCGAAGGTCTGCAGTGCCGACCGCGCCGGCATGCGCAGCGCGATGATCGCGATCACCGCCGCGAGGATGATCGAGGTACCGGTGGCCGAGAACCAGTCGAATTTGTAGACCGCCTCGTAGCTGAGCGGCGCGTCCACGATCGGCGGCATCTTCTGCACCCTCTGGTCGAGGCCGGGCACCGGGAGCTTCAGCACCCAGCTTTCCAGCGGGCCGCCCGCCGCGAACAGCGACTTGAACGGCTTGATGCTCCACAGCGTGACCATCGCGGTGAGGATCAGGAACGGCGACCACGCCCTGGCAATCTGGCCGACGCTGTACCGCGGCGCCTCCAGTGCCTGTGCGGCCGCCTGGGCGCTGGTTTCGGTATCGAAGCGGAAGATCCGTACCGGCTTCCAGCGGCGCAGGAACAGGGTCAGGCAGACCAGCGACGCCAGCGAAGCGGTGATGTCCGGCAGCTCCGGGCCGATGAAGTTCGAGGTCAGGTACTGCGCGATGGCGAACGAGCCACCGGCCACCAGCACTGCCGGCCAGGTTTCCTTGATGCCACGCCAGCCGTCCATGATCGCCATGATCCAGAACAGCACGATGATGGTCAGGAACGGCAGCTGGCGACCGGCCATCTGGCCGATCTCGAATGCATCCAGGCCGGTGACCTGCCCGGCCACGATGATCGGAATGCCCATCGCGCCGAACGCCACTGGCGCGGTGTTGACGATCAGGCACAGGCCGGCGGCATACAGCGGCTTGAAGCCCAACCCGACCAGCAATGCCGCGGTGATCGCCACCGGCGCACCGAAACCGGCCGCGCCCTCCAGGAAGGCACCGAAGGCGAAGCCGACCATCAGCATCTGCAGGCGCTGGTCTTCGGTGACCGACAGGATCGAAGCGCGGATGATGTCGAACTGACCGGTCTTGACCGAGACCTTGTAGAGGAACACCGCGCCGATGATGATCCACGCGATCGGCCACAGGCCGTAGACGAAGCCGAAGCCGGCCGCACCCAGCGCCTGGGTCAACGGCATGCGGTAGAACAACAGGGCCACGCCAAGCGCGATGGCCACGGTGATCGTGCCGGCCAGCCAGCCCTTCATGCGCAGCACGGCCAGGGCAATGAAGAAGAACGCGATCGGCAGCAACGCGATCAGGCTGGACAACCACAGGTTGCCGGCGGGGTCGTACAGGTGTTGCCAGGGCTGCATGAAGACTCTCGACTGGATGCGGAAGGTGCCCCACCGCAGGCGGTGGATCGCCGTGGCTGTCGATTATTGGTCCTACCAATAATGGTTTCGATCAGACCACTTGCAGCGGATTTAACCGCCACTCAGACGAAGAGCCTATTAGACCATAGAGCTAGATGGAATATTGGTACGACCATTAGGGTCGTCACGGTAGTGCCGGCCTCTGGCCGGCAACTCGGGCTTCCCTAAGAAATCCTTTTCTCCAACCGCCGCATCACCGCCAGCACCAGCACGCACAGCACGCTCACGCCGATGGCGATCACGTACTTGCTGATCCCCACCGCAATCCCGATGGCCGCGGCCATGATCAGCGAGCTGGCCGTGGTCAGGCCGCTGACCTGGTCCTCGCGTGACCCACGCAGGATGGTGCCGGCGGCAACGAAGCCGACACAGGCCACCACCGCTTCGATCAGGCGCACCGGATCGACCTGCAGCAGGTCGCGGTAACGCTCCTGCTGGAAATGCTCGGCCACCGAGTCGCCAAGGCCGACGATCAACGCGGCGGCCCCCGCGATCAGCATGTGCGTGCGCAGGCCGGCGGCGTGCTTGCCCATCTCGCGCTCGACGCCGAGCACGCCGCCGAACAGCATCGCGGTCGCGACGCGCAGCAGGATCGAGACATCCTGGGTAAGTTCCATGGGTCAGGCTCCGGGTGTTTTTCCCGGAGCCTTGCTCGGCGGTCGTAGGGCGGGAGTGAAGGCGATGGCACGCCCTCTTCACCGCACGTCCTCATCCACGCAGGGCGTGGGTCCACCGGTCAGGCATCCACGCCCTGCGTGGATCTGCTGACCGCACTCGCTCATTGCGCCAGGTAGCCGCCATCGATGGCGTAGTACGCGCCGGTCGCGAACGAGGCATCGTCGCTGGCCAGCCAGGCCACCAGCACCGCCACTTCCTCGGCCGTACCCAGCCGCTTCAAGGCGTGGCGGCCTTCCAGCGTGGCGCGCACCTTCGGGTCCATCTTCTCCAGCAGCGGTGTGCTGATGAAGCCTGGACCGACCGCGTTGACACGGATGCCGTCGGCGGCATGCTCCCACGCGGCGGTCTGGGTCAGCCCGACCACGCCGTGCTTGGCCGCCGCATAAGCGGTGGAACCGGCATAGCCCACCTGGCCCAGGATCGAGGCCATGTTGATGATGCTGCCGCCGGTTCCAGCAGCGCGCATTGCCTGGATCTGCGCACGCTGACACAGGAACACGCTGGTGAGGTTGACGTCGATCACGCGCTGCCAGCCATCGATCGGATAGTCACCGCTGCTGGCGGCTGGCCCACCGATACCGGCGTTGTTGACCGCCACATGCAGGCCGTCGAGCTCCTTGATCGTGCGCTGCACCGCTGCCTCCACCGCAGCGTCGTCGGTGACGTCCAGCGCGATGCCGATGGCCTGCGCACCGGCATCGCGCAACTGCGCCACGGTCGCATCGACCGCATCCTGCTTCAGATCCCAGACCGAGATCCGCGCGCCGGACGCGGCCAGCGTCTGCGCCACGGCCAGGCCGATTCCAGATACGCCGCCGGTCACGATCGCGGTCTTGCCGGTGAGCTGGTAGTCAATCATCTGCGTTCTCCATCAGTGGGGGCATCGAAGTGGCCTGCAACAGCCAACTGCGCCACCCTACGCGTGCGCCCGTGATGACCTGGCTGACATCGCGCCTACGGATGATCGTTCCAGCCATGAAACCTCAACTCAAGTTGATGTATGGAATTGCGTACGGATATGCATGCAAAACGCCGGCGTATGTTCGGCGGCATTTTCACTTTGGCCGTAATCGTCAATCGTTTTGACCCTATTTAAATCAAAAGCGCGCGAATCGAGGCGACAATGGGAAACGTTTCCAGTTTCTGCGACACATTCCATTCAATCTGGTGTTCCCCCACCATCCGGAGTGCCCACGCCACTGCCTTCCAGCACGTCTGCACGGGTAATGACCGGATCTGCATCTGCGTTGCAGAGCGCGTGGGCGAGGTAATGCCAGCGTCCACCTCCAAAGCACGTGCCGAGCGATGTCCCGATATTTCACTTTTGCCGATTACCGCCGCTTCGGCCACCGTCATGGCTTCGATTACCGCGCCGACCCGGAACACCTGCGCGACGACCAGTGGGCCGGCCATGGCGAGGTCAACGAGCAGTTCCTGCGCGGCGGCATGAGTCTGATCGCCTCCGACGTCCATAATCGCTTTCCATATGTCGCCACGGCCCAGCAGAGTCCCGGCCTGGCCATCCGCGTGATGCTGCTGGGCGAGGTCGATGTGCGCGTTCCGCGACGCGCTGGTTTCACCCTTCGCGCTGGCACGGCGATGACCGCACACCACCGCGAGGAGGTCGAGATGACTGGTACGCATCCCGGCGAAACGCGCATGCGCGGCGTCAGCGTCATGGTGCCCGGCCAGATCGATCCGGACCTGTTCCATCTGCCGCAGCTGGAGACCGCGCTCAACACCCACCTGGAATGCCGCCATTGGGCCATTCCGCATACCCTGCTGCCGGTGCTGGGCCAGCTGTTCGACAGCCCATGGGAGGACGGCATCGACGCGTTGTGGCGCGAAGGCGTCGCACTGCAGCTGCTGGCCGTTGGCCTGAAGGCCGAGGATCTGCAGACCGACCCTGTACGAACGCTGCGGGCCGGCCAGCGCGAGCGGCTGGAACGTGTGCGTGCCTACCTGCATGATGACCCCAGCCATGCCCACAGCCTGGTCGAACTGGCCCAGCTGGCCTGCATGAGCCCCAGCTCGCTGCGCCGCCATTTTGCCCAGCAGTACGGCTGCTCCGTGTTCGATTACCTGCACGAACAACGCATGCGCCACGCCGAACAGGGCCTGCGCGAGGACGGATGGACGGTTGAACAGGCCGCCGCCGCCAGCGGTTACCGCCACCCCAGCAACTTCGCGGCTGCATTCCGCAAGCGTTTCGGCCTGGTGCCCAGCCGCTGGCGCACGGGCCCCTCGAAGGTGGGCTGAAGGCTGGTGTTCTGGTAGGTGTCGACCTTGGTCGACACGCTCCTGCCCCATCGCGGATGCCGGCCAGCGGCCGGCACTACCACGTGCTGCCGGGCTATGCCCGGCGTCGTCCTCTCCGCCTCAGTACACCGGCAGATCGATGTAACTGGCCTGCGCCGCGCTATGCCAGACCCGCTGCGTGGCCTTCTGGTAATCGCCCGGCTTGGCCAGGTAGACGTTAGGCACGTAGGTCTGCGGGTTGCGGTCGTACAACGGGAACAGGCTGGACTGCACCTGCACCATCACCCGATGCCCCTTCTGGAACGTGTGGTTGGCGTTGGGCAGGTCGAAGCGATACGGCAGCACCTGGTTGGCCGCCAGCGGCTTCGGATCGCTGAAGCTCTCGCGGTAGCGGCCGCGGAAGATCGCCAATGACACCGGCAGCTCATAGCCCCCCATCTCCGGCGTCGACGCTTCCTGGTCCGGATACACGTCGATCAGCTTCACCACCCAGTCGCTGTCGGTGCCACTGGTCGAGGCCTGCAGATGCACCACTGGCGCGCCGCCGATGCGCAGCGGCGCGGTCAGCGGTTCAGTGATGAAGGTCAATACGTCCGGGCGACCATCGACAAAGCGCTGGTCCTTGACCAGCCAGGTGGTCCACATGTCACGGTCACCGAAGCGGACCGGACGCGGCACGAACGGCACCGGCTTGGCCGGGTCGGACACGTACTCCTCGAAGTCACTCTCGCCCGTCGCCGGCGCCTGGAATGCCAGTTTGCCGCCGGCCCGCAGGTACAGTGGCTTGCTGCTGGCGGCACAGCCCTTGTCGCAGCTGCGCGGCCAACCCTTCAGGCGATCCCAGTGGTTCTCGCCGGTGTTGTAGATCAGCACCGGCGGCGTGTCGGCCTTCGGCGCGCCGTCCACCAGGTACTGGTCGAAGAACGGCTTGAGTACATCACGGCGGAACTGCAGCGCGGTATCGCCGTCGAACTTCAGCGCGCCCAGCTCGCTGCCGCTGTAGTTCACCTGGCTGTGCCGCCACGGGCCCATCACCAGGTAATTGCGGTTGTTGCCACTGTCGCGCCCTTCCATGGCCTGGTAGGCGTGGTTGGCACCCCACATGTCCTCCTGATCCCACAGGCCCTGCAGCCACATGGTCGGGACCTTCAACGGTGTTTTCGCCATCACCGCGTCCAACGCCTGGCCCTGCCAGAAGCCGTCATAGGCCGGGTGCTCGACCAGCTTCTTCCACCAGGTCAGCTGGTCCACGCCGGTGAAGCGCGCGTAGTCGCCAGCCGAACCGATCCGCAGGAACGTGCTGTAGTCGTCGTAGCCGAGGCTGGGCAGCGGCGTACCCTTGCCGCGCTTCTCGGTCTGCATCGCGAAATAGTTGAAGTTGACCTGGCGGAACGCGCCGTAGTTGAGCCAGTCGTCCCCCATCCAGCCATCGACCATCGGGCTCTGCGGTGCCGCCACCTTCAGCGCCGGATGCGGGTCGGTCAGCGCCATCACCACGGTGAAACCCTCGTACGACGAGCCGAGCATGCCGACCTTGCCATTGCTCTCCGGCACGTTCTTCACCAGCCAGTCGATGGTGTCCCAGGCGTCGGTGGAGTGGTCGACTTTGGTGTTGTTCAATGGCCCGCGCAACGGCCGGGTCATCACGTAATCGCCTTCGGAGCCGTACTTGCCACGGATGTCCTGGAACACGCGGATGTAACCGCCGTCGACGAACACCTCGTCGCCCTGCGGCAGCAGGTCGCGCATGCGCGGCGAATCACTGCGGCTTGCGCGGCCAGCGGCATCGTAAGGCGTGCGGGTCAGCAGGATCGGCGCGTTGCGGGCACCCTTGGGCACCACGATCACGGTATACAGCTTGGTGCCATCACGCATCGGCACCATCACCACGCGCTTGTCGTAGTCACGACCGACATCGGGGGCAACGAAGGGCTTGCCGCTGATGTCCGGGGTCATCGGCGGGGTATCGGCGGCCAGCACGGTGCTGGACAGGCAAAGGGCAATGGCTACAGCGACGGCACGCACATGCATGGACAACCCCTCCCGGCAGGAAAGCCTCAAGCCTACTCCTGCCCCGAGCCGTGAAGTGTGGGCGGGCTTTGCATTCTGGGGCGGATGCAGGCAGGACTGATGGCACATGTGCCCCCGGTGCCGCTGCGCTCACCGAAGACCAGTAGTGGGGGGGGGGGGGGGG
>NZ_JAWJTI010000047.1:0-25950 GCF_032911525.1 Stenotrophomonas veracruzanensis
CCGCCCCCCCCCCCCCCCACCCCCCCTAAACCGCAATGCGGTCAGATCAACCCTTCACCGGCCAGCGTGCGCAGCCCGTCCTCGTCGAGGATCTCCACAACGTTCAGGTGCGGCAGGGCGATCAACCCCTGCTGGCGCAGCTTGGTGAAGGTACGGCTGACCGTTTCCATGGTCAGGCCCAGATGATCGGCGATGTCGCCACGACCCATCGGCAGCGACACGCGCAGGCCGTCGCCGCCCAGCTTGGCCTCGCGTGCGGCCAGGCGCAGCAGGAAATCGGCCAGCTTCTCGGCCGGCTGCAGGCGTGCGAGCGCCAGCGCGGCATCCTGTGCGGCATCCAGTTCCTGGCAGGCGCGCTGCAGCAGCTTGCGCTCCAGATGCGGGAAGCGGCTGCGAAGCGCCTTCATCTGCGGCAGTGCGACGCGGCACACGCGGCTGTCGGCAATCGCCTCGATGTCGTAACGATGGTGGTCGCTGCCGCTCAGGCCCAGATAGTCGCCAGGCAGCACGAAGCCGTTGATCTGGCGGCGACCATCCGCCAGGGTGCGCACCAGGCGCAGTGCGCCGGCGGTCAATGTATAGACATGCTGGCGTTCCTCGCCGGTGCGGGCCAGCGTGCTGCCCATGCTGACCTGCTGCGAGACCGTGACTTGTTCCAGCGCCTGCACTTCATCGGGCGACAACGCCGAGCACACCGCAAGGTGGCGAACCGAGCAGTGCAGGCAGTCCAGCGTGATGCAGGACGGCGCGGCGGGATCGTTGGTGGCGGGCGGAGCGCCGGAAGGCCGTGACATGTTGCGGGGGGCGTATCGCGGGCGGGGGAGGGCCTTATGATACTTCAAGCGGCCGTTCGACCCTGCCCGAGGCGGGGGCGCTAGAATGTTGCCCCCTCCCACGTCCCGTTCCAGCAGGAGTTCCGCCCGTGATCAAGCCCCGTACCCCGCCCGGCACCCTTGAGCTGCTGCCGCGCGAGCAGATTGCGTTCCAGCGCATGCTGGACGTCATCCGCCGCAACTACGAGCGCTTCGGGTTCCTGCCGGTGGAGACGCCGGTGTTCGAGCTGTCCGATGTGTTGTTGACCAAGTCCGGTGGCGAGACCGAGCGCCAGGTGTATTTCGTGCAGTCCACCGGCGCGCTGGCCAACGCGGCCGAGTCGGGCGACCGTTCGCTGCCGGAAATGGCGCTGCGCTTCGACCTGACCGTGCCGCTGGCACGCTACGTGGCCGAGCACGAACACGAACTGACCTTCCCGTTCCGCCGCTACCAGATGCAGCGCGTGTATCGCGGCGAGCGCGCCCAGCGCGGTCGCTTCCGCGAGTTCTACCAGTGCGACATCGACGTGATCGGCAAGGACAGCCTGAGCGTGCGATACGACGCCGAAGTGCTGGCGGTCATCCACGCCGTGTTCTCGGAACTGCGCATCGGTGACTTCAGCATCCAGCTGAACAACCGCAAGCTGATGCGCGGCTTCTTCGAAAGCCTGGGCGTGGCCGAAGGTGAGCGCCAGCTGGCGGTGCTGCGCGAAGTGGACAAGCTGGACAAGCGCGGCGCCGATTACGTGCGCGAGACGCTGGTGGGCGAGGGCTTCAACATTCCGGCCGAACAGGTCGAGAAGATCCTGGCGTTCGTGGCCGTGCGTTCGCAGGGGCATGCCGATGCGCTGGCGCAGCTGGCCACGCTGGAAGCCGACGCTGGTTCTTCGGAGATCCTGCGTACCGGTGTTGCTGAACTGCGCGAAGTGCTGCAGCTGGTGCAGGCGCTGGGCGTGCCGGAAACCGCGTATTGCCTGAACTTCTCCATTGCGCGCGGCCTGGACTACTACACCGGCACCGTCTACGAGACCACGCTGACCGACCACCCGCAGATCGGCTCGATCTGCTCGGGCGGCCGCTACGAAGACCTGGCCAGCCACTACAGCAAGTCGAAGCTGCCGGGCGTGGGCATCTCCATCGGCCTGTCGCGCCTGTTCTGGCAGTTGCGCGAAGCCGGCCTGATCGATGGCATCGAAGCCAGCAGCGTGCAGGCGCTGGTGGCCCTGATGGACGAGCAGGGCATGCCGCAGTCGCTGGACATCGCGCGCCGCCTGCGCGCCGGTGGCATCAACACCGAAGTGCAGATGGAGCCGAAGAAGATCGGCAAGCAGTTCCAGTATGCGGCCAAGGCCGGCATCCGCTTCGTGGTGCTGGCCGGTGAAGACGAGCTGGCGCGCGGCGTGGTGGCGGTGAAGGACCTGCTGCGCGAGCAGCAGTTCGAAGTCTCCCGTGACGAGCTGGCCAGCACCCTGCAGGTGGAGCTGGAGCAGTCCAGGGCGATGGCGTGACACGGGCCGCCGCAGGGGTGCTGAGCGTGCTCCTGCTGGCGGGCTGCCAGAGCGACCCGGTGCTGCGCAGTGCGCGGATCGGTCCGGCGCAGTACCGGCTGCAGGTTGATCGCTGCCACGTGATCGACCGCGCGCAGCTGGAGGGTGACCTGCAGGCCCTGGCCTCGCGCAGGTGTCCAGCGGGTGTGGGGTCACTGGAGAACATCCAGCCCCAACCGAGCCGGCAGGGCAGCCTGTTCGGTGAATGCCTGCGCCGCGGAGCGCTGCAGGCCGAGGTGCGCTGCCTGCCCTGAGTCGGGCCAGGTTGTTGATTTGAAAGCAGAACGCCCGCCTTTCGGTGGGCGTTTTGCGTTTGTGGACAACAGCAGTCGAGCATGGCTCGACTCTACAAAAGCCGGTTCCGATCCGATCCATGCTGTTCTGACAGCCCGCGGCCAACTGTCGAAGGCGGGGTGGGTCCGGTGGCAGGGGTGTGAGCGGCATGGGCCCGAGGCATGCCTCGGGCGGGTTGGGCAGGATGCCCAACCCCGGTCTTGCCGTGTGCGCAGGACAGCGCACACGAGCAAGCGGCGACCAAGCCCCCATGGACGGGTTTACGGCGTCCCCTGCCACCGGACCCTCCCCGCCAACGCTCAGGAGACCAGCTTTTTGCTGTGGCTCTGGCTCTTGCCTCTGCGGGTGGAGGGCGGCCGCCCTGCCGTACCCCCAACCCACGATTTGACGCACTGCGCAAGAATGCGCTAATGTACTAACGCGCTATTACATTGATGCATGGAACCGACCCCGTGAAAGCCCGCCCCGAAATTGCCGCCAAAGACCCGAAGGCCGACCTGGACGCCCTCGCCGAAGCCTTTGCTGCTCTGCGCGAGCCGGAGCAGGTGGTCGCCTTCCTGCGCGACCTGTGCACGCCGGCCGAACTGGAAGCCATGGCCGACCGCTGGAAGGTGGTGCCGCTGCTGCAGCAGAGCGTGCCGTACCGCGAGATCCACGAGCGCACCGGCGTCAGCGTGACCACCACCGGACGGGTGGCGCGAACGCTCGAGCATGGCCATCGAGGCTATGCCGCCGCCATCGACCGCCTTGCTTCGCGCTGATCCGCGCCCCGTTCCGAACTTCGAGACCTCCCCCATGAGTGCAACCCAGGCAGCGCCGGCACGAGACCGGCTGCGTATCGCCATCCAGAAGAGTGGCCGCTTGGCCGAGCCCGCCCGCAACCTGCTCAGCGCCTGTGGCCTGAGCTGGCGCGAAAGCCGCGACAAATTGTTCTGCTACGGCGAGTCGCTTCCGGTGGACCTGTTGCTGGTGCGCGACGACGACATCCCCGGCCTGATCGCCGACGGCGTCTGCGACCTCGGCATCGTCGGTCGCAACGAGCTGGACGAGCAGGCCGCGGCACGTCGCCAGGTCGGCCTGCCGGATGCCTACCAGGCGCTGCGCGGGCTGGGCTTCGGCCAGTGCCGGCTGATGCTGGCGGTGCCCGAGGAGTGGCAGTGGCAGGGGCCGGCGCAGCTGGCCGGCACCCGCATCGCCACCAGCTACCCGGCCATCCTCAAGCAGTGGCTGGCCGAGCAGGGTGTGGATGCACAGGTGGTCGAGCTGTCCGGTTCGGTGGAAATCGCCCCGCGACTGGGTACCGCCGACCTGATCTGCGACCTGGTCTCCAGCGGCGCCACCCTGCGTGCCAACCAGTTGACCCCGGTGCACAACCTGCTCGACAGCGAGGCGGTGCTGGCCGGTGCGGTGCGCGTGCCGGATGATGCGCGTGCATCGCTGCGCGCGATGCTGCTGCGCCGCCTCGATGGCGTGGTACAGCGGCAGGACCGCAAGCTGCTGATGTTCCGCGCCAGCGAGGATCGCGTCGACGCGCTGTCGCAGCTGCTGGCCGATGCCGAGCCGCTGGTGCGGCTGCCGGCCGATGGCGGCGCGCTGCGCCTGCAGACCATGTGCCCCGGCCCGCTGAGCTGGCAGCGCATGGAAGAACTCGAGCGCGCTGGCGCGCAGGGCCTGATGGTGTTGAGCGTGGAGCGGTCGCTGGCATGAACCGTCTGATCTGGTCCCGACTTGATGAGGCCGCGCGCAGCGCGGCACTGACCCGTCCGGTGCAGACCGTGGCGCAGCAGACCCGCGACGCGGTGGCGACGCTGATTGCACAGGTGCGCACACAGGGCGACGACGCGCTGCGCGCGATCACCGCACGCTTCGATGGTGTCGAGCTGTCGTCCTTTGAAGTGAGCGAAGCCGAGTTTGCCGCGGCCGAAGCTGCGGTGCCGGCTGAGTTGCGCCAAGCCATGGTGGAAGCTGCCGAACGCATCGCGCGTTTCCACGCCGCTGGCATGGGCACGGGCTATGCGGTGGAAACCGCCCCGGGCGTGGTCTGCGAGCGCATGCTGCGCCCGATCGGCCGGGTGGGCCTGTATGTGCCGGCGGGCAGCGCACCGCTGCCGTCCACCGCGCTGATGCTGGGTGTTCCCGCACGGCTGGCCGGCTGCCCGCAGGTGGTGCTGTGTACGCCGCCACGCGCCGACGGCACGGCCGATCCGGCGGTGCTGGTGGCCGCGCGGTTGACCGGGGTGCAGCGCGTGTTCAAGCTGGGCGGTGCCCAGGCCATCGCCGCGATGGCCTACGGCACGGCCAGCATTCCGGCCTGTGACAAGCTGTTCGGGCCCGGCAACAGCTTCGTCACCGAAGCCAAGCAGCAGGTCGCACAGGATGGCGCGGCCGCCATCGACATGCCGGCGGGCCCCTCCGAAGTGCTGGTGATTGCCGATGCCGGCGCCAATCCGGCGTTCGTCGCCGCCGACCTGCTGTCGCAGGCCGAGCACGGTCCGGATTCTCAGGTTCTGCTGCTGACCGACGATGCCGCGATGCTGGCGGCGGTCGAGGCCGAAGTGGAGCGCCAGGTGGCCTTGCTGCCGCGCCAGCAGATCGCACGCCAGGCGCTGTCGGCCTCGCGGCTGATCCAGGTCGATTCGTTGGACGAAGCCTTCGCGATCAGCAACCGTTATGCGCCCGAGCACCTGATCCTGGCGCTGCGTGATCCGCGTGCGTGGCTGGAAAAGGTGCAGGCGGCCGGCTCGGTGTTCCTGGGTGATTACACCCCCGAGGCACTGGGCGACTACTGCAGCGGCACCAACCACGTGCTGCCTACCGCCGGTGCCGCACGTGCCTACAGCGGTGTCAGCGTGGCCAGCTTCCAGAACCTGATCAGCGTGCAGACCGCCAGCGCCGCCGGCCTGGCAGCGATCGGCGGCTGCGCGCGCATCATCGCCAGCGCCGAAGGCCTGGATGCACATGAACGTGCGGTCGCAGTGCGCATGGAGGTGGCTGCATGAGCGCGGCTATCGATGATGTGCTGGCACTGGTGCGTCCGGATCTGCGGGCGTTCGCCGGCTACAGCTCGGCGCGCAGTGCGGCGGTGCAGGGCGAGGTCTGGTTGAACGCCAATGAGTCGGCCTGGGCCAATCCGGCTGATGTGACGGGCAACAGCCGGCGCTATCCGGAACCGCAGCCGTTGGCGTTGCGTGAGGGCCTGGCGGCGCTGTACGGCGTGACGCCGCCGCAGCTGCTGGTCGGCCGCGGCAGCGACGAAGCCATTGATCTGCTGGTGCGCGCCCTGTGCGTGCCGGGCCGCGATGCCGTGCTGGTCACGCCGCCGGTGTTCGGCATGTATGCGGTCTGCGCGCGCCTGCAGGGCGCCGCATTGATTGAAGTGCCCCTGGTGGGCAGCGAGGACGGCCTGCGCGCTGATCTGGATGCGGTGATCGACACCGCCAAGGCGCGCAATGCCAAGCTGGTGTTCCTGTGCGCACCGTCGAACCCGGCCGGCAGTGATATCGCCCTGGACGAGGTCGAACGGGTGGCGGTTGCGTTGCGCGGGCAGGCACTGGTGGTGGTGGACGAGGCCTATGTCGAGTACGCGCAGCGTGCGTCGGCGACCACGTTGCTGGCCGCGCACGCCAATCTGGCAGTGCTGCGCACGTTGTCGAAGGCGCACGCACTTGCGGCCGCGCGCATCGGCACCCTGATCGCCGCGCCGGAACTGATTGCCGTACTGCGCCGTTGCCAGGCGCCGTACCCGGTGCCGACCCCGTGCGCCGAGCTGGCCGTGCAGGCGCTGCAGCCGGCCGCACTGGCACGTACCGCCGAGCGCGTGGCGACGGTCATCGCCGAGCGCGAACGCCTGTTCGCTGCGCTGCCGGGCCTGCCTGGCGTGCGCCGGGTGTATGCCTCGGCCGGCAACTACCTGCTGGTCCGGTTCACTGATGCGCAGGCAGCGTTCGACACCTTGCTGGATGCCAGCGTGGTGGTACGCGACCAGCGCGCCGCGCCGCAGCTGGGTGATGCACTGCGCATCAGTATCGGCAGCCCCGAAGAGAATGACCGCGTGCTTGCGGCCCTGTCGGCGCGGAGGGCCGCAGCATGACCCCGATCCTGTTCATCGACCGCGACGGTACCCTCATCGAGGAGCCGTCCGACTTCCAGATCGACGCCTACGAAAAGCTGCGCTTCGTGCCGCAGGTGATCCCGGCGCTGCTGAAGCTGCGCGACGCCGGCTATCAGTTCGTGATCGTCACCAATCAGGATGGCCTCGGCGGCGACAGCTACCCGCGCGACAGCTTCGATGGCCCCAACAACCTGATGCTGCAGATCTTCAAAAGCCAGGGCATCACTTTCCGTGACGTGCTGATCGACTGCAGCTGGCCGCAGGACAACGCGCCGACCCGCAAGCCGGGCATCGGTCTAATGACCGCCTACCTGCAGGACCGCAGCATCGACTGGGCGCGCTCGGGCATGGTCGGTGACCGCATCACCGACCTGCAGTTCGCTGACAACCTCAACATCCGAGGCTTCCAGCTGCGCACCGAACAGTTCGGAGGCGAGTGGGACTGGCCGGGCATCGCCCATGTGCTGGCCGATGCGCCGCGTACCGCAGTGGTCCAGCGCAACACGAAAGAGACGAAGATCCGCGTCGAACTGGATCTGGACCGCGCCGGTGATGCGCGCATCGCCACCGGACTGCCGTTCTTCGACCACATGCTGGAACAGATCGGCAAGCACGGCGGGTTCGCGCTGGACATCCAGGCCGACGGCGACCTGCACATCGACGAGCACCACACCGTCGAGGACACCGGCCTCGCATTGGGCCAGGCGCTGCGCGAGGCGCTGGGCGACAAGCGCGGCATCGGCCGCTACGGCTTCACCCTGCCGATGGACGAGGCGCTGGCCAGCGCTGCGCTGGACTTCAGTGGCCGCCCGTACTTCGTGTTCGAGGGCGAGTTCAAGCGCGAGCGCGTGGGCGATATGCCGACCGAACTGGTGCCGCACTTCTTCCGTTCGCTGTGCGACGCCAGCGGGTTGAACCTCAACCTGCAGGTACGCGGCGACAACGATCACCACAAGGTGGAAGCCTGCTTCAAGGCTTTGGCCCGCGCACTGCGTCCGGCGCTGGCCCGCCAGGGCACGGCGCTGCCTTCCACCAAGGGGGCGCTGTGAGCGACGTTGCGCTGATCGATGCCGGCGGCGCCAACCTGGGCTCGGTGCGCTACGCATTGGAGCGCCTGGGTGCGACGGTGCGGCTGGTGCGCGATGCGGATGGGCTGACCGGTGCGCAGCGGGTGATCCTGCCCGGCGTCGGCGCTGCCGGTCCCGGCATGCAGCGCCTGCATGCGCAGGGCCTGGTGGAGCCGTTGCAGCGGCTGGAGGTGCCGCTGATGGGTATCTGCCTCGGCATGCAGCTGCTGTTCGAACGCTCCGAGGAAGCGGGCGTGGAGACACTGGGGCTGATTCCCGGGGTGGTGCGCAAGCTGGTGCCGGCCTGTGGCATCCGCGTGCCGCACATGGGCTGGAATCGCCTGCTGCCGCTGCGCGAATCGCTGTTGCTGCAAGGCGTGCCGGAACGCGCCAGCGCCTACTTCGTGCACAGCTATGCGGCGCCGCTCAATACCCACACCGTCGCTGCCTGCGACCACGGTGGCCTGTTCACCGCCGTGGTGGAGCAGGGGCGCTACTACGGCGCACAGTTCCATCCGGAGCGCTCCGGCGAGACCGGCTCGCTGATGCTGCGCAACTTCCTCGAGGGCACTGCTGCATGAGTTTCATCGTCTACCCCGCGCTGGATATCCGCGACGGCCGCGTGGTGCGGCTGCGCCAGGGCGACTATGCGCAGGAAACCTCCTATGGCGACGATCCGTTGCCGCGCGCGCAGGCCTTTGCCGCGCAGGGTGCGCAGTGGATGCATCTGGTCGACCTGGACGCTGCGCGCGCCGGTGGCTACACGCTCGCGCCGCTGCTGGCGGATATCCGCGGGCAGACGCCATTGCGGGTGCAGACCGGTGGCGGCGTGCGCGGTCGTGATGATGTGTCGCGCATTCTCGATGCTGGTGCCAACCGCGTGGTGGTGGGTTCGCTGGCGGTGCGCCGCCCCGATGAAGTGGTCGGCTGGCTGGAGGAATTCGGCGCCGAGCGCATCACGATTGCGCTGGACGCTCGCCAGGACGCACAGGGGCAGTGGCAGCTGCCGGTGCACGGCTGGACCGAGAACGCCGGGGTGACCCTGGATGACCTGGCCCGGCGCTACGCGCGCGCCGGCATGCGCCATCTGCTGTGTACCGACATCGCCCGCGACGGCATGCTGGCCGGGCCCAACATCAGTCTCTACCAGCACCTGTCGGCGCTGCTGCCGGGCGTGGCGGTGCAGGCCTCCGGCGGCATCCGCGACGTGGCCGATGTGGCCGAAGCGCGACGTGTGGGCTGCGGCGGCGCGATCCTCGGCAAGGCGCTGCTGGAGCAGCGCATGGACCTGGCGGAGGCCCTGGCATGTTGAGCCGTCGCATCATTCCGTGCCTGGATGTGCGCGATGGTCGCGTGGTCAAGGGTGTGCGCTTCCGCGACCATGTCGACATGGGCGACATCGCCGAGCTGGCGCAGCGCTACCGCGACCAGGGTGCCGACGAGCTGGTGTTCTATGACATCGGCGCCAGCCCCGAGGCGCGCTCGGTGGACGTCGCCTGGATCGAGCGCATCGCGCGGCTGATCGACATTCCGTTCTGCGTGGCCGGTGGCATCGACAGCGTGGAAACCGCACGCCGCGTGCTGTTCGCCGGTGCCGACAAGGTGTCGATCAACTCGCCCGCGTTGGGCCGTCCCGAACTGATCACCGAACTGGCCGACGAGTTCGGCGTGCAGTGCGTGGTGGTCGGTGTCGATTCGGTACGCGAGACCGATGGCCAGTGGCGGGTGCGCCGTTTCAGTGGCGACCCGGACAAGACCCAGGCGGTGCCGCTGCGCACGCTGGACTGGATCGTCGAAGCGCAGCGCCGTGGCGCCGGCGAAATCGTGTTGAACTGCATGGACAGCGACGGCGTGCGCCGTGGCTACGACGTCGTGCAGCTGCAGCAGGCGCGGGCACTCTGCCAGGTGCCGCTGATCGCTTCCGGTGGCGCCGGTGCGATGGAGCACTTCGCCGAGGCCTTCGACCAGGCCGATGTGGATGGCGCGCTGGCGGCCAGTGTGTTCCACAGCGGTGCCATCGCCATTCCGGAATTGAAGCGCTACCTGCGCGGACAGCAGATCGAGGTGCGGGATGTCTATTGAAGTCAGGCCGTCGTTGGACGCATTGCAGGCACTTGACTGGGCCAAGGGTGACGGCCTGCTGCCGGCGGTGGTGCAGGATGCCGATACCCTGCAGGTGCTGATGCTGGGCTATGTCAGTGCTGAATCGCTGGCGGCCACCCTGGCGATCGGCCACATGACGTTCTTCAGCCGCAGCAAGCAGCGGTTGTGGACCAAGGGCGAGCAGTCCGGCAACGTGCTGGTGGTGCAGTCGATCAGTGTCGATTGCGATGCCGACACGCTGCTGGTGATGGCACGGCCGGCCGGGCCGACCTGTCACACCGGTGCGGAGAGCTGCTTCGATGGCGCGCCGAAGGACTTCCTGGGCGGGCTGGGCCAACTGGTAGCGATGCGCGAGGCGCAGCGACCACCGGCCAGCTACACCACGAGCCTGTTCGAGGGTGGTATCCGCCGCATCGCGCAGAAGGTGGGCGAGGAGGGCGTGGAGACCGCATTGGCCGCCGTGGCGCAGGATGATGAGGCGTTGCTGGGCGAGGCGTCGGACCTGTTGTTCCACCTGCTGGTGCTGCTGCGCGCGCGCGGGCTGTCGCTGGAGGATGCGCGGGCGGTGCTGGAAAAGCGCCATCGTTGAGGGAGGCGTGGGACCAATGGGCCGCACCTGCCTCTGCAATGCAGCCGAGCGTGGCTCGGCTCTACAATAGGCGGTCTTCTTCTTTCCCGGACCGCCCATGAAACTGCCTGCCGCCTGGCTGTGCTGCCTGTTGCTGACCTCGCCGGCCTGGGCCGCGGACACCGTGGTCAGCGGCAAGGTCTATCTGGAGCGTGACGGACGGCCGGGGCGCGGCGCGACCGATCCGGGCCTGGCCGGGGTGCAGGTTTCCAACGGCGAGACCATCGTCAAGACGGCTGCAGACGGCAGCTACAGCTTGCCAGTGCGCGACGGCCAGACCGTATTCGTGATCAAGCCCGACGCCTACGCCTTCCCGAAGGCGACCGACGGCCTGCCGTCGTTCTGGCGCCACTACCGCCCGAACGGCTCGCCGGCGCTGAAGTACGGCGGCATCGCCGCCACCAGCGATGTCACCCGCAACTGGGATTTCGCTCTGCAGTCTGACCGCCATGACAGCCGCCGTGGTTTCCAGATGCTGGTGTTCACCGACTCGCAGACCGCCAGCCTGAAGGACATCGGCTACTACCAGCAGTCGATCGTGGCGCCTCTGGTCGGCCAGACCAGGGCGCGCATGGGCACCACCCTCGGTGACATCGTCAACGATGACCTGACCCTGTATCCGGCGATCAACAAGGTCACCACCGAACTTGGCGTGCCGTGGTTCCATGTGCCGGGCAACCACGACCTCGATTTCGATGCCGCCAGCGATGAGCACTCGCTGGACAGCTGGCGCAACATCTACGGCCCGGACACCTACGCGGTGGAAGAGGGCGGCGCCAGTTTCGTGTTCCTCGACGATGTGGTGTACGACCCCAAGGCCAGGCCGAAGTACGTCGGCGGCCTGCGCGAAGACCAGTTCGCCTTCCTCGCCGGCTACCTGAAGGGGCTGCACAAGGATCGCCTGCTGGTGCTGGGCATGCACATCCCGCTGTTCGACGCGGCGCCGGGGCGCGAGACCTTCCGGCATGCCGATCGCCAGCGCCTGTTCGACCTGTTGAAGGACTTCCGCAACCTGCTGGTGCTCAGCGGCCACAGCCACACCCAGCAGCACGTCTACCACGGCAAGGCCGAGGGCTGGAACGGCGAAAAGCCGCTGCACGAGTACAACGTGGGTGCCAACTGCGGTGCGTTCTGGTCGGGGGTGAAGGACGCCGCCGGCGTGCCGGACAGCACCATGAGCGATGGCACCCCGAAGGGCTATGCGTTGCTCGATGTGGCCGGCAATGGCAGCTACAAACTGCAGTACCGCGTGGCCGGCAAACCGGCCAGCGAGCAGATCGGCCTGCATGCGCCGAAGGTGCTGCGCCAGGGGGCCTACCCGGCGTGGGGCATCTATGCCAACGTCTACATGGGTGAGGATGCCAGCGTGGTCGAGTACCGCGTCGATGGTGGTGCCTGGCAGCCGATGAAGCAGGTCAGCCAACCCGATCCGCGCCTGATGGTGGAGAACGTGGCCGACGATCTTGCAGTCAGCCTGCGTGGCTACGACCGTTCGCCGGAGGCGACCGCGTCGCCGCACCTGTGGCGTGGCGCGCTGCCGACCGATCTGGTCGTGGGCAGCCACAAGGTCGAAGTACGCTCCACCCAGCCCGATGGCGCAGTGTTCACTGCCACCACCAGCTACAGCCTGCAGACTGCCCAGCCCTGACACGCCGCAAGGCTTCTCCAGCGAAAGGACCCCGCATGGATATCCGCTTCATGGCCGGCACCACGCCGGTGACCCTCAGCCGCCACTGGTTCACCGGCGCGATGCTGCTGCAGAGCGCCACCGAGAAGGTCTGGGTGCAGCATCCGCTGCATCCCGGCACCCACTTCTCGTTCTCGCTGGTACAGTCGTGGCTGCGCCACATTGCTGGCCATGAAGTGCTGGTAGAACGCACCCGGCCGCTGCTGTTCGCCGGCTTCCGCCCGCAGCGCCTGCGCGTGCTGGTGGACGGCGTGCAGGTGGCCGAACAGGAAGGCATGTAGGCCAACCTGAACCACCGGCGTGCTAGGCAAAGCCGCCCCGATGCCTGAGAATCGGGGCGATTCAATCGATCCAAGCAGGCCAGCGTGACCATCGCAGCAGCGTCCCCGGTTTCCTCCGACTCCGCCCGCGGCGGTCTTCCGCGCCATCTGGTCGTCGCCGATGTCGGCGGCACCTTCGCCCGTTTGGCGCTGGCTGAAACCCAACCCGGCCAGGCGCCGCTGCTGGGCAGCCATCGCACCTACGCCTGCGCCGAGCACCCCAGCCTGGCGGCGATCCTGGCCGATTTCACCGCAGGCCTTGGCCAGCCGGTGCAGACCGCGGTGGTGGCCATTGCCGGCCTGCTCGATGGCGATGTGCTGATCAATTCCAACCTGCCATGGACGGTCTCGCTGTCGGCCACCCGCGCGCAGTCCGGGTTGGGCGAACTGCAGCTGATCAACGATTTCGAGGCGGTGGCGCTGGCCATCCCGTACCTGCAGCCGGAAACCCTGGTGCCTTTGAACGGCGACGCCGATCCGGCGCAGGCGTTCCCGGCACTGGTGCTGGGCGCCGGCACCGGCCTGGGCGCCGCGCTGCGCTTTGCCGATGGCGAGCGCCCGGTGCTGGCCAGCGAGATCGGCCATGCCGCGCTCGGCGCCGGCAACACGCTGGAACTGCAGGTGCTGGGCAAGCTGCTGCAGCGCTGGGCGCACGTGGACAACGAGCGCGTGCTGTCCGGTAGTGGCCTGATGAACCTGTACCCGTGCCTGTGCGAGCTGCGCGGTGCCACCCCGGTGTGGACCAGCACCGAAGCGTTGATCGGTGCCGCGCGCAGCGGTGAAGACGCGCTGGCGGTGGAAACGCTGCAGGTGTTCTGTGCCTGGCTGGGCAGTCTGGCCGGCGACGCCGCCATCGCCGTCGGTGCACGTTCGGTGTACCTGGCCGGTGGCATTTCCGCGCATGTGCAGGATTTCCTGGCCGATGGCCGCTTCCGCGAGCGCTTCCTCAACAAGGGCGTGCTGACCGAGGTGCTCCGCCAGGTACCGGTGTGGCGCGTGGAACATGGCCAGCTGGGCGTGCTCGGTGCAGCGGTCTGGCACGCCGCACGACAGCCCACGCACGACTGATCGGCACGGCCGGCATCGCGCCGGCCGCACATTGCAGACTGGGAGGGGAAGATGGTGGATCGCAGGCAGTTCCTGCAGGCCGGCGCACTGGCCGCTGGCATCGCAGCATTACCGGGCGTGCAGGCGCGCACGCAGGGTGGGGCCAAAGTGGTCTCGACCTGGGACTTCGGCGTGCCGGCCAACCAGGCCGCATGGAAGGTGCTGGCCCAGGGCGGCAGCGCGCTGGATGCGGTGGAAGCAGGCGCACGCTGGGCCGAGAGCGAGCTGTGCAACCCCACCGTCGGCCATTGTGGCAATCCGGATCGCGACGGCGTGCTGAGCCTGGACGCGAGCATCATGGATGGTGATGGCCGTTGCGGTGCAGTGGCCGCGCTGGTCGACATCCTGCATCCGGTGTCGGTGGCCCGCAAAGTAATGGAAAACAGCCCGCACGTGCTGCTGGTGGGCGACGGCGCGCAGCAGTTCGCGGTGCAGCAGGGCTTCGAGCGCAAGCACCTGCTGACGCCGCAGGCCGAAGCGGCCTGGCGCGAGTGGCTGAAGACCGAGAAGTACCAGCCGCAGATCAATGCCGAGCGCCGTGGTATTCCCGGCAACAGCGACAACCACGACACCATCGGCATGCTGGCGCTGGATGCCAAGGGCCATCTGGCCGGTGCCTGCACCACCAGCGGGATGGCCTGGAAACTGCACGGCCGGGTTGGCGACAGCCCGATCATCGGTGCCGGCCTGTATGTCGACAACGACGTGGGTGCGGCCACCGCGTCGGGCGTGGGTGAGGAGATGATCCGCAACGCCGCTTCGTTCCTGGTGGTCGAGCTGATGCGCCAGGGGCGCTCGCCGGCGCAGGCCTGCCGCGAAGCCATCGACCGCGTGGTGCGCAAGCGCCCCGAAGCGAGCAAGACACTGCAGGTCTGCTTCCTGGCCATGAACAAGCAGGGCGAGGTGGGTGCCTACGCGTTGCATCGCGGCTTCGTCTACGCCGTGTGCGATGGACAGCGCCAGGATGACCTGCGCGACTCGCCGTCGATCTACACGAGCACCCAAACGTGAGCACGCGGCTCACTCTGGAAATCGCCAGCAACTCGCTGGCCTCGGCGCTGGCCGCCCAGGCCGGCGGTGCCGACCGCATCGAGCTGTTCGACAACCTGGCCGAGGGCGGCACCACGCCGTCGTTCGCCAGCATCGCGATGGCCCGCGAGCGCCTGTCGATTCCGCTGTTCGTGCTGGTGCGGCCACGCCCGGGCGACTTCCACTACGACGCGCTGGAAACCGAACTGATGCTGCGTGACATCGCGCAGTGCCGCGCGCTCGGCTGCGATGGCGTGGTGATCGGTGCGCTGGATGTGCAGGGCGGTATCGACCTGGCGCTGTGCCGTGAACTGGTGCAGGCCGCCGGGCCGTTGCAGGTGACCTTCCATCGCGCCTTTGATGCGGCCCGCGACCTGCCAGCAGCACTGGAACAGGTGATCGGACTGGGCTGCCAGCGCGTGCTGACCTCGGGCGGCCAGGTCAGCGCCGAGGCCGGTGCCGATATGCTGACGGGTCTGGTCACACAAGCGGCGGGGCGCATCAGTGTGATGGCCGGCGCGGGGCTGGGCCCAGCCAATATCGCCGTCGTCGCACGGCGGAGCGGCTGTACCGAACTGCACGCCTCGGCCAAGGGCCTGCGCCGCTCGGCGATGCAGTTCCAGAACCCGGCCTTGCGAGGGCTGGACCCGGACTGGAGCCAGACCGCCACCGCCACTGTGGCCGCGCTGCGGCAGGCGCTGGACGGCGCGCAGTAACCCGCTTCTTCTGTAGAGCCGAGCCCTCGCTCGGCTGCTCTTTGCGACGAACAACAGCAGCCGAGCACAGGCTCGGCTCTACAACGACCCGCTACCGGCCGAACGCGACCACGCGGACAAATCCGTTCCGCGCGCGGTTGTCGTGATCGTGTCACTACTTCGTGCGCCGTTCTCTCAGCGATGTTTCGCAACCCTTTGATTGTTCTGGATGCCGGCAGCCGATAGCGGCATTCCCTCGGGTGTTGCTGCGTTGCCGCATGCCGGGTGTGATTCAGCTGTGCTTTAGTTTGGATCGATCCACAGGAGGGGGGCGCCGCGTCGGTCCTGAACCGATCCAGGTGCCCGGATCAGCCGTAGTGCCGCGCCACCACCCGTCCGTGCGTCCACACTTTCGAAGAGCAACCACCCATGGCTCAGTCCGTTCGCAAGCGCCGTCACCTGCTGTCCCAGGCCCTGATCCTCGCCCTCTTGCCGCTGGCTGCCAGTGCACAGGAAGCTGCCAGTGCGTCCACCAAGGATCTGGACGCAGTCACCGTCACCGGTTCACGCATCAAGCGCGCCGCCGTCGAAGGCCCGGCACCGGTCAACGTGATCACCGCTGCGCAGATCCAGAAAGAAGGCTTTGTCAGCGTGTACGACGCGCTGAAGACCCTCACCGAGGCCACCGGCACTGTTGAAGCCGCTTCGCAGTGGGGCTCGCATACGCCCAATGCCAGCGGCCTGAACCTGCGCGGGATGGGCCCGAACCGCTCGCTGCTGCTGGTCAACGGCCGTCGCGTGGCGGACTACCCGCTGCCGTATGGCGGTGAAACCAACTTCTCCAACTACGGCAACATTCCGGCCGCGGCGGTGGAGCGCATCGAAGTGCTGACCGGTGGCGCCTCGGCCATCTATGGTTCGGATGCGATTGCCGGCGTGGTCAACGTCATCCTGAAAACCAACTACGACGGCGACGAAGTGCGCGTGCGTGGTGGTACCTCCACCGAGGGTGGCCGCGATACCTGGGACTTGTCCTGGGCCGGCGGCAAGACCGGCGACAACTGGAGCGTGACCTACGCGCTGCAGTACACCAAGCGTGATCCGCTGTTCGGGCGTGATCGTCCGCAGATGGACGACGCCGATGATGCACCGTATCCGTCCTGGAACATGGAGCAACGCAAGGTCGGCTTCCGACCCACCGCTGGTCTGGCGCTGATCGATCCGACCACGGGCCAGCGTCTGGCACCGCCCACCGGCACCTGCGAGAAGTTCAACGGCGAGTACTACACCGCTGATCGACTGGTCTACAACTACGCCGCCAACACCATCACCAACACCGGCCGCCTGTGCGGTATGAGCGCCGACTACGCCAACTGGCTGCTCACCGGCGGTGCCGAGAACGTGTCCGGCAACCTGTATGCCACCTTCGACTTCAGCAACGACCTGCAGGCCTGGACCAACCTGGCGGTGTACCGCTCCGAAGCGATCTGGGGCACCAATCCGCCCAGCGTGTCGCTGATCGACGATGACAACGGCTACTACTGGGATGCCAACCGCAACCGTCCGATCCTGGGCGTGCGCCAGTTCACCCCGAACGAGGTGGGCGGCCTGGATACGCTGCGCAATACCAACCGCGAACTGTCCTGGGATTGGAGCGCGGGCCTGCGAGGGCGCTTGGCCGACCGCTTCGACTGGAGCGCCACGGTGGGGCGTTCCTACTACCGCGTGGAAGAGCGGCAGAACGTGGTCGACAAGCAGAAGTCGTACGACTACTTCCTCGGCCCGAAGCTGGGTACCACGGCCGATGGCGAGGCGATCTACGCCTTGAACGAATCGCGCTGGTGGAACCCGCTCACGCCGGACGAGTACTGGCAGATGGGCACGGTGGCGAAGAACCGTGCGTCCTCATGGGTCAACCAGGCCTCGGCGGATATCACCGGCGAACTGTTCCAGGGCTGGGCCGGCCCGATCTCGTTCGCCGCGGTAGCTGAAGTCGCGCAGCAGGGTTATCACCTCAGCCCCGACCCTCGCGCCGGCATCGACTTTGACCTGCAGAACGTCGATCGCGGTGGCGGCGAGCGCACCCGCTATTCGGCCGGCGTCGAGTTCAAGATCCCGCTGCTGGACAGCGTGACCGCCACTGCGGCCGCGCGCTATGACCGCTATGGCAACTACAAGGCCGACGACAGCAGCGAAGCGCTGGACATCGGCAGCCAGAAGGAAACCACCTGGAACGTCGGTCTGGAATGGCGCCCGGTCGAATCGCTGCTGGTGCGTGGCTCGTACGCCACCAGCTTCCATGCGCCGGACATGCATTACCTGCTGGGTCAGCCGAGCAGTTCGGAAGTGCAGACCTATGACCGCCTGCGCTGCATCCAGAGTGGCGCGTACCTGGTCAACAACTGCGGCGTGGGCAACACCGATGTCTGGTACACGTTCGACGTGAACCGCCGTGGCACGCCGCTGCTGCGCTCGGAAACCGGCGATTCGTGGACGGTCGGTTTCGTCTGGGACGTGATGCCGAACCTGTCGGTCAGTGCCGACTACTGGGCGATCAAGCTGGAAGACATGATCGTCGACGTCGGCGCCGATGAGGTGCTGGCCAGCGAGGCCGGTTGCCTGACCGGCAAGAACATCGATGGCACGCCATGGGCCAACCCGGCCGGTGGCGAGTACTGCGCCGGCATCCTGGCCCGCGTGAACCGTGACAGCAACGGCCGCCTGGTATCGATCGAGCGCGGCCCGTTCAACCTGGCCAGCCGGGAAGTGCGCGGCATCGATCTGACCGCACGCTATCGCCTGGAAACCGCGCAGTGGGGCAGCTTCCAGCTGGGTGTGAACTACACCAACCAGATCTCCACCAAGGAACAGCGCTACGCCAACGACCCGAACCCGGAACGCCGCGACCGCGACCTGCGCAGCAAGCTGCGCGCGAGCCTGGCCTGGCAGCGCGGCAACTGGAACGCCAATGTCTATGCCGACCGCGTGGGCTCGGTGCCGGGCGTGCGCTACCACTGGGGCACCGACCGCCTGGATAACCCCGGTGGCTGCCTGCCGTTCGCCGATGGCTACGTGCCCAGCGACAGCCCGTCGCTGAACTGCCTGGAGCCGGCGACACGTCCGGATGGCTCGCCGAACCCGAACCCGAATGCAGGCCAGCAGACTGCGCGCTATTTCGGCCGGGTCGGGCCGTTCATCACCTGGAACTTCAACGTGGGCTACCAGGTGACCGAACACGCCAAGGTAAACGTGTACGTCAACAACGCCTTCAACTCCGCCAGCTGGAACCACAAGGACCCGTACAAGCTGGACTACGACTTCGCCCCGACCCGGTTGCTGGGCGCGGTCGGCCGCGAGTTCGCATTGGAGTATGTGTTCACTTTCTGAGGAGACCTATCTCTGGCGGTAGACCCGCGCCATGCGTGGACGTCGACGCCGGGTGCCCATTCAGGAAATGCGGACAGGCTGGATTTGACCTTCCCACGATGGCAAGGTTTAGCCTGTCCGCATCCAGAAGGAATCCCGGGAATCCAATCATGAGCACGCCGCGCGCCGCTGCTGTCTCCGCCAGCCCCTCCACCATCAGTCTGCCCATCGAGGGCATGACCTGCGCCAGCTGTGTGGGCCGGGTCGAGGCGGCACTGTCCAAGGTCGAAGGTGTGGGCAGTGTTTCGGTCAATCTGGCCACCGAGCGCGCGGATATTCGTCCGTCCGGTCCGGTCGATCGGGCCGCGTTGATCCAGGCGGTGGAGCGGGTGGGCTACGACGTGCCCCCCGCCACCGTTGAACTGGCCGTGGAAGGTATGACCTGCGCCTCCTGCGTGGGCCGCGTGGAGCGCGCGCTGCTGGCGGTGCCAGGCGTGAGCCAGGCCAGCGTGAACCTGGCCACGGAGCGTGCGACCGTGCGCGGCGTGGCTGATACGGCCGCCTTGGTTGCGGCCATCGACAAGGTCGGCTACGCCGCACACCCGATCGAGGCCGGCGTGCAGTCCGATGAGGAGGCCGCAGAAAAGAAGGATGCCGAGCGCGCTGAGCTGAAGCGCGACCTGATCGTGGCGTCCGCGCTGGCGCTGCCGGTGTTCGTGCTGGAGATGGGTTCGCACCTGATTCCCGGCATGCACGAATGGGTGATGGCCCACATCGGCATGCAGACCAGCTGGTATCTGCAGTTCGCACTGACCCTCCTGGTGCTGGCCATCCCCGGTCGTCGTTTCTACCAGAAGGGCTTCCCGGCGCTGCTGCGGTTGGCGCCGGACATGAATTCGCTGGTGGCGGTGGGCACCGCCGCAGCGTTCGGTTATTCGGTGGTGGCGACCTTTGCACCGCGGCTGCTGCCGCCGGGCACGGTGAACGTCTACTACGAAGCGGCCGCGGTGATCGTTGCGCTGATCCTGCTCGGCCGCTTCCTCGAAGCGCGCGCCAAGGGCCGCACCTCGGAGGCGATCAAGCGTCTGGTCAACCTGCAGGCCAAGGTCGCCCACGTGATCCGTGACGGCCGCACCGTCGATATCCCGGTCAATGAAGTGCAGAGCGGCGACGTGGTGGAAGTGCGGCCAGGCGAGCGTGTGCCGGTCGATGGCGAGGTGGTTGAAGGCCGCAGCTACATCGACGAATCGATGATCAGTGGCGAGCCGATCCCGGTTGAGAAGCAGCCGGGCAGCAGCGTGGTGGGCGGTACGGTCAACCAGAAGGGCGCACTGACGGTACGTGCGACGGCGGTGGGCGCGCAGACCATGCTGGCGCAGATCATCCGCATGGTCGAACAGGCGCAGGGCTCGAAGCTGCCGATCCAGGCGGTGGTTGACAAGGTCACGCTGTGGTTCGTGCCGGCAGTGATGCTGGCCGCGCTGGCGACCTTCGCAGTCTGGCTGATCTTCGGCCCGTCGCCAGCCCTGAGCTTCGCGCTGGTCAACGCGGTAGCGGTGCTGATCATTGCCTGCCCCTGCGCGATGGGGCTGGCCACGCCGACCTCGATCATGGTCGGTACCGGCCGCGGCGCCGAAATGGGCGTGCTGTTCCGCAAGGGCGAAGCACTGCAGCTGCTGAAGGACGCGAAGGTGGTGGCGGTGGACAAGACCGGCACGCTGACCGAAGGCCGCCCGCGCTTGACCGACTTCGAGATCACGGACGGTTTCAATCGCAGCACCGTGCTGGCGGCGGTTGCCGCAGTGGAATCGCGCTCTGAACATCCGATCGCCCGCGCCATCGTCGATGCAGCCACTGAACAGGGCATTGCACTGCCGTCGATGGTCGATTTCGAATCGGTCACCGGCATGGGCGTGCGTGCCAGCGTTGATGGTGCGCGGGTGGAGGTCGGTGCCGATCGCTTCATGCGCGATCTGGGCGTGGACATCACTTTGTTTGCGACGCTGGCGGCAGAGCTGGGCACCCAGGGCAAGTCGCCGCTATATGCCGCCATTGACGGTCGCCTGGCAGCAATCATCGCGGTATCCGATCCGATCAAGCCGAGCACGTCGGCCGCAATCGCGGCACTGCATCAGCTCGGACTGAAGGTGGCGATGATCACCGGCGACAATGCCGGTACCGCGCAGGCGATCGCGCGGCAGCTCGGCATCGATGAGGTCGTGGCCGAAGTGCTGCCTGAAGGCAAGGTCGAAGCGGTGCGCCGCCTGAAGGCCATGCATGGCCACGTCGCCTTCGTCGGCGACGGCATCAACGATGCGCCGGCACTGGCTGAAGCCGATGTCGGCCTGGCGATCGGAACCGGTACCGATATCGCAGTGGAATCGGCCGATGTGGTGCTGATGTCGGGCAACCTGCAAGGCGTGCCGAATGCCATTGCGTTGTCGAAGGCGACGCTGGGCAACATCCGGCAGAACCTGTTCTGGGCCTTCGCCTACAACACCGCGTTGATTCCGGTAGCGGCCGGCGTGCTGTACCCGGTCTGGGGCGTGCTGCTGTCGCCGGTGTTCGCGGCCGGTGCGATGGCCCTGTCCAGCGTGTTCGTGCTGGGCAACGCGCTGCGCCTGCGTCGCTTCCAGCCGCCGATGGCGGATGCCACCGCGGCCACCCACTGAAGGAGATCCGCATGAACATCGGTGAAGCTGCCAAGGCCTCCAGCGTGTCGGCGAAGATGATCCGCTACTACGAACAGATCGGCCTGATTCCCGCCGCTGATAGAACCGAGTCGGGCTACCGGGCGTATTCGCAGGCGGACATCCACCGTCTGCGCTTCATTCGCCGCGCGCGCGATCTCGGCTTCCAGGTGGCCGAGATCACTGATCTTCTCGGCCTCTGGAATGACACCTCGCGGCACAGCGCCGACGTCAAGCACCTGGCCGAGCAGCACATCGCCGATCTGGAGCAACGCATCGAGCACATGCGGCAGATGGCCGACACGCTGAAGTCGCTGATCAGCTGCTGCGCGGGCGATGAGCGCCCGGAGTGCCCGATCCTGCAGCGGCTGGGGGAGGGCGATGAGGCGCCGGCGCCGTTCGATGCCGCGAAGACCGGTGCGGTGCGGCGGCGTACGCACAAGCATTGACTCGATATCGCATGCATTGAAAAGCCCGCCGGATGCAGCAGCACCGGGCGGGCTTTTCAGTGTGAGACAGGGCAGGGGATCAGGCCGTGCGCGGCGGGAAACCTGCGTCGTTCAGCGCTGCCACGATCTGCGCTTCGCTGGCCGAGGTCTGTACCTGCACGCGACGGCTGGCGGGGTCAGCCTGCACGCTGGCCTGCGGGTCCACGCCTTCAATCGCCTTGGTCACGCTGCGCGCGCAGCCGCCGCAGGTCATGCCTTCAACATGGAATTCCATCTGTAGCTCCTTCGGTGCTCTTGGGGTGGAGTCAGTGTGCACCTTCCAACGATGGCAGGGTCAAGCGCCGGGCTGAACGACAGGCAAGGCGCCGGCAAAAAAACGGCAGCCACCTGTACCAGCGTGGCTGCCGTGGAGGAACGTCCCCGCCAGGGCGGGGCGTGGGTTGCACCGGGGCGCGCCCGGGCAACCCGGTGTTGCCTTAGAACTTCCAGGTAGCGCCGAAGTACAGCTGGCGGCCTGCATAAGTATTGGAGATCAGGCGTGCCTTGGTGTCGCTGCCCAGGTGCACGCGCTGCTCGGACTTGGTGGCATTGATCACCGAGGCGGTCAGCGTCCAGTCCGGGGTCAGGTTGTAGGCCACGTTCAGATCCAGCTGGTCATACGGCTCGGTGTAGACGGTGAGGCCATTGTTGAGCCCGCCGACTACCTGCCCGCGACGGTTGAACGAGGCGCGTGCGAGGAACTTCTCGTTCTCGTAGAAGACCGTCACGTTGGCCTGGTTCTTGGCGCTGCCGACCAGCGGCGAGGAGCCGATTTCCTGCCCGTCCAGAACAATGGAAGCCAGGTTGGTGTCGTTGTAGGTGTAGTTGGCCTGCACGCCAAAGCCGAAACCGAACGTGTACTGGCCATACAGCTCGACGCCCTGCGACACACCATCGCGGCCATTGGCCTGGGTCTCGTAGCGCTGCACGTTCACCGCTTCGCCGTTGATGACCATCGGCGTGTCGCGCACCACCGGCAGGGTGAAGTTGTCCACGTTCTTGCGGAACAGGCCGACGCCGGCCACCGCGCCCGGCTGGAAGTACCACTCCAGGCCCAGGTCGAACTGGGTGGCCTTGAACGGCTCCAGCTGCTTGTTGCTGCCCTGGCCGACCCAGCCTGCCGTCGATGCGCCGCCGGCAACGCGGCGATCATTGACGTACTCCTCGCTGTAGTAGCTCAGTGCGCCCGGTGCTGCGATGTCGGTGTAGCCAGGGCGGGCGATCACCTTCGATGCGGCACCACGCAGCACCAGCGTGTCGGTGATGTCCCATGCAATGTTGAAACTCGGCAGCACGTCGGTGTAGGTGCGGTCCACGCCGATCAGGCTGTAGGTCTTGCTCTGCGCCAGGTCATGCGGCAGGCGCACGAAGCCGCTCTCGCAGCTGTAGGTCGGGTAGGCCGCAGCGGCGGGGTCGGTGCACGCCATCGGCGCGCCGGACGCGTTGTCCAGGAAGTAGTCGTTGAACTTCTCGATCGAGTCGGAAGACTGCGCGAACTGCTTGGTGCGCACCACGCGCACGCCGACATTGCCGCGCACGCGCTCGGTGCGGAAGTTGGCCTGGAAGTAGCCGGAGTAGATCTTCTCGTTGACGTTGTAGACGAAGTCTTCCTCGGTACGGTTGTGCGAACCACCGTAGGTCTTGTTCAGATAGTCGATGTACGCCGGGTAGTTGATGCCCGGGAACACGTTGGCATTGAAGCCACCGGCAATGTTGCTGATCGGATTGGACAGGAAGAAGCCGGGCTGCGCATCGCCGGCAGTCGGATCGCAGCCACTCTGGTAGCGGCTGTTGTCATAGTCGGCCGGGTCACGGCCGGGGCACACCCAGTAGGTGTTGCCGGTGTTGCGGTGGACCTTGCCGTCACGGTACTTGGCACCGAACTGGATCGAATCCAGCCAACCGGACTCAAACAGCTTGGTCACGTCGGCCTGGAAGTAGTTCTGCTTGACCTCGGTGCGCTTCCACGACGAATCGGTCGAGCCGGTGTCGACTTCGGCGATGCCGTTCATCAACTGCTGCTGCAGGTCGGGCGAGAAGGTGGCAGACGGCGTGCCAGTCAGGTCCCATGCGCTGTACTGGTTACCGGACAGGTAGTCGTTGCCGACCTTGCGGCGCGGCTTGGCCGACATGCGGAAGTTCATCGACGGACCACCTTCGGACCAGGTGCGGCCACCGGTGAACGAGGCCTTCCACAGCGGGCTGATGTCCCAGTCGATGGTCAGGTCGGCGGTCTGCGACAGCGCCTTTTCCTTGCTGTAGCCACCGGTCAGCTGCGGTGTCGGAATCGTGCAGTCGTCCGGGCCCCAGCCGCCGGGCTTGAGGCCGGCGGCCTTGGCCTGGTCTTCGCTGCAGTAGTAGGTCTTTCCAGCCAGCTTTTCGAACTGGGCACCGGTGACGGTGTTGCCGCTGGCATCGAAGTCCAGGCCATTGAGCAGGCGGCCTCCGGCCCAGTTGCCGTCCTGGTTGTAGCGCGCCATGCTCCATTCCGGAATCTTCAGCATGTTCTGGGTGTAGTCACCCTGCAGCTCGAAGCGGAAGTAGTTGGCGGTCATCGTGACGTTGTCGACCGGCTTGAACTGGAAGGTCAGCTGGCCGCCCTTGCGCTCGCGCTTTTCTTCTTTCACCGCGAAGTTGACCGAGGTCGGCATGAAGAAGTCGCTGTAGTTGCCGCCGGTCTGGTTGTTGAAACCGGACTTGCCCCACCAGTAGTGGATGCCATCCTGCTGCTGCACGTTGCCATAGGCGTCGCGTGCCCTGCCGGCGCCGTACCACTGGTAGTCCTCGGTGCTGGCTTCCATGGTGCGGGTGGTGCGCTTCTGCTGGGTCACGCCGACCAGCACGCCGAAACGCTCATCCTTGCTGTGCCACGAATACAGGGCCGAGGCCTGCGGGTCGATATCGTGGTGGGTATCGGAAGAGGTGCCCTCGAGCGTGACGAAGCCCGAGTTGGACTCCATGTCCAGCGGACGACGGGTGTGCAGGATGACCGTGCCGCCGATGCCGCCTTCGTCGATGCGTGCTTCCGGCGACTTGAACAGCTCGGCGCTGGACAGCATGTTCGACGGCAGCAGGGTGTAGTTGAACGAACGGGTGGCTTCGTCGTTGGTTTCCGACGTGGCCACGTAGTTGCCATTCAACTGGGTCAGGGTCAGGTCCGGCGCAAGGCCGCGCACGCTGACACTCTTGCCTTCACCACCGCTGCGGGTGATGACCACGCCGGGCACGCGCTGCAGTGCGTCGGCCACGTTCTTGTCGGGGAACTTGCCGACGTCCTCGGCGGTGATCACTTCGACAACGGCGTTGGCGTCGCGCTTCTGCTCAAGGCTCTTTTCGATGGCGTAGCGGTAGCCGGTGACCTGGACGCTGTCCAGGTTGGTGGCGTCCTGCGAGCCGGTGGTGGTTGCCTGCTGCGCGGCGGCGCCGGCCGGAGCGACGGCGGCGGCCAGGGCCAGCGCGACGGCCAACGACAATGCGTCCTGGCCATGCGTACGTGTTGAATGCTTCATTCCCATCTCTCCCTCTCTCCTGGATTGATCCGGTGACGTGGCACGGACAACTTGAATCGATCTAATTTGAAGTGACATTGTCGCTATCGCCATGCAGTGGCAGTTGCACCGTGCACGTGGCCTGGTACGTCCTGTTGCCGCTCCCCCAACTCCCGGCCATCGCAGCGTCGTCTTGGATCGATCTAAGCGATGGGCGGGCGTTTTTTAGCATGGGTCGCCCGCGGGCGCATGCTGCTCCGCAATATGGTACTGGCGTGGCGAAGGGATGACGGTTTGCTGAAAACAGTGAAATCGTTTTCGTGCGCAGGGGAGGGGAGGCGGCAGGGCTGCGCCCTGCACCTGCGGTAGTGCCGGCCGCTGGCCGGCAACAGCCAAAGCCAAAGCCAACGCCAAAGCCAAAGCGGCTCCGGGTTGTCTGTGGGTTGGGCGGGGCGGTGTCGGATTGCGGGGACGCCGTAAACCCGTCCTTGGGGGCTTGGCCGCGGCATCCATGCCGC
>NZ_JAWJTI010000048.1:0-25077 GCF_032911525.1 Stenotrophomonas veracruzanensis
GGGAGGGTGGGTTGGCTGGGGGACGCCGTGAATACGTCCCTGTAGGCTCGGTCGCCGCATCCATGCGGCTCACGCCCCTGCGCAGCCCACCCGCCCGGCCACGGACAGGTTCCTGCGCGGCCAGCCACGAAAGACAGAACAAGAAATCAAAAGCAAAAGCCGGTCGCTTCGCTCTTCAATGCCTGACTTCTGAGATTTCCCTGGTTGCCGGCCAGCGGCCGGCACTACCGCAGAGCATGCACGCATGGCGTGGATTTACCGCAGATCGCGGAAATCTGTCGAAGGCGGGGTGGGTCCGGTGGCGGGGGTGTCCGCGGCATGGATGCCGCGGCCAAGCCCCCAGGGACGGGTTTACGGCGTCCCCCGCCACCGGAACCACCCCGCCATCCCACGGAAATCCTGTTTTTGCTTTGGCAACTGCTGTTGCTGTTGCTGTTGCCGTTGCCCTGGCCTCGGCGGGTGCCGGGCGCCGCCCGGCCAAAGCCCTTCCCCCGCTTCCGGTACAATGTCGGGCCCGTTTCCCAACTACGGTTCCCCGGACATGATGGTCCTCGAGGGCGCGCCCGCCCTGTCGCCGTTCCGCCGCGAACGTCTTGAATCCCGCCTGCAGTCCATCGCGCCCTCCCTGCGCATCAGCGGTGCCTGGCACGTCTACTTCGTGCAGCCCGAAGGCAGCGCCGCTCCCGACCTCGACACCCTGTGCCGCATCCTTGAAGCGGCGCCGCAGGCCGAAGCCGTGGCCGAAGGCGCGGTCAGCCGCATCGTGGTGCCGCGCCTGGGCACGCTGTCGCCGTGGTCGAGCAAGGCCACCGAACTGGTCCGCGGTGCCGGGCAGCCGGTCAGCCGGGTGGAACGCGGCCTGCGCATCGACGTGCAGGGCTGGCCGGCCGATGCCGCCGCCCAGCAGGCGCTGGTCAAGGCGCTGCACGACCCGATGACGCAGTCGGTGCTGGAAACCGTGGAGCAGGGCCAGGCGCTGTTCTCGGCGCCGGCCCGGGGTGAACTGGAACGCGTGCCGGTGGACCAGCTGGAGGCGGCCAACCAGCGCCTCGGCCTGGCCATGGCGCAGGACGAGATCGACTACCTGCGCGAACGCTTCACCGCGCTGGGCCGCTCGCCGTCCGACGTCGAGCTGATGATGTTCGCGCAGGCCAATTCCGAGCACTGCCGCCACAAGATCTTCAACGCCAGCTGGACCATCGACGGCCAGGAACAGGACCGTTCGCTGTTCCGGATGATCAAGAACACCCACCAGCAGACCCCGCAGCACACGCTCAGTGCGTACAGCGACAATGCCGCGGTGATCGAAGGCCATCCGGCGTCGCGCTACCGCCCCGATCCGGCCAGTGGCGAGTACCGCCGCGAGCCGCAGGTGCCCAGCGCGTTCCAGATCAAGGTGGAAACGCACAACCATCCGACCGCGATCGCGCCGTTCCCAGGCGCATCCACCGGCAATGGTGGTGAGATCCGCGACGAAGGCGCGACCGGTCGTGGCGGCAAGCCGAAGGCGGGCCTGTCCGGTTTCTCGGTCTCGCACCTGCGCATTCCGGAACTGCCGCAGCCGTGGGAAGCGCCGCGCGCGCTGAACCCGCGCATGGCCCCGGCGCTGGAAATCATGACTGACGGCCCGCTGGGCGGTGCTGCGTTCAACAACGAATTCGGTCGCCCGAACCTGCTCGGCTACTTCCGCAGCTTCGAGCTGCCGGAAGGCGCCGATCTGGTGCGCGCGTACGACAAGCCGATCATGCTGGCCGGTGGCCTTGGCGCGATCGATCGCGTGCAGGTCGACAAGATCCAGCTGCAGGCCGGTGATGCGGTCATCGTGCTGGGTGGCCCGGCGATGCTGATCGGCCTGGGCGGCGGTGCCGCCAGTTCGGTGGCCTCTGGTGAAAGCGCCGAGGACCTGGACTTCGCCAGCGTGCAGCGCGACAACCCGGAAATGGAGCGTCGCTGCCAGGAGGTCATCGACCGCTGCGTGGCGATGGGTGCCAACAACCCGATCAAGTTCTTCCATGACGTCGGCGCCGGTGGCCTGTCCAATGCCATCCCCGAGCTGCTGCACGACTCCAAGGTCGGCGGCGTCATCGACCTGGGCAAGGTGCCCACCGATGACCCGTCGCTGTCGCCGATGCAGCTGTGGTGCAACGAGTCGCAGGAACGCTACGTGCTGGGCGTGGCCCAGGAGCGCCTGGCCGAGTTCGCCGCCCTGTGCGCCCGTGAGCGCTGCCCGTTCGCCGCCGTTGGCGTGGCAACCGCCGAGGAACACCTGGTGGTGGCTTACGGCGCCGTGCCGGGTCACACCCCGGCCGATGCCCCGATCGACCTGCCGATGGACGTGCTGTTCGGCAAGCCGCCGAAGATGCACCGCGACACCGCGCACCCGCCGGCACCGCGCTGGCCGGCGCTGAAGACCGGCGGCCTGGACCTGCAGGAAGCCGGCCTGCGCGTGCTCGCGCACCCGACGGTGGCTTCGAAGAACTTCCTGGTCACCATCGGTGACCGCAGCGTCGGTGGCCTGACCGCACGTGAACAGATGGTCGGCCCGTGGCAGCTGCCGGTGGCCGACGTGGCGATCACCCTGGCCGACTTCGACGGCGTGGCCGGCGAAGCGATGTCAATCGGCGAGCGCACCCCGCTGGCCCTGCTCGACGCGGCGGCGTCGGCACGCATGGCGGTGGGCGAAGCGCTGACCAACCTGTGCGCGGCGCCGGTTGATGCGCTGGATGAGATCAAGCTGTCGGCGAACTGGATGGCCGCGGCCGGCCACCCAGGCGAAGACGCGCTGCTGTACGACGCGGTGAAGGCGGTGGGCATGGAGCTGTGCCCGCAGCTGGACATCAGCATCCCGGTCGGCAAGGACTCGCTGTCGATGCAGGCGCAGTGGCACGACCAGGGCGAAGCGCACAAGAGCGTGTCGCCGGTGTCGCTGGTGATCTCGGCGTTCGCGCCGGTGGCCGACGTGCGCCAGCAGCTGACCCCGCTGCTCGACCGCGAGGTGGACAGCGAGCTGTGGCTGATCGGCCTGGGCGCCGGCAAGCAGCGCCTGGGCGGTTCGATCCTGGCCCAGGTGCATGCCGACCACGGCGATCTTCCGGCCTTCGCCGGTGCCGCGCCGGACCTGGACGACCCGCAGCGCCTGCGTGGCTTCTTCGAGCTGATCCGCGATGCGCGCCAGGCCGGCCTGCTGCTGGCCTACCACGACCGCAGCGACGGCGGCGCCTTCGCCGCGCTGTGCGAAATGGCGTTCACTTCGCGGCTGGGCCTGGACATCACCCTTGATGCCTGGGGCGATGATCCGTTCCGCAGCCTGTTCAATGAAGAGCTGGGCGCGGTGGTGCAGATCGCACGCGAAGACCGCGCCGCCTTTGCGGACCTGGTCGAGCGCCATGCACTGATCGAATGCGCGCAGCGCATCGCCAAGCCGACCACCGCACCGGTGGTGCGCGTGTCGCTGGGCGGCGAGAACCTGGCCGAGTGGCGCTGGGACGCGCTGTTCGACGCCTGGTGGTCGGTCACCCACGCGATGCAGAAGCGCCGTGACAACCCGGCCAATGCCGATGCCGAGCGCGAGATCGCCCGTGCCTTCACTGCGCCGGGCCTGAAGCCCAAGCTCAGTTTCGACCTCAATGAGGACGTGGCCGCCCCGTTCATCAGCACCGGTGCGCGTCCGCGCGTGGCGGTACTGCGCGAGCAGGGCGTCAACGGCCAGATCGAAATGGCCAACGCCTTCGAACGTGCCGGCTTCCGCGCCTTCGACGTGCATATGAGCGACCTGATCGAAGGCCGCGTGGCATTGCAGGACTTCACCGGCCTGGTCGCCTGCGGTGGCTTCAGCTACGGCGACGTGCTGGGTGCCGGCCGTGGTTGGGCGACCTCGATCCTGGAGCGCAGCGCGCTGCGTGATGCCTTCGCCGCGTTCTTCGCGCGCGAAGACAGCTTCGCGCTGGGCGTGTGCAACGGTTGCCAGATGATGAGCCAGCTCAAGGGCATCATTCCGGGTGCCGAGCACTGGCCGCAGTTCCGCCGCAACGCAAGCGAGCAGTTCGAGGCCCGTACCGCGCTGCTGGAGGTGGTGGAATCGCCGTCGATCCTGCTGCGCGGCATGGCCGGTTCGCGCCTGCAGGTGGCGGTGGCGCATGGTGAAGGCCAGGCCGTGTTCGACAACGCCGTCGACCAGGCGGCCGCTCGCGTTTCGCTGCGCTACATCGACGGCAACGGCAACGTGGCCAGCCAGTACCCGCTGAATCCGAACGGTTCGCCGGACGGTATCACCGGCCTGACCAGCAACGACGGTCGCGTCACCATCATGATGCCGCACCCGGAACGTACGCCGCGCGCGCTCAACCTGAGCTGGGCCCCGGCCGAATGGCAGGGTGACTCGCCGTGGATGCGCATGTTCCGCAACGCGCGGGTGTGGTGCGGTTGATCGCATCACATCGCGCAGGCATCAATGCCGCCGCGTATGGAAAAACCCGCCGTTGATCGGCGGGTTTTTCTTTGCGCGCGTGAAACTCCTGTCGCGGCCGCTAGTTACATCGATTTTCATGCGGCGGAACTTCGTCACGCATGCCTAACAAAAAGCTCTCATAAATGCGTGAAATGGTGAACTGCTTCACGGCAATAGGATTTGCCGTGTCAAAGTCTTGACGATTTGGAAAGTTGCCGTTAACACTTGAACCCCGTTTCAGAATCATTCATTTCGCAGTAACCGGTTGGCGCACGCGCTCGGTTTTCTGTCGCTGCGCGCCGTTCGGCAATACCCCGCAGTAAATCACGCGAATAAACGCCCCCAGGGGACGTTGGGCCGGAAAGCCCAGCGGTGGCGTTGCTTTGCCCAAAACCAGTCCAATCAGGAGCCGTACCGATGAATCGGATTTATCGCAAGGTCTGGAACAAAGCATTGGGTCAGTTGGTGGTGGCCTCGGAACTGGCCTCCTCCGACAGCAGCAGTGGCGGGGTCGTCGACCGGCGCCGCGATGCGACCCAGGCCACACCCGCACTGCTGGCGGTGGCACTGGGCCTGGCAGTGGGGGTGGGCATGAGCGGCACTGCCGCGGCACAGTCGGTGCAGATCGGTGGCAGCGCTACCTGCGTGGCCTTCAGCGGCAAGCTGCTCGAAAAGTGCCTGATCGAAGGCTCGGCCAGCGCCAAGGGCAGCAACGCGGTGGCGATCGGCAGCAACAGCAACGCCAGTGCCGCCAACAGCGTTGCGCTGGGCGCTGGTTCCAAGGCCACGCGGGCCAACGCCGTGTCCGTGGGTGATGCCGGCAAGGAACGGCAGATCACCAACGTTGCTGCAGGCACCCAGGCCACCGATGCGGTGAACAAGTCACAGCTGGATGCGCAGGCGCGTGCTACCCAGGCCGCGCTGGCCGACGTTGCCGCCGATGGCAACCGCTATTTCAAGGCCGACGGCGCAGGCGATGACAGCGACGCGGCGAAGATCGACGGGCAGGGCGCGGTTGCGGCCGGTGCCGGCGCGCAGTCGCTGGCCAACGCCACCACTGCCATCGGTACCCAGGCCATTGCCGCGGGCCTGGGCGCCAGCGCGTTCGGCCAGGGTGCTTTGGCGATCGGCGATGCCAGCGTGGTAGTCGGGCAGAGCGCGGCCGCGTTCGGCCTCGGCGATACCGCCGTCGGTGCCAGTGCTTACGCCGCCAGCGAAAATGGCGCGGCCACCGCCCTCGGTGCGCTGTCCGAAGCCTCGGCCGATGGCGCCACTGCCGTGGGTGGCGGTGCGGTGGCGATGGGGCCGGGCAGCACCGCGCTCGGTCGTGGTGCTACCGCTGCCAACGAAGCATCGATTGCCGTGGGTGCCTTCAGCACCGCCGTCGGTGAATACAGCACCGCGCTGGGTTCGAATGCCGCTGCGGTCGCCACCGGCAGCGTGGCGCTGGGCGCGGGCTCGCTGGCCGACCGCGTCGATACCGTGTCCGTCGGTGCCGCCGAATACGGCCTGACCCGGCAGATCACCAGCGTGGCCGCAGGCACCGAAGACAACGATGCCGTCAATGTCGGCCAGCTGAAGGGCGTCGCCGCCGTGGCCGATGCCACCGCCAAGCGCTTCCAGGCCACCGGCAGCAGCAACAGCGATGCGGGTGCACTGGCCGAAGGTGACGATGCACTGGCGGCGGGCGAGGCCGCCAATGCCCTCGGCAACGGCACCACGGCCGTCGGTGCCGGCGCCGCGGCCGTCGCGCAGAACGCGACCGCCGTGGGCAACAACGCACTGGCCTCGGGCCAGAACAGTGCCGCGTTCGGCAACAACGCGCAGGCCAACGGTCCAGGCAGCGTTGCCGTGGGTGGCGCCGCGGTGGACGCCGACGGCAACCCGCTGATCACCAGTGGCGGCGTACCGGTGGAGACCGGTGCCACCAGCGCCGGCGTCGGTGGCACCGCGGTCGGCGCCAGTGCCGAAGCCAGCGGCTTTGCGGCGTCGTCCTACGGCGTCGGCGCCTATGCCGCCGGCGCGCAGGCATCCGCATTCGGCGCGGTGGCCAATGCCATCGGTGACTACTCCACCGCGCTGGGTACGCAGAGCAATGCCACCGGCACCAGCAGCGTCGCCATCGGTGGCCCGGCCGACCTGATTCCGGGCCTGGGTTTCTTCGTGCAGACCCAGGCCAGCGGCGAAGCGGCGACCGCCGTCGGCGCCGGTGCCATCGCAAGCGGTGACCGCGCGGTGGCCAACGGCAGCCTGACCGAAGCCTCCGGTGCTGAAGCCACGGCCGTTGGCTACTTCGCTTACGCCCCGGGTGAGAATGCCAGCGCGCTGGGTGCGCAGACCTGGGCCAGCGGCGCGCAGAGCACGGCCGTGGGTTACTACGCCACCGCACGCGGCGCCAACAGCGTCGCGCTTGGCGCGAACTCCGAAGCGGTGCGTGCCAACAGCGTGGCTGTCGGCAGTGCAGGCAACGAGCGGCAGATCACCAGCGTTGCTGCGGGCAGCGAAGCCACCGATGCGGTGAACAAGGCCCAGCTCGATGCCGTGGCCAGCACCGCTGATACCACCGCGCGTTTCTTCCAGGCACAGCCGGAGGCGGGCAGTGACGCTGGCGCACTGGCCGATGGCGAAGGCTCCATCGCTGTGGGCTCGTCGAGCAATGCGATCGGCGCCGGTGCCATCGCGCAGGGTGCAGCCGCGTCGGCCATCGGCGATGACAGCGTGGCCGTGGGCCGCAACAGCGCAGCCACCGGCAATGGCGGTGTCGCCATCGGTGGCCTCGGCCAGGCCTACGACGAGTTCAACCAGCCGATCATCGGTGCTGACGGCACGGCGCAGCAGGTGGGTACCACCGCTGTTGCCGATGCCACGGCAGTGGGCAGTGGCGCGCAGGCCACCGGGGCTGCCAGCAGCGCCTTCGGCAACGCTGCCAAGGCCAGTGGTGACAACAGCTTCGCCGCAGGCGGCAAGTCGCGCGCCACCGGCAGCTATGCAGTCGCGGTCGGCGACAGCGCATTCGCCAGCAGCGATGACAGCACCGCAGTAGGCGGTTACAGCTGGGCGACTGCCAGTGGCGCGGCAGCATTCGGTTCGGGTGCATGGGCCACTGCCACCAACGCCGCGGCGTTCGGTAATGCGGCGTGGGCCAGTGGCAGCGGCGCCACGTCCATCGGTTACAACAGCTGGGCCAACGGCACCAGTTCCACGGCGGTCGGCCGCGGTGCCTTCGGCTATGGCGACAACAGCGTGGCACTGGGCTTCCAGGCGCTGGGCAACAGCATCAACAGCATCGCCATCGGCACCAATACAGTGGCCAGTGGTGAGAGCGCGATCGCGCTTGGCGCCGGCAGCAACGCCAGCGCCAGCAATGCTGTCGCGCTCGGTGCCGGCTCGGTCGCCAGCCGTGCACGCACGGTGTCGGTGGGTAGCAGCGGCAACGAACGGCAGGTCAGCAACGTCGCCGCCGGTACCCAGGCCACCGACGCGGTGAACAAGGCACAGTTGGATGCGGTTGCGTCTACCGCTGCCACCACCAGCCGCTTCTTCCAGGCCAGCGGCAACGGCGACGAAGTGGCCGGTGCACTGGTGGAGGGGGACAACGCACTGGCGGCGGGTGATGCCGCCAACGCCATCGGCAATGGCGCCACCGCAGTGGGCAGCGGCGCCAACGCGCTTGCCAGCAACGCACAGGCGCTGGGTTTCAACGCATTGGCAACTGCGGCCAACGCCAGCGCGGTCGGTGCCAACGCACAGGCCACGGGCGAGTACGCAACTGCGCATGGTGCGGAAAGCGAAGCCAGCGGCGAGCAGAGCGCGGCGTTCGGTGCGGCCAGCATCGCCAGCGGTGCCGGCAGCACTGCCAATGGCGCGCTGTCCGAAGCGTCCGGCGAAGAAGCCGTGGCCCTGGGCTACTTCAGCAATGCCAGTGGCGACGCGGCCACCGCTGTCGGCAGCGAGAGCGTGGCCAGTGGTACGGCGTCGGCGGCCTTCGGTATCGGTGCCGAAGCCATCGGCGGTTACAGCACCGCCATCGGTGGCTATGCACAGGCCTCGGCCTTCAATGCCACTGCGTTCGGCAACTTCGCCAATGCATCCGGTTCCAACAGTGTGGCAGTGGGCGGCGATTCGGAAGCCTCCGGCGCTTACAGCACCGCCACCGGTCAGGGCAGCCTGGCCACCGGCACCAACAGCGTCGCCGTCGGTGGTTCGTTGTTCGGCGTGCTGGCCACCGAGGCCTCGGGCAACTACTCCACTGCGGTGGGTGGTGGTGCCTGGTCGGGCGGCATCAACAGCACCGCGCTGGGCAACGCCGCCGAATCGCGCGGCGCCAACAGCGTGGCGCTGGGTGCCGATTCGATCGCCGATCGCGACAACACCGTGTCGGTAGGCGGCGGCGGCAACACCCGCCAGATCACCAATGTGGCCGATGGCACGCAGGGCAATGATGCGGTCAACAAGAACCAGCTCGACGCCGTAGCCGCGGCAGCGGAAAAAACCAGCAGGCAGTTCCAGGCCAGTGGCAATGCCGACGGTGAAACCGGCGCGCTGGTGGAGGGTGACAACGCGTTGGCGGCTGGTGACGCGGCCAACGCGATCGGCAACGGCGCCACCGCACTCGGCAGCGGTGCCAATGCGCTGGCAGCCAACGCCACCGCCGTGGGCATCGATGCGCTGGCCACTGGCAGCAACGCGGCGGCCCTGGGCAGCACGGCACAGGCCACCGGCGAGGACAGCCTGGCCCTGGGCACCGGTGCCGGCGCCAGCGAGGTCGGTGCAAGCGCGGTGGGTGCGCGTGCTCAGGCCAGTGGCGCCTACAGCACGGCCACGGGTACAGAAGCCAATGCCAGCGGCGGGCAGGCGCTCGCCAGCGGTTTCCGCAGCGCGGCTTCGGCTGATGGCACCACCGCAGTGGGTGGCTACGCCGAAGCCAGCGGCCGCCTCGGCACCGCATTGGGCTACGGCTCGGCAGCCAGCGGTGCCAACACCACTGCAGTCGGCTTCGGTGCCGCTGCGGCCGGTACCGGTGCCGTTGCAGTGGGTCAGTCCAGCGAGGCCAGTGGTGAGGAGAGCGTGGCCATCGGCGGCAGCACCTTCTTCGGCCTGATCCCGTCGCGTGCCAGTGGCACCGGTGCGGCGGCGTTCGGCGCCGGTGCCTGGGCCACCGAAGACTACGCGACCGCGATTGGCTGGAATTCGTGGGCGGCAGGCAGCAGCGCCACCGCGCTGGGTGCCAACGCCACCGCCAATGGCAGCAACAGCGTTGCGCTCGGCGCAGGCTCCAAGGCCGACCGTGACAACACCGTCGCCGTCGGCAAGGCCGGCGGTGAGCGCCAGGTGACGCACGTCGCGGCCGGCACCGAAGCCACCGATGCGGTGAACAAGGGCCAATTGGATGCGGTCGCCGGCGTCGCCGACAAGACCAGCCGGCAGTTCCAGGCCAGCGGCAACGCCGATGGCGAAGCCGGTGCACTGGTCGACGGCGACAATGCGCTGGCAGCCGGCAATGCGGCCAACGCCATCGGCAACGGCGCCACCGCGCTGGGCAGCGGTGCCAATGCCATGGCCGCCAACGCCACCGCCGTGGGCTTCGATGCGCTGGCTACCGGCAACAACGCGGCGGCGCTGGGCACCAACGCACAGGCCAGTGGTGTCGACAGCGTGGCCGTGGGCAGTGGTGCCAGCGCCAGCGAACTCGGTTCCAGTGCCACCGGTGCCGGCGCACAGGCCAAGGGCGCCTACAGCACCGCCAGCGGTGCGCAGGCCATCGCCAGCGGCACGCAGTCGCAGGCCAATGGCTTCCGCGCCAGTGCTTCGGCCGACGGCGCGTCGGCCATCGGCAGCTATGCCGACGCCAGCGGCCGTCTGGGTACCGCCGTTGGCTACGGCAGCAAGGCCACCGGCGCCAATGCGACCGCGGTGGGCGTCAGCGCCAACGCCAGCGCGGCCGGTAGCGTAGCGCTGGGTGCAGGCTCGGTCGCCGATCGTGCCAATACCGTGTCGGTCGGTAGTGCCAGCAGTGATCGCCAGATCACGCGTGTCGCTGCCGGTACCGAGCGCTCCGATGCGGTCAACCGGGGCCAGCTCGATGCGGTCGCCGCTACCGCCGATGGCACGGCGCGCTACGTCAAGGCCACCGGCGCGGGTACCGCCAGCGCCAGCGGCAACGATGCCGCCGCGATCGGTTCGGCGGCCACTGCCAGCGGCGCACGCAGCAATGCGCTGGGTGCCAACGCGATGGCCATCGGCAACGGTGCCCTTGCACTGGGTACCAGTGCCGGCGCGTCCGGCGCGAACTCGGTGGCGCTGGGTGCTGGTTCCCGTGCGCTCGATGCCAACGTGGTGTCGGTGGGCGGCGGCAACGGCACCGACGGTCCGGCCACGCGCCGCATCGTCAACGTAGCCGATGGCCGCATCGCCGCCGGCAGCAGCGATGCCATCACCGGTTCGCAGCTCAACGTCACCAACCAGCGGGTGGGTGCGGTGGAAACCCGCGTGGGCGATTTTGATTCTCGTATCGCCACCGTTGAAACCACTGCGGCCAGCGCAGTCGGCTATGACGACGCCAGCCGCGATCGCCTGACCCTGTCCGGGTTCCAGGGCACCACCATCGACAACGTTGGTGCCGGCAGCATCGCCGCGGGCAGTCGCCAGGCGATCAACGGCGGCCAGCTGTTCCAGTCGCTCAGCGATGCCGCCAGCTTCCTTGGTGGTGGCGCCAGCGTCGGCATGCAGGGCGTGTTCGTGGCGCCGAACTATGTGATCCAGGGCGCCACCTACAGCAACGTCGGCGATGCGCTGGGCGCGCTGGACCGCAAGGTCAGCGAGATCGACCGCCGCACCGCCGGTGGCTCGCGTGCGGGGACTGCCAACCTGCGCGCGATGAGTGCCTCGCTGGATGAGAGCCCGCTGGCCAGCACCGCTGATGCACCTGCAACGGCCGACGCGGCACCGGCCAGCACCGCGCGGGTGCAGGGCACGCCGACCGCTGCCGCCGCCGGTGCCGGGATTCCGGTTGGTACTCCCGCGACGGGCTTCAATGCCGTCGCCATGGGCGAGGGCGCCGTCGCCAGTGGCGCTTCATCCACGGCCATCGGCCAGGGGGCCAATGCCACCGCTGCGAACGCGGTGGCGCTGGGCCAGGGTTCTGTCGCCGATCGTGCCAACACGGTCTCGGTGGGCAGTGAAGGCAACGAGCGCCAGGTCACCAACGTGGCGGCCGGTACCACGGCCACCGATGCGGTGAACAAGGGCCAGCTCGACCGTGGCATGGCCACCGCCAACAGCTACACCGACAGTCGCGTCCAGGCCGTCGCCGACAGCTTCGATGTGTTCAAGGGCGAGATCGACGGACGCCTGCGCCACATGGACCGCCGCATCGACCGCCAGGGCGCGATGAGTGCCGCGATGCTCAACATGGCCACCAGTGCCGCCGGTATCCGCACCCAGAACCGGGTCGGCGTCGGCATCGGTTTCCAGGGCGGCGAGTCGGCGTTGTCGTTGGGCTACCAGCGTGCGATCAGCGATCGCGCCACGGTCACCCTCGGCGGTGCCTTCAGCAGCGACGACAGCTCGGTTGGCGTCGGTGCCGGCTTCGGCTGGTAAGCCACTCCATTGCGCCGGCGGCCACCCACGCCGGCGCCAAACCTGCAATGAGGGCCTGGGGGGAGGTCACGGCAATCCCGGCTGGGCCGGCCGGGAGTCGTCAAGGAATGATGGCCGCAGTGTTGGTTCGATCCATGACCCAGAAGAGGAATTCGACGTGATCAAGAAGCAGAACCTTCGCATCAATGTGCTTGCCGCCGCCGTGCTGTCGATGACGGCTGTCGGTGCCGTCCACGCTGCTGGACTGCCGACCCGTGAGCCGGTGCGCCAGGCCAGTACCGCCCAACCGGGGGCCGAGCGCATCATCGTCAAGTACCGTGCCGGCGCTGCTGCCGCCACCGACCGCTCGGCGAAGCTGTCCACCGTGCAGTCCGCACTGACCCGTGCCAGCCTCTCCGGCGGCACCTCCCGCGCCAGTACCCTCGGCCCGCAGGTGGTGCGCAAGCTGTCGACCGGTGCGGACCTCATCCGTGTGCAGGGCCGCCTGGCCCCGGCCGAGCTGCAGCGCGTACTGAAGGAGCTGAAGGCCGACCCGTCGGTGCAGTACGCCGAGGCCGATGTGAAGCTGCGCCGTACCGAGCTGCGTGCCGGTGACGTGCAGCCGGCGCTGGCGCCGAATGATCCCTACTACCAGCAGTACCAGTGGCACCTGCACAACGCCACCGGCGGCATCAACGCACCGTCGGCGTGGGATGTATCGCAGGGCGAAGGCGTGGTGGTGGCGGTACTCGACACCGGTATCCTGCCGCAGCACCCGGACCTGGTCGGCAACCTGCTGGAAGGCTACGACTTCATCAGCGATGCCGAGACGTCGCGCCGTGCCACCAACGATCGCGTGCCGGGCGCGCAGGATTATGGCGACTGGGTCGAGAACGACAACGAGTGCTACACCGGCTCCGTCGCCGAGGACAGCTCCTGGCACGGTACCCATGTGGCCGGTACCGTGGCCGAGCAGACCAATAACGGCGTCGGCATGGCCGGTGTCGCGCACAAGGCCAAGGTGCTGCCGGTCCGCGTGCTCGGCAAGTGCGGTGGCTACCTTTCCGATATCGCCGACGCCATCACCTGGGCGTCTGGCGGCACGGTGGCCGGCGTACCCGCCAATACCAACCCGGCCGAGGTCATCAACATGAGCCTCGGCGGCAGCGGCAGCTGCGACGGGACCTACCAGGATGCGATCAACGGCGCGATCTCGCGGGGCACCACCGTGGTCGTGGCCGCAGGCAACGAGACCGACAACGCCTCCAAGTACCGCCCAGCCAGTTGCGACGGCGTGGTGACCGTCGGCGCCACCCGCATCACCGGCGGGATCACCTACTACTCGAACTACGGCACCCGTGTGGACCTGTCCGGTCCGGGCGGTGGCGGCAGTGTGGACGGCAATCCGGGCGGCTACGTCTGGCAGTCCGGCTCCGATGCGGCCACCACGCCGGAGTCGGGCAGCTACAGCTACATGGGCATGGGCGGCACGTCGATGGCCTCGCCGCACGTGGCTGCTGTTGCTGCACTGGTGCAGAGCGCGCTGATCGCCAAGGGCAAGGATCCGCTGGCCCCGGCCGCGATGCGCACCCTGCTGAAGGAGACCGCGCGTCCGTTCCCGGTCGCCATTCCGGCAGCCACCCCGATCGGTACCGGTATTCTCGATGCCAAGGCCGCGCTGGCCAAGGCACTGGAAGAACCGTGCACCGAGAACTGCGGGCCGGTGGCCACGCCGCTGACCAACAAGGCTGCCGTCGGTGGCCTGAATGGTGCTGCCGCCAGCAGCCGCCTGTACAGCTTCGAAGCCGTCGCCGGCAAGCAGCTCAGCGTGATCACCTACGGTGGCACCGGCAACGTGTCGGTCTACATCGCCCAGGGACGCGAGCCGAGCGCCAGCGACAACGACGGCAAGTCGACCCGTCCTGGCACGTCCGAAACGGTGCGGGTGAACAAGCCGGTGGCCGGCACCTACTACATCAAGGTGGTGGGCGAGGCGGCCTACAACGGCGTGAGCATCCTTGCCACGCAGTAAGCACGCACTGTCGTAGTTGAATGGCCGAAGCCCGTCACCGCATGTGACGGGCTTCGTCTTTTTACGAAAGGTGGCGGAGAGGCGGCGTAAATCATGGCTTAACTGCTAAAGTCGAGCCGATTGACAGGAGAGTCATGTGAACGCGCTTGCTGCTACCGCCGCTGCCGACGACGCTGAAGGCCGCATCCTGGATGCGCTGCTGGCGCGCGGCCGGCTGAAGGAAGGCGATCTGGCACGTGCGCGTCCGCTGCACGCAGAGGCCGGCGGAAGCCTGCTGGGCCTGCTGGTGCGGCTGGGACTGGTTTCCGAACGTGACCAGGCGCAGGCCAGCGCCGAGGTGCTGGGCCTGCCGCTGCTGGAAGGCAAGCAGTTGCCCGAGGCACCACCGCAGGGCCTGGCGGAGGGAGTGCCGCTGTCGCTGCGCTTCCTCAAGCAGTTCCATGTCTGCCCGCTGGCGCTGGATGAACGGGGCGTACGGCTGTGGCTGGCCGATGCCCACGATCCTTACCCGCAACAGGCCGTGCAGCTGGCACTGGGTGTACCGGTGACGCCGGTGCTGGGCATGCGCGCGGAGATCGACGATCTGGTCGAGCGCTGGTTCGGCCAAGGCCGCAGCGCGATGGGCGCGATCGTCGAAACCGCCGACGGCGAAGGCGGCGCGGTCGATGACATCGAACACCTGCGCGACCTGGCTTCGGAAGCGCCGGTGATCCGCCTGGTCAACCTGGTGATCCAGCGTGCGGTGGAGCTGCGTGCCTCGGACATCCATGTCGAACCGTTCGAGAGCCGGCTGAAGGTGCGCTACCGCGTCGACGGTGTGCTGGTGGAGGGTGAAAGCCCGCCGGCCAACCTCACCGCTGCGGTGATCAGCCGCATCAAGATCATGGCCCGGCTCAACATCGCCGAGCGCCGCCTGCCGCAGGATGGCCGCATCATGCTACGGGTGCAGGGCAAGGAGCTGGATCTGCGCGTGAGCACGGTGCCCACCGCGCATGGCGAAAGCGTGGTGATGCGTCTGCTCGACCGTGAAACGGTGGTGTTCGATTTCCATCGCCTCGGTTTCACCGACGCGTTCCTGCCGCAGTTCCGCAAGGTGCTGGAACAGCCGCACGGCATCCTGCTGGTGACCGGCCCGACCGGCTCGGGCAAGACCACCACGCTGTACACCGCGCTCAGCCAGCTCAACACTGCCGACGTCAAGATCATCACCGTTGAAGACCCGGTTGAATACCAGATCGAGGGCATCAACCAGATCCAGGCCAAGCCGCAGATCGGGCTGGACTTTGCCAACGCCCTGCGCAGCATCGTGCGCCAGGATCCGGACATCATCATGATCGGCGAAATGCGCGATCTGGAAACCGCGCGCATCGCGATCCAGTCGGCGTTGACCGGCCATCTGGTGCTGTCCACCCTGCACACCAACAATGCGGCTGGCGGCATCACCCGCCTGCTCGACATGGGCGTGGAGGACTACCTGCTCACGTCAACCATCAACGGTATCCTGGCCCAGCGCCTGGTGCGCCGGCTGGAACCGACCCACGCCGAGCGCTACGAAGCCTCGCCGGAAGAGATTGAACGCTTCGAGCTGCGCCGCCTGCAGCCGCAAGGGCCGATCCATCTGTTCCGCCCCAAGCCCTCGGCGCTGGCGCCGACCGGCTATCTGGGGCGTACCACCATCATGGAATTCCTGGTGATGAACGATGCGCTGCGGCGTGCGGTGATGCGCCGCGACGGCATGGGCGAGATCGAACGCATCGCCCGCGAAGCCGGCATGCGCACCATGTACGAGGATGGCCTGTCCAAAGCACTGAGCGGGCAGACCACCATCGAGGAAGTGCTGCGCGTGACCGAGGAAAGCTGATGCGCGCAGGATCCCGGGGCTGATATGCCGACTTACCGCTACAAGGCGCTCAATCCGCACGGCGAGATCTTCGACGGTCAGATGGAAGCGGCCAGCGAGGCCGAGCTGGTGGCGCGCCTGCAGGACCAGGGCCATCTGCCGATGGAGACGCAGCTGGCTGATGGCGGCGCGATCGGTGGCAGCAGCTGGCGCAACCTGCTGCGCCAGCGCCCGCTGCAGGGCGCCGCGCTGCTGCAGTTCACCCAGCAGCTGGCAACCCTGCTCGGGGCCGGCCAGCCACTGGATCGTGCGCTGTCGATCCTGCTCGGCCTGCCGGAAGACGAACGCTCGCGCCGCGCGATCACTGATATCCGCGATGTGGTGCGCGGTGGTGCACCGCTGTCGACCGCGCTGGAACGCCAGCACGGCCTGTTCTCGCGCCTGTACGTGAACATGGTGCGTGCCGGCGAAGCCGGCGGCAGCCTGCACGAGACCCTGCAGCGCCTGGCCGACTATCTCGAACGCAGCCGCGCGCTGCAGGGCAAGGTGATCAACGCGCTGGTCTATCCAGCCATCCTGCTGGTGGTGGTGGGCGGTGCGCTGCTGTTCCTGCTCGGCTACGTGGTGCCGCAGTTCGCGCAGATGTACGAGAGCCTGGATGTGGCGCTGCCGTGGTTCACCAACGCGGTGCTGCAGCTGGGTCTGTTCGTGCGCGACTGGTGGGTGCTGCTGCTGGTGGTGCCGGCGGTGCTGGTGCTGTTCCTTGAACGCAAGGCGCGGCAACCGGCCTTCCGGCTGGCGCTGGACGGCTGGTTGCTGCAGCGTCGCGGCATCGGCCGCCTGCTGGGTGAACTGGAAACCGCGCGATTGGCCCGCACGTTGGGTACCCTGCTGCGCAATGGCGTGCCGCTGCTGGGTGCCCTGGGCATCGCCCGCAACGTGCTGGGCAACCGCGCGCTGGCCGCCGATGTGGAAGCCGCCGCAGACGAAGTGAAGAACGGTGCCGGCCTGTCGCTGGCGCTGTCACGCGGCAAGCGTTTCCCTCGCCTGGCGCTGCAGATGATCCAGGTTGGCGAGGAATCCGGCGCCCTCGATACCATGCTGCTGAAGGCCGCCGACACGTTTGAACAGGACAGCGCCCGCCGCATTGATCGTCTGCTGGCGGCAATGGTGCCGGCGATCACCCTGGTGCTGGCCTCGGTGGTGGGCGCGGTGATCGTGGCCGTGCTGGTACCGCTGTACGACCTGACCAATGCCATCGGTTGACGATGGATCCCTACGCAACCCCGAAACTCCGCAACTGAAAGGACCGACCATGATTGCTTCCCGTCGACCGATCCGCCTTTCCTTCACCGCCGCGCGCAACCAGTCGGGCATGAGCCTGCTGGAAATCATCATCGTCATCGTACTGATCGGCGCGGTGCTGACCCTGGTGGCCAGCCGCGTTCTGGGCGGTGCCGACCGCGGCAAGGCCAACATCGCCAAGGCGCAGGTGCAGACCGTCGCCTCCAAGATCGACAACTATCAGATCGACACCGGCAAGCTGCCGGGTTCGCTGAACGACCTGGTGACCGCACCGGCCGGTGTCGGCGGCTGGCTGGGCCCGTATGCCAAGCCGGCCGATCTGAACGACCCGTGGGGCCACGCGCTGGAATACCGTGCGCCGGGCGAGGGTCAGCCGTACGAGCTGGTCAGCCTGGGCAAGGACGGCAAGGCCGGCGGCAGCAGCGTCGATGCCGACATCCGTTACCAGCCGTAAACCTGCATGACCCATTTCCTGCCGCGCCGGCTGCCACGCCCGCGCCTGCACGGCAGGCGTGCGGCGGGCCTGTCGCTGCTGGAAATGCTGCTGGTGATCGCGCTGATCGCTGCGATCGGCCTGATCACTGCTGCAGGGCTGTCGCGCGGGTTCGCCGGCATGCAGCTGCGCAGCGCCGGCAAGGACATCGCCAACCAGCTGCGCATGGTGCGCGCGCAGGCTATCGCCCGTGGCGAGCCGCAGCGTTTTGTCATCGAGCCGGCAAAGCGGCGCTGGGAAGGCGCCAACCAGCGCCACGGTGACGTGCCGGCACAGCTGCAGGTGCAGTTCGAAGGCGCCGCGCAGCTGGCCACCGCGCCGGGGCAGGGCGTGATCGAGTTTCACCCCGATGGCGGCTCCAGCGGTGGCCGCATCCGGTTGCAGCGTGACGACGCCGAATGGCGCATCGATGTTGGCTGGTTGACCGGCGAGGTCCGCTCCGGCCCCTGGCGGTCGCAATGAAGCGGCGCGCCCGCGGCTTCACCCTGCTGGAAGTGATCATCGCCTTCGCCCTGCTCGGGTTGGCGCTGACCCTGCTGCTGGGAAGTCTCTCAGGTGGCGCGAAACAGGTGCGCGAGGCCGAGCTGCGCACGCGTGCGGTGCTGCATGCGCAGTCGCTGCTGGCCGAGGCCGGGGTTGCCTCGCCACTGCAGGTCGGCAGTCAGCAGGGTGACTGGGAACAAGGCCGCTACCACTGGCAGCTGCAGGTGCAGCCGTGGGTGGAGCCACGCGCCGGCAACGTGGCGCAGGCGCAATCTCAATCACCGGGTGCCCCCTGGTTGGCCGAGCTGCAGCTGCAGGTGCGGTGGGGCGACAGTGAGCGTGAGCAGCTGCGCTGGCGCAGCCTGCGCCTGTTGCCGCCGGACCTGGAGAGCGCGCGATGAAACGCCGCGCCGCGGGTTTCACTCTGGTTGAAGTGATGCTGGCCACGGTGCTGCTGGCCGGTGGCCTGGCGTTGGCGTTCGCCAGCGTTCGCTCGGCGATGGCGGTCAGCCAGCGCGGCGAGCAGATCGCTGCCGAGAGTGAACGCATGCGCGCAGTGGAGGCGTTGCTGCGTCGGCAGTTGGCAGGCGCGCTACGTACGCCGCTCGAAGCGCCTGATCCCACCCGCGAGCCGATCTTCTTCCAGGGTGAGGAGAATCGCATGCTGTTCGCCGCGGATCTGCCGGGCTATCTCGGTCGGGGGGGATCGTACCTGCATGCACTGCAGGTTGATGGCCGCAATGGTCAGCAACGTCTGTTGCTGGATCTGGTGCTGCTGCAGGAAGGCGAGCGCATCGCGGAGAATCCACCACGTCCGCCGGAAGTGCTGGTGGAGAACCTGAAGTCGGTGCAGCTGCGCTATCGCGGCATCGATGCCAGCACCGGCCAGGTGACCGACTGGATGCCGCGTTGGGACGATACCCGTCGCCTGCCGATGCTGGTGGAGATCCAGATCGTGCCAGCCAAGGGCGCGCCCTGGCCCACGCTGGTGGTGGCGCCGCGCGCCGGTGGCAGCGGAGGTGCACGGTGATCCGGACACGTGGCGCGGCACTGGTGCTGGTGCTGTGGCTGATCGCGTTGATGACCGCACTGGTCGGCGCCTTCGCGCTGAGTGCGCGTGTCGAGCACCTGCAGCAGCGGGTGCTGGATGACGATGCGCGTGGCCAGGAGCGTGCACGGGCGGGTCTGGAGTACGCATTGACGCGGCTGTCCGCCGATCCGCAGCGGGCGCCCTGGCGCGCCGATGGCCGTACCTATCGATGGCAGTTCGATGACGCCAGCATCGAGATCAAGGTGCTGGACGAGAACGGCAAGATCAACCTGAACCTGGCCGACGTGACCCTGTTGACCGCCTTCCTCAAGGCGCTGGGCGAAGACGAAGGGGCAGCGCGGCAGTTGGCCGGTGCCATCGTCGACTGGCGTGACGAGGACAGCCTGCTGCAGCCGGGAGGGGGCGCCGAGGCGCCTGACTACGCGGCGGCCGGGTTGCCGTACGGCCCGCGCAACAAGCGTTTCGAGACCCTTGGCGAGCTGCAGCGGGTGCTCGGCATGCGTGGGCCGCTGTATCAGAAGATGCTGCCGCACCTTACCCTGTACAGCCGCCAGGCGCGGCCGGATCCGCAGTTCGCCAGTGCCGTGGTGTTGACCGCATTGGGCCTGGACGCCGATACCGTGCTGGCCCAGCGTGCCCAGCAGGAGCGTGATGCCGATTCCGCTGCCGGTGCGTCAACCCTTGCCAGCAGCAGTGGCACCTATAGTATCGAGTCCCGTGTCACCGACGGCAGTGGACGCCGGTCGGTGTTGCAGGCGGTGGTACGCAATGGCTCGGGCGGGGTTCCCGGGCGGTCCTACACAGTGCTTCGCTGGGAGCAGGGAATGACAGCAAGATGACGGCTTGGCAGGACAGTCTGCGGCAGGTGCAGGGCCGGATCGGCCCCGGCGTCGGCCGCTTCCTGCGCTGGTGGCGGCAATCGCTGCTGGCCTGGGTGCCGGCTCGTTGGCAATGGGCGCTGGGCTGGGCACAGGCACGCCTGCTGCTGCAGTGCGAGGGCGAGCAGTTGCAGGTCTGGCGTGAGGCGGGCGAGCGTCGCGAGCCGGTGGCGCGCCTGCCGTGGCCGCTGTCGCCGGTTGAACTGGACCGGGTGCTGGAGGCGCGGCTGCGCAGCCTGCCGCGGGTGTGGCTGCTGCCGGCCGGCGATGTACTGCGTCGTCAGCTGCGGTTGCCTGCGGCGGCGGCCGACCGCCTGCGCGCGGTGGTCGGCTTCGAGATCGATCGGCAGACGCCGTTCGAATCCAGCCAGGTCAGTTATGACGTGCGTGAACTCGGTGTGGCCGGCGAAGGCCAGCTGCAGGTCGAACTGGTGGCCTGGCCTCTGCGCCAACTGGAGGCCTGGCGCAACGACGTGGGCCAATGGGCCGACGCGCTGGCCGGTGTCGATGCGATTGATGCACAGGGCACCACGCTGCAGGTGAACCTGCTGCCGCCCGCACAGCGCCAGGTGCGGACCGATCCGATGCGGCGCTGGAACTTGCTGCTGGCGGTGGCCGCGGTGGTGATGCTGGTGCTGGCCGGCCTGCAGCTGCTCGACAACCGCCGCGCGGCGGCCGAAGAACTGCGCGCGCAGGTGGAGCGCAGTGCGCGCAGTGCACGCGGCGTGGCCAGCGAACGAGCGCAGCTGCAGGCGTTGATCGACGGTGCGGCGTTCCTGGAAAAGCAGCGCAGCCAGCGCGCAGGTACGGTGGAGATCTGGACCGAACTGACCCGCCGCCTGCCGGAAGGAACCTACCTGGAAAAGCTGGCCATCGAGAGCAACAACCTGCAGTTGATCGGGCTCAGCCGGGAGGCCTCGCAGCTGGTGCAGCTGCTGCAGGACGCGCCGCAGTGGCGCAAGGTCAACCTGACCGGTGTGCTGCAGGCCGATGGTGCCGCCAGTGGCCGCGACCGCTTCACCATGACCGCTGAGCTGCAGCCGTTGCCGGCAGCGGCCCCGACCCGGGAGGCGGCCGATGCCGATGCCAAGCGCACGCCGTGACCGCTGGCTGGCGCTGGCGCTGCTGCTGGCAGTGCTGGGCCTGGCCTACCTGCTGCTGGTGCACCCCTGGTTCACCCAGCCGCTGCGCGAGATCGATGCCGATGTCGCGGCGCTGCGCGAGCGCGAGTCGCGCGTACAGTCGCAGCTGCAACAGCAGCCGCAGATCGAACAGCGCCTGCGAGCCACACGCGAAGCCCTGCAGCAACGGCCGGGATTCCTGCGCGAGGCCACCGCCGAAGCCGCCGCCGCCGCACTGGGCGCCAAGCTGCAGGATGCGGTGGCGATGGCCAGCCCGGGCAACCGCAGCTGCACCATCAGCAACCGCACGCCGCTCACCGACAACCGGCGCGACGCCGAGTTCGTGCGCGTTGCCATGCAGGTACGCCTGCGCTGTGGCGTGGCCGAACTGGCCACCGTGCTGCACAGCCTGGAAACCGGCAGCCCGCGTTTGTTCGTCGACAACCTCAACCTGATCGCACAGCGCTTCCAGCAGTCGCCGAATGAATCCGGGCTCGGCCTGGACGTGTCGTTCGAACTGGCCGGTTACCTGCTGCCCGGTGCCGCTGCCGATGGCGCTGCGCCGGCACCTGCCGCCGAGCCGGGCGCGGGGGCGCCGCCGCCATCGACCGCACCAACACCCGCACCGGCTGCGCCGGAAGAAGGGCAGGAGGTGGCCGATGAAGCTTGAGCAGATCAGCCTGCGTACCGGCTTCCTGCTGGCACTGGCCGGCTGGGCGGCAGCGGTCTGGCTGGCCACCGGCTTCGGTCTGGGCAGCCAGCTGCCAGGTGCGGACGGTGATGCCGATGCGGTGCCTTCGTTGCCGGTGCTGCCGCCGTTGGCCGCAGAACGCATGGCCAGCGCCGACAGTTACAGCGCCATCGGCGAACGACCGCTGTTCGCCGAGGACCGCAGGCCGAAGCCCTACCTGCTCGGCGGCAGCGAGCCCGCCGCCAGCGCCGCGCTGCGCCTGACCGGCGTGCTGCTGACCGGCGACTTCGGCATGGCCACCTTCACCACCGAACAGAACCGCTCGCTGCGCCTGCGCCTCAATGGCGACGCCGTGGATGGCTGGCAGCTGGTGGGGCTGGCGCCACGCCAGGCCACGGTGATCGGCCCCGGTGGCAACCAGGTGCTGGAACTGGCCGTATTCAATGGGCAGGGCGGCGAGCCGCCGACCGTGCTGCGCGGCGCCAACGGTGCGCCGCCGGCAGGTGCCATCGTTGTGCCGCCCCCGGCAGGCGCTCCGCCGGCACCGCCGGCGGCGGCTGCAACCCCATCGCCGTCGCCTGCTGGCAGTGCGCCAGCGCCTTCGGCTGCGGCGGCCGCCACACCGCCTGCCAACAACAACGGCCCCAGCGAAGCGCAGATGCAGGCCATCCGCGAACGCATCCAGGCCCGTCGCCGCCAGCTGCAGCAACAACAGCAGCAACAACCGTCGCCGCCCCCGGGCGATGGCACCAACCGATAGAGTGAATGCATGAGCCTGCGTTTTCTTCCCTGGTCCTTTGCCCTCGCGCTGCTGGTCGGCTGCAGCACCGTGTCCGCGCCGCATGTGCAGCGCAAGGGCAACCTGACATCCACCACCGATGCCGGACAGGCAGCGGAGGTGGCCGCCGATGCCGCCCGCGACGCACAAGGTGCGCCACAGGCGGTGATCCGTCGTGGCACCGGCACCATGATCAACCGCGAGGCAGCCCGCTCGCCGGCACCGGCACTGCATGGCGCCAGTACCGGTGAAGCGACCTTCAACTTCGAAGGCGAGTCGGTGCACGCGGTGGTCAAGGCGATTCTCGGTGACATGCTGGGCCAGAACTACGTGATCGCACCGGGGGTGCAGGGTACGGTCACGCTGGCAACGCCCAAGCCGGTGTCGCCGGCGCAGGCGTTGAACCTGTTGGAAATGGTGCTGGGCTGGAACAACGCACGCATGGTCTACAGCGGTGGCCGCTACAACATCGTCGCCGCCGACCAGGCGCTGGCCGGCACGGTTGCGCCGAGCACTGCGCCGGCCGCCAGCGCGCGCGGTTTCGAAGTACGTGTGATCCCGCTGCAGTTCATCTCCGCCACCGAGATGAAGAAGGTGCTGGAGCCGTATGCGCGGCCCAACGCCATCGTCAACGTCGACAGTGGCCGCAACGTGATCACCCTGGGCGGTACCCGCGCCGAGCTGGAAAACTACATGCGCACCGTCGAGATCTTCGACGTTGACTGGCTGTCGGGCATGTCGGTGGGTGTGTTCCCGATCCAGTCCGGCAAGGCCGAGCAGGTCGCCGCCGACCTGGAGAAAGTATTCGGCGAGGAGAGCAAGACGCCAAGCGCCGGCATGTTCCGCTTCCTGCCGCTGGAAAACGCCAATGCGGTGCTGGTGATCACCCCGCAGGTGCGCTACCTGGACCAGATCCAGCAGTGGCTGGACCGCATTGATACGGCCGGTGGTAGTGCCCGCCTGTTCTCCTACGAACTGCGCTACATCAAGGCGCGCGACCTGGCCGAGCGCCTCAGTGAAGCGTTCGCCAGCAGCGGCAACCGCGGTGGCTCCAGCGCTGCATCGCTGGCACCGGGCGCGATGCCATCGCAGCTGGGCAGTGATGGCGACCGTGGCATGGACAGCAACAACAGCAGCAGCTTCGGTTCGACCCCGGGCGGCAGCGCCAGTGGTGGCGGCAATGGCAGCATGAACCTGCCGCAGCGCCAGTCCGGCAACGTCAGTGTCAGCCTGGAAGTGGAAGGCGACCGCGTGGGCGTGTCGGCGGTGGAGGAAACCAACACCCTGCTGGTGCGTTCGACCCCGCAGGCCTGGCGCTCGATCCGCGAAGTGATCGAGAAGCTGGACGTGATGCCGCTGCAGGTACATATCGAAGCGCAGGTGGCCGAAGTCTCGCTGGATGGCGACCTGAAGTACGGCGTGAACTGGTTCTTCGACAATGCCGTGGCCGGGCGTGCGCTGACGGGAGCATTGGGTGGCGTGACCCTGCCGGCAGCAGCGGGTGGCTCCTGGAGCAGCTTCGCCGGTGCCGCGACCGGTGGCGAAGGCCTGGGCTGGGCATTCACCGGCCACAACGGCGCAGCGGTGGTGAGCGCGCTGGACAAGGTCACCGATGTGCGCCTGCTGCAGACCCCTTCGGTGTTCGTGCGCAACAATGCCGAGGCCACGCTCAACGTGGGCGACAAGGTGCCGATCAACACGACTACGGTGAACACCGGCATCGGCACCAGCAGCTACAGCTCGGTGCAGTACATCGACACCGGCGTGATCCTGAAGGTGCGCCCGCGCGTGACGCGCGACGGCACGGTGTTCCTCGACATCGTGCAGGAAGTGAGCAGCGCCTCGAACGTGCCCGACAACTGTAATCCGACCGAGCGCAACTGCAACCCGCGGATTTCCACCAAGAAGCTGTCGACCGAAGCGGCGGTGCAGAGCGGCGACACCATCATGCTGGCCGGCCTGATCACCGACTCGGCCACCGATGGCAGCAGCGGCATTCCTGGGTTGAGCCGGATTCCGGTGGTGGGCGCGCTGTTCGGGCAGAAGAGCCGCACCAGCCGTCGTTCCGAAGTGATCGTGCTGCTGACCCCGAGCATCGTGCGCAACAGCCAGGAAGCGCGCAATCTGACCGACGAGTACAGCCAGCGCTTCCGCGCGATGGAGCCGCTGAACCAACCGCGCGCAAAGAAGTAGGGGGTTTATGGCCGGGCTGCGCCCGGCACCCGCAGAGGCCAGAGCCGGAGCCAGAGCAACGGCAACAGCGGGTTTACTGAGGGATGGCGGGGCACTGTGGGTTTGCGGGGACGCCGTAAATACGTCCATGTAGGCTTGGTCGCCGCATCCATGCGGCTCACACCCCGCAAACCCACAGTGCCCCGCC